>NZ_JBVGOY010000072.1:0-265 GCF_058188655.1 Macrococcus sp. CoH-51_TC_04
CTGTTCCATCGATTCTACTGCCGACAAAGACTCAACCTCCTTGAGTCTGCTCATCAGCAAGTTGCTGGTATTCTCCTGACGCGGGGGCCCACTATAGAAAGGCTGGAGCCCGAGCTTGGGTGCCACTTCATCCCACGGTGCGCTTGTGCCGCATGCGAAGCGTCTGAACTTTCCGGTGCCGGGTCCATCGATCCAAATCCCAGCGCTGGGATTCGATTCTCCATGGTACGGGCAGCAGACCATAATTCTCGATGACCCGCCACGT
>NZ_JBVGOY010000073.1:0-261 GCF_058188655.1 Macrococcus sp. CoH-51_TC_04
GCAAGAGAAGTATGTCGAAGCTACCGAAGCTATCATGGTCGGTGAAGACCGTCTGTGGTACTCGCAAGTTAAGGCACTGATCGGCGTCGATAACCCGCTGTCGATCATCCCGGGCCAGCTCACGCCGTACACGTTTGCGAACGTGATGACGAACGTGACGCGCTGGGGCCTGAAGGCTCCGCACGTGCTGATGGCGTCGGACCTGTACCAAGATATCATCGGTAACTCGGACTTCTTCCAAGCGATCGACCCGGTTGCTCG
>NZ_JBVGOY010000010.1:0-82364 GCF_058188655.1 Macrococcus sp. CoH-51_TC_04
CCCCTATAGAATATAGGAAATTAGCAGCCTAGAAAATAGTGTTTTTATTGAGCTCCCTTAGTAAGGGTGCAGTGCCCATTGTGTCTGATCGTTTTTTTAGCCACCTATAATCGCTTTAATAACCGATGTTGTCTCTCCGCCTTCATAGAATACATAGAGCAGTAAATATACAGCTACACCTGTGATCGCTGTGAAGAACCAGATAATAGAGGCAATCGGTCCTAATCTACGATGAATCTTTAAATTATCTTTAAGACCCGTAATAATGTTGATTAATCCAAGTACCCCACCGGTAGTTGCAAGTGTGATATGGAAAATCAGAAAGATCGTGTAGTACTTTTTGATATTATCAGGACCGCCAAATGCTGTATTTCCAATGAACACTGTTCTAGTAGCATAGATAATAAAGAATGTAAGGGCCGCTGCACCTGCTAATAGCATCGTCTTCTTATGTCCTTCGATATCTCTTCGTGCGATTTTGAACCATCCGATTGCTACCAGTATGGCACTGATAACGATAAATGTCGTACTGATTGTAGGTAAAATTGGTAAATTCATATTCTTCTCCTATCTGAATTGATTAAAATAAGCATCTTGCTGTAACTTTTCATCCAAACTTCTCTGTGTTATTTCTTCAGAACTCATTCTTTCTTCTCTTGACCATCTAAAGAAAACATGGAACAGCATGAAGCCAAAGAATATTTCCTGCAGCACCTTCATAATCACGCCACCGGTCTGCTGATCTTCTTTTGGTGTCATATTTGTGAAATACTGCGGACCACTAATACTCGAATTTTGAACGATATCCTGTAAAGTTCCGGTAGGTACACAAAGGCTCATAGCACTCATCCATGCCGCTGGATCTGTATATGTCTTATACATTGCATGACTGGCAAAGATAATCAGACCACACGCCGGCGTCAAAAGTACACCGATTGCGAAGATATAGCCAATCTTCACAAGACCTGACAGCTGCTTACGCTCAAGCGCTGTCTTATTAAATATTGGATACCACATAAAAAATGCAGTAATAAACAAAAGAATTGTAAACAATGAGTGTAACGTCGCATTCTGCTTTAAACCATCCAGTATAGCTGGAATATGATAGATTGAGAACAGTCCATTAAACGTAATCAGCGCTATAATCGGACGCGTCAGAAAATTAAAGACACGTTCAAAAATAGGCAGTTTAATACAATAATCAATTAAATATTCCGGTATCGCAAAGAATAACAGGGGCACTATAAGTAAATAAAGGATGGCCATCTGTAACATATGGAAGCTAAAGATAATATGACTGAGCAAGTCAACTGGCGCACCTTTCATTGCATACAGTAAAAACATACATATAATAAATGTAACTGCTTCTGAACGTTTTAACGGTCGATTGCCAGGAATATCATGACGCCATCTCCCTGTTATCAAGAAAAACACGATAGTCGTGAAAATAATGGCAACTAAAAAGAAAGGACTCCAGTTCGCTAAAAATCCGAATATCCTGATAGAACTTATACTACCCATAAAATCACTCCAAAATTTATACTTCATTCATTTCTATTATAGCGTACAATTTGAAGAATAAAGCACAATATTTCAACTAATTTGTGGCAAAAATAAAAACCCGGATTGCTCCGGGTTCACTCTTATTTTAATGGGTCACCTAACCAAGTTAGGTAAAGTGCCATGACAATAAAACTACCTGCGATAAACAATCCAGTTAACATGAATAACTGAGCTGTTCCATGTCCTTTATGTTTCATATGCATAAAGTAATAGAATTGAAGAATAACTTGAATAAGTGCGAGTAATAAGACTGCTGGGATAACGAATTCTTTGCTTAATCCTGCTGCAACCATTGCAAAAGCAACAAAGGTTAAGAAGATCATGATCGCAAAAGTTGTTACCTGCATTCTCATTTCTTCTGTTCTTGAACGTTTCTCGAATTCATAGCGTTCTTGATTAAATTTCGTATGATTTAATTCATTTGACATTATCCTAACACCCCTAACAAGTAAACTACTGTAAAGATGAATACCCAGACTACGTCGATAAAGTGCCAGTATAATGCTGCTGTATTAAATTTCGCTGCATTATATACGCTTAAACCACGCTTCATATTACGTACGATTAACAGAATAATCCAAGTTAATCCGATGATAACGTGGAATCCGTGTGTTCCTACTAAGAAGTAGAAAGCTGAACCGAAAGCACTTGAACGGAAAGTATGACCTTTATGAACATATTCAACAAACTCATAAATTTCAAGTCCTAAGAATCCTAACCCGAGAAGTACTGTGATAATTAACCAAGTAATCATCTTTTTAAAATCATAGTTCTTCATGTGATACAGTGCATACACACTTGTAAGTGACGAAGTTAAAAGTAACATCGTCATTACAAATGCAAGCGGTAAATGGAATAAATCTTTCGCTAAAAGATGATCTTCGCTAGGAACATGATCTTTAAGTGCTAAATAAGTTGCAAACAATGATGCGAATAGTGCTGTTTCTCCACCTAAGAAAATCCAGAATCCTAATAATTTGTTCTTACCTTCTAATGAAGCTGTCTCAGGATGACTCGGCCATCTCTCAACCGTCATCTGTTCTTCATGATGTGCCATTATTTAACACCTCTTTCGTACTCGATAAGCTCTTCTTTAGTAATGTGATAACCGTGATCATCAACTACTGAACGTGCAATCATTGCTCCTGCTGTAATCGCTAAACCTAAAACTAATACAAATGGAGCCCATGGTTGAACCGGTAAATCTTTAACTGCATCAAGTGCCCATTTTTGTCCATCTGCTAAGTATAAAGCACCAAATGCTGCAACGAATAATCCTAATGACTGAACGAATGGTAAGATTGAGTTATTTGGCATATGAATATCACCTAATGACTCAGCTGGTAAGATTTCACCATTACCTTGTTTCTTCTCAAGATCAAATGCATCTAATCCACGCACAAGTGGTGTTTGTGCAAAGTTATAAAATGGTACTGGGATTGGTAATGACCATTCTAACGTACGGCCATCGCCCCAAGCGTCACGTCCTACTTTAGGACCTTTCACTGTAGTTAAGATAATATTTATCAATAAAATAATGACTGCTACGGCCATCGTTAAAGCACCGATAGTAGAGATTAAGTTAAATGTGTCATAACCTTGACCAGGTAAGTAAGTGAATACACGACGTGGCATACCCATTAATCCTAAGAAATGTTGTAGGAAGAATGTTAGATGGAAACCGATAAAGAATAGTGCGAAGGAAACTTTACCTAATTTCTCACTTAACATCTTACCGAACATTAATGGCCAGTAGAAATGCAACCCTGCAAGTAACGCGAATACTACCCCACCAACGATTACGTAGTGGAAATGCGCTACGATAAAGTATGAATCATGGTACTGATAGTCAGCTGGTGCTGATGCCTGCATTACACCAGTAACACCACCCATTACGAATGTAGGGATGAACGCTAATGCATATAACATCGGCGTCGTAAATTCGATACTACCACCCCAGATAGTAAGCAACCAGTTGAAGATCTTCACACCAGTTGGTACGGCGATTGCCATTGTCGCTACTGCGAAAATAGCGTTCGCTGTTGGACCTAGACCTACAGTGAACATGTGGTGTGCCCAAACCATGAAGCCTAAGAAACCGATTAATACTGTTGCAAATACCATTGCAGAATAACCGAACAAACGTTTTCTAGAGAATGTTGCAAATATTTCAGAGAAAATACCGAATGCTGGTAATACTAAAATGTATACTTCAGGGTGACCGAAAATCCAGAATAAGTGTTCCCAGATAATTGTGTTACCCCCTTGTGATACTACAAAGAATCCTGTTCCAAACATTCTATCGAAAATAAGCAAGAATAATCCGATAGTCAGTGGAGGGAATGCGAATACGATTAAAGCTGAAGCAACTAATGTTGTCCAAGTCATTAATGGCATACGCATAAATGTCATACCAGGAGCACGCATATTAATAATGGTAACAAGGAAGTTAATCCCTGCAATTAAAGTACCAGCACCTGAAATTTGTAAACCTAATGCATAGAAGTCAATCCCATGCCCTTCTGATGCAAGTGACAGTGAAGCATATGAAGTCCACCCTGCATCTGGTGCGCCACCTAAAATCCAAGATAAGTTTAAGAATACACCTCCGAAGAAGAATAACCAGAACCCTAATGCATTTAGGAATGGGAATGCAACGTCACGTGCACCAATTTGTAACGGTACTGTTGCGTTCATATATGCAAACAGTAATGGCATTGCTGCCAAGAAAATCATTGTAGTACCGTGCATCGTAATCATTTCATTGAATAATCCCGCAGAGACGAAATCATTTTCAGGAACTGCAAGCTGAATACGAATGATCATCGCTTCGATACCACCCATGGCGAAGAACAATCCACCCATGATTAAATAAAGAATTGCAATTTTTTTATGGTCTACTGTCGTTAAGTACTCCATTAGTAAACCACGCTTTTTTTGTGTAGCCAAATGTGTAACCTCCCTTTATTTACTACTTTTCAACTTTACGTTCCATTAAGTATTTAGCTAGCGCATCAATTTCACTATCTGAAACTTTGTAAGCACCTGTCATTTTGTTACCAGGTTTTACTGATTCAGGATCTTTGATCCATTTTTTAAGGTTTTCTTCATTATGATCCATAACACCAGCAACGCGGTTACGGTCACCAAATGTTGTTAAGTTTGGACCTTTAGCACCTTTACCAGTTGGTGTTACAGCATGACAACCTTGACAAGACTGCTTGAATACTTTTTCGCCCTCTTTAGCATCTGTTGTTGCTACAGGGTTTTTGATAGCTTTCATATCAGATACCCAAGTTTTGAACTGGTCTTTATCCATTGTTTTAACTTTGAAGTCCATCAATGCGTGAGATGGTCCGCATAATTCCGCACATTTTCCGTAGAACATGTTTTTCGCGTCTTGCGCTTTCTTATCATCAAACACTAAGTAGAATTTATTGATGTTTTCAACGTTTGTATCCATCTTACCACCCACTGCCGGAATCCAGAATGAGTGTTTTACGTCAGCTGAATGCAGACGGAAGTAAACTTTTGTATCTGTAGGAACAACAAGTTCCTGACTTGTTACGATACCTTCGTTAGGGTACTCAAATTCCCACCAGTACAGATTTGCAGTTACATCAACAATCATTTCTTTATTCTTACCTTTAGCATCAACCTTATCCATTGCTTTCGTATCTGCTAGTTTAAATGTTAACATAACAGTTGGTATCGCTAAGATGATAAGTAAGATGATTGGAATCGTTGTCCAGATCACTTCTAACTTATGGTTCCCATGAACATCTTTCGGTACAAAGTCTTCACCGACTTTGCCGCGACGGAATTTAAATACAGCTAAAATAAAGATAACTACTACTACAATAATAACGAAAACCATAATACCTACCGCAAGCATCATTAAATTAAATTGATCCTTTGCAACTTCCCCTGCAGGACGTAAAGCAGACAGTTCATTTTTACCACAACCCGCTAAGGTCATTAACATTAATGAAAATAAACCGATCAGCTTTACATTTTTTAAATTGTTCTTCATTAAATTCTAACCCCTCTTTCACCATTCATAATCAAATCGTTTGAATTAATGTAACTACTACTATCATAACAAAAAATATCATCAAATAGTTTAAAGAATAAACAAACATTGTCATTGCCCATTTATTTTCTTTAACATTTGATTTAAATCCAGAAATCGCTAATAACAGCCATCCTAGATTTAGTACCGAAGCAAGTACGATAAATACCGTGCCGAGTTCCTGCATAAAAAATGGTGTCGGTAACAAAAGCAGCACCCAAAACAACATGGAAAGCCTTGTACGTTTAAACCCTTTAACTGAAGGTAGCATCGGTATGCTAGCAAGTGCATATTCTTCACTACGTTTAATCGCAAGCGCATAGAAATGTGCAGGCTGCCATATAAACATAATGATGAAAAGCATCCACGCTGTGCTGCTAAGAGATGGTTCAATCGCTGCATAGCCAACAAGCGGCGGAATCGCACCTGGAAAACTTCCTATTACTGTGTTGGACACAAGATGTCGTTTAGACCAGACTGAATATAAGACAACATAGCCAAAGATGCCAAGAAATCCGATGATTCCTGTCTCGATGTTAATCATGAACAAAAGTATTTCTCCGACGACCATAAGCACAAGACTGAGCTGTAGAATCGAAGCTGTAGAAACTTTACCGGTTACAGATGGTCGATTTTGCTTACTTGGCATAATACTGTCAATATCCTGGTCATAAAAGTTATTCAGTGCACAACTTCCTGCCATAATTAGTGTAGTGCCGAAAAGCATCGTTAAAAGTTCAGGTATACTACTTAAAAATGAACGATCGCTTAACATAATTGCAATAAACGCACCTGCAAACGCCGGTATTAAATTGCCTTGTACGAGTCCAAGCTTCACAATCGCTTTTACATCTTTAAAAGTCAGACGCCGTTCAACTGGTTTAACACCTTTTAAAATGTGTTCATTCTGCATTTTCACCCTCCTTTTACAATACTAACGCATATAATAACAATAATATATGAAAACTGTCACATTTTCTATACATTTTCGAAATTAAATTGTGACATTTTTCTTTTTTACAAGTAATTTCAATTGTTCACGAATGTGACACATTTACTTATCCCTATGATTGATATACTATAACTTAAGTATATACTATTTAGAAATGAGATAAAATGACATTATTTATAGATGTTAAGAATATAGATAGAGGTGTTTTTGTTGTTAAAAGAAAAGAATTTAAAATGGTTATCATTGTTTACGACCGTGCTCATGCTATTTGTTCAGATTGGTGGTGCACTCGTAACAAAGACAGGATCTGCAGATGGCTGTGGTAGTAGCTGGCCACTTTGTCACGGAAAGTTTGTTCCGACTCATATTCCGAAAGAGACCTTGATTGAGCTTGCTCACCGTGGCGTCTCAGGTCTCGCATTATTATCTGTGACATGGCTTGTAATACTCAGCATAAAATATATTGGTCATAAGAAAGAAACAAAGTTCCTTTGCTATATGAGCATCGGATTTATCTTTGCACAGGCTTTGATCGGTGCGGCGGCAGTGATGTGGCAGCAGAATGGTTTTGTACTTGCGCTTCACTTCGGAATATCACTGATTAGCTTCAGTGCTGTATTTCTACTTACACTGCTTATCTTTGAAGTCGATCAGAAATTTGATGCAACTAAACTCACATTACAGCCGAAGCTTAGACGTCATACGATCGGGCTCACAAGCTTTATCTATTTTGTTATCTATAGTGGTGCACTCGTACGCCATGAGAAAGCAAGCCTCGCCTGCTCCAGCTGGCCGCTCTGTCGTAAGGGTGCGTTTACACTGCCTCAGAATTTCTATGAATGGGTGCAGATGAGCCATAGAACGCTTGCTTTCATTCTATTTATATGGCTGACTTATGTTGCCTTTCATGCTATGCAGAACTACGCGCAGTACCGTGTTATTAAATACGGTTATATGATTGCTTTCATATTAATCTGTTTACAAGTAACAACTGGTGCATTAACGATATTTACAGCAGTTAATCTCTACATCGCGCTACTCCATGCCTTGTTTATAACTTTACTCTTTGGCCTGTTATGTTACTTTATCCTGCTTATTAGCAGAGCAAAATAAATGATTTCACATAAAAACAAGCGTCGGCAATGTAATCATTGCCAACGCTTATTTTATTTTATTCAAACTCGACTAACAAATCGCCTGTCTGGATAGCTGTTCCAGTTGCTACATGGATGTGTTTCACCACCGCATCTACAGGCGCCTGTACACTTGTCTCCATCTTCATCGCTTCAGTAATCATCAACGTTTGACCCGCACGAACGTGCGCTCCTGCTGACACTTTAATTTCTCCAACCGTACCTGGCATCTGCGCTCCAATATGCTTGTTATTCTTAGCATCTGCTTTAAGTAATGTATTGACACTTACTTCAGCCGCATTATCTTTCACACGTACTTGTCTTGGCATCCCGTTAAGTTCAAAATATAACGTACGATATCCATCTTCATGCACATGTCCAATGCTCAGTAGTTTCACAATCAGCGTTTTGCCGGCATCGATATCTATTTCTACAGTTTCACTTTTGCGCATACCATAGAAGAATGTCGGGGTGTCGAGCAATGAAATATTGCCATATCGCGCTTCTGTCTCTTTATATACTTCAAATACTTTCGGATATAGTGCATAACTGAGGACATCTTCCTCAGCGACATCTTGAAAACGTTCTGTAAGCGTCTGCTGCAGTTCATTGAAATCTACATGTGCTAATGCTTCCCCAGGTCGTACAGTAAGCGGTTCTTTTCCCTTTAATACGACGTTTTGCAATCTTTCAGGAAAGCCATTTGACGGTTGTCCAATCTCTCCTTTAAAGAAGGATACGACGGAATCCGGGAAGTCAAGGCTTTCTCCGCGTTCTATAACTGTCTGTTCATCAAGGTTGTTCTGCACCATGTATAATGCCATGTCCCCGACGACTTTGGAAGATGGTGTAACTTTAACAATATCACCGAACATCATATTCACTCTTTTATACATATCTTTAACCGCTTCAAACTGATCGCCAAGACCTAGGCTTTTCGCCTGCTGTTCAATGTTCGAGTATTGTCCTCCTGGCATTTCATGCTGGTATATTTCAGTGTTTGGTGACTGTATATCACTTTCGAAGTTATGATAGAACTTGCGCACCACTGACCAGTAATGTGAAAGTGCTTCAAGTCCTTCTATATCTGCACGTACCTGTCTGTCTTTTCCTTCTAAACTGTAATAGAGACTGTTCAACGAAGGCTGACTTGTCAGTCCACTCATACTGGAAATCGCTGTATCAATAATATCAACACCCGCATCGATTGCTCTATTGTACGTCATAATACCATTACCACTCGTATCGTGTGTATGCAGATGAATTGGTAATGATACTTCTGCTTTTAATGCCTGAATTAATATATAAGCTGCTTCAGGTTTCAACAGGCCAGCCATATCTTTTATCGCTAGGATATGGAATCCTTCTCGTTCCATCGCTTTAGCCATCTTTAAATAATAGTCTAGCGTATAGACATCTGAACGCTTTGGATTTAATATATCGCCGGTATAACAGATGGTCCCTTCAGAAATTTTACCTGCATTCAGTACCGCTTCATTGGCTACTTTCATCTGATCGAGCCAGTTAAGCGAATCAAATATTCTAAAGACATCGATACCATTATCACTTGCCGCTCGGATGAACTGCTGCACAACGTTATCTGGATAGTTCTTATAACCGACAGCATTCGATGCTCTTAAGAGCATTTGAAATAGTATGTTTGGTACAGCCGTTCGTAACTTTCTGAGCCTCTCCCACGGATCTTCTTTCAGAAAGTTATATGCTACATCAAATGTTGCACCGCCCCACATTTCTAATGAGAAGCTATCAATTAGGTGATGATTGGTCTGTGATGCGATTGCAAGCATATCTTTAGTACGCACACGTGTTGCCAGCAATGACTGATGCGCATCTCGAAATGTTGTATCAGTAATCAGTACTTCTTGTTGCGCTTTGATCCAGTCGCTGACATAAGATGGCCCATGTTCATCAAGCAGCTGCTTCGTTCCTGATAAACCAGTGGCTTTAAAGGTCTTGGTAAGCGGAAGTTCAAAGTCAGGTTTCTCGGTCTTTTTAATACCCGGAAAACCGTTCACAGTAATATCAGCGATATATGCTAACGTCTTCGTCCCTCTATCTTTAGGGGCTTCTATGTCAAATAATTCAGGATAAAGTTCCAGGAAACGCGTATTGTAATTACCTGCAGTAAACATAGGGTGCTGAACTACGTTCAGAAGGAACTGTAAGTTCGTCTTAATACCGCGGATCCTCATTTCTTTTAATGAACGTACCATCTTTTCTTCAGCCTGCTTGAAGGTAAGAGCATGCGTAGACAATTTAACGAGCAGTGAATCATAGTAAGGAGAGATTTCAGCGCCCTGGAAGCCATCACCTGCGTCAAGACGCACACCAAACCCGCCACTTGAGCGATACGCTGTGATACGACCTGTGTCCGGTAAAAAGTTATTAGCAGGATCTTCTGTCGTAATTCGACATTGAATCGCATAGCCGTGTGTCACAATCTCGTGCTGCTGTGGAATCGCGATACGTTCATCACTTAACTTTGCCCCATCAGCTATCAGTAGTTGTGACTTAACGATATCTATCCCTGTGACCATCTCTGTAATCGTATGTTCTACTTGAACACGCGGGTTTACTTCTATAAAATAAAAATTCTCTCCCTGAACTAAAAATTCTACCGTTCCGGCGTTGACATATGAAATCTGCTGCATCAGATCAACCGCAGCATTGCAGATGTTCATTCTTACGGTATCACTTAATCCGACTGATGGCGCAACTTCAACTACTTTCTGGTGTCGACGTTGTACTGAACAATCTCGTTCAAAGAGATGAACAATATTGCCGAACTTATCTCCAATGATCTGAACTTCAATATGCTTCGGCGCATCTATGTACTGTTCAATATAAATTTCGCTGCTTCCAAAGGATTTCATTGCCTCTGATTGTGCGCGTGAAATGGCTTCTTCCAGTTCTTCAGCATTGCGCACGATACGCATGCCCTTTCCACCGCCACCAGACAGTGCTTTTATCATAACCGGATACTTATCATGTGCAAACTGCACCGCTTCATCTAAACCTTTAATTGCATCCTTTGTTCCGGGTATCACCGGAAGTCCAGCCTGGATTGCTGTATTACGTGCTTTTATCTTGTCACCAAACATATCGAGATGACGGACTTCCGGACCGATGAAGATGATATTCTCTTGTGCACAGCGCACTGCAAACTGCTGATTTTCACTTAAGAAACCATACCCCGGATGAATTGCATTTGCACCACATGATTTTGCAGTCTCTATAATCGCTTCAATGTCAAGATAGCAATCAGACGGACTTGCGCCTTCAATGATATAAGCCTCATCTGCCTTATATCGGTGAAGTGCACCTTTGTCTTCTTTAGAATAGATTGCAACAGTCGGAATATGTAGTTCTGTAGCAGCCCTAAAAATACGTATTGCAATTTCACCACGGTTAGCGACAAGTAATTTCTTAATCGTTTTCATATACAGCCTCCACTCAGTTCATTTCATTTCTTATACATTATATTATAATTGTTAAGAACATTCTGCTTTTAGCCATAATTGACACGAACTCGTCATATTGTTACCGTTTTCACATGGTAGTAGAAAAAAAGAGAAAGGCATTAATCATCCAGTCTCTAATTTATTTCTATACTTTTCTTCGTTCATTATCTCGCTTAATATCCTTCGATGTCATAAGCAGTAATCCGATTGCAATAGATAAACTCATCAAACTCGATCCACCATAACTTAAAAATGGTAACGGCACTCCAGTTAAAGGAATTAATCCGGAGATCCCACCGAGATTAATAAATGTCTGGATTCCGATATAGCTGGATACGCCGACACAGATCAGCTTATGAAACATTGTACGCGCGCTTGCTGCATAGACAAACCCTTTAAACACAATATAAAAGAGCAGACTGATGATGACAATCACACCGAGCAGCCCCAGTTCTTCAGCAATCACGGCAAAGATGAAATCGGTATGCGGCTCAGGCAGATACCCAAGCTTCATCACCCCGTTACCTAATCCTTTACCGAAGAATCCCCCATTACCGATAGCAAGCAGTGAGTTGGATAGGTGATATCCTGCCCCACTTTCATCTTTGAAGGGATTTGCAAGTACTTCAAAACGCTGTTTCTGATGGGCACCGAGAAAGTTTGTAAGGCCCGTGCCTAGAGAAAATAATGTAACGGTCGCTAGACTCACAGCGACTAATGCCCCCATCTTAAGTACCGTCTTAATAGCAATACCTGAATATAAGAAGATACTGCCAACAATCATCAGGATCAGTGCTGTGGAGCCGAAATCATTCTGCATCAGTACTAAACCAGAACAAAGTCCTACGAGAATTAGTGGTGCGATGATATCCGTACTCAGTTTATCAAGATTACGTTTCTTGTTATAGATATATGCCAGGTAGATGATCACCACAATCTTCAGCAGCTCAGAAGTCTGTAGCTGCATAAATCCTAAGTTCAGCCAGCTCTTCGCACCATTGACCTCACGTCCGAAAATTCGGGTGAGAATAAGCAGCGCCATGACACCAAAGATTGCAAACTGCTGTAATCTCTTGTTGTACAACAGATTAATCGACATAAAATAAGTCATTACAAAAACGATACCGAAGCTAAGGATAATTGCAAACAACTGTCTAACATAGAAATAGTTTGCATTGACAGGTATACCACCGGTCAATGTCCCACGTGTCGCCGCAACCATACTCGCACTGTAGATCATCACAAGCCCTGTAAGCGTAAGTACAACATATGTAATCAGCAACGGAAAATCCACATATTTAGTATTGTGCTTAACATAATCAAAAAATTCTTTCAAGTAATTCATCAAATCCGCTCATTTCTAAAAAATAGTCTAAAGCATGCGCTTTAGACTTAAATATTGGTAAACGCATCATGGAGCTTAGATAATTCTTTCTCAAGCGTCACAAGTAATGCTTTCCCTTCATCGGCGTCCACAAGTCCTATCTTCACTGCAAAATCAACTTCACGGCTTAACCCGAACATCTGTGTATCTAAAACTTCCTCATAAAGTGGACATTGAGGCATCGTTAAGTTATCCATCTGGACTTTAATCAGCTGCAGAATCTTGTCTGCATCTTGATTAAGCTGGTCATATGCCTTTTGTTTGTAATCATTATTCCCCTGCATAGCATACTCCCTCATTTCATATTCTATACTTTAAAATTCTATAGCACGAGCCTTTAAAAATCAAGCATTTACTAATCGACCAATGTATATCATAATATGATTGAAAGGGTGATTGTGATGATAATTCAAATTAAGGGAAAAGTAAATTTTAATATTACACTGGATCCTTCAACTTTTATCTTTGATGATCGTAAAGTTGAGATGGATACAATCAAGAAAACGATTAAACTTGATGATGATACCATTTCATTTCAGGATAATTATGAATGGAATCGAGAGATATTAGAAGGCGGTTCAAAGCCTCCGACACTTGTTTCAGAAAAGAAATACAAGAAGCAGCAACTGCTTGAAGGGACATTCTTAATGAACCTCGAACCATTTATTAGGAATGCCGAGCCTCATCAGGATGCTACACGTATAAGGCTGACTAACGAAACTGAAAGTGCTGAGATTCAATTAGATGCGTTACCGAATTTTTATGTTCAGTTTTCTAAAGATGGTAAACGTCTATATGATGACGGGATGGTCGATGCCTATTTACTGGAAGATACACTAAATTTGAAACTTGCCCATGTAACGGGAATTGAAATTATATAGACATAAAAACAGAGATCAGGCTGCTGCCTAATCTCTGTTTTCTATTTTCTGATTACGTTCTTTATGCAGTCGATAGCGATATAATCCTAAAACGATGGCTGCGATGATCAGGCTTTCCCCTACCGGTAGAAATACCGCAAGGAAGTTAAGTATGATGCATCCTAAAAATAGCATGATATAGATCACTACATTCTGCCATAGCTTTAACTTACGTGCAAAGCCTAGATTATAGACGATTGCACTTAGTATAAAGATTGCGATAAGTAAATACCACATGCCAGCTTCTGGATTTTTATCTACTGCAAACAGTTTTGCGAGAAATGACATTCTTTGTTCAGGATCCGTGCTTACGTTCCCTATAAGAAAGTTCATTTAATCACTCCTATTCTTCTTCCTGTAATGCAGCTTTAGCTTTCTTCTGTTCTCTTTCACGTTGCGATTTATCTAATGTTTTCTTTCTTAGACGAATAGATTCTGGTGTAACTTCCACTAACTCATCATCGTTTAAGTATTCTAACGCTTCTTCAAGTGTTAAGATTCTCGGTTTCTTCATCGTTGTTGTCTGTTCTTTTGTCGCAGAACGAATGTTGTTTGCTGCTTTCACTTTCGTAATGTTAACCGTTAAGTCATTATCACGTGAGTTTTCACCAACGATCATGCCTTCATATACTTCAGTTCCTGGTTCCATGAAGTTTACACCACGGTCTTCCAGCGCTAAGATGGCATACGTACTTGCTACCCCTTTATCGATAGACACAAGAACACCGTTACGACGGCCACCGATACGTCCTTTAAGTAATGGACGATATTCATCAAAGGTATGGTTTAAAATACCGTAACCACGTGTCATCGACATAAATTCCGTACGGTATCCAATTAGTCCACGTGCAGGCACGTTAAAGATAAGACGTGTATGGCCATTACCACCATTAACCATATCCACCATTTCACCTTTACGTACTCCAAGAGATTCTATAACAGAACCTGTATGTTCTTCCGGTACATCAATTTGTACACGCTCATACGGCTCATATTTCTTACCGTCGATTTCTTTTACGATAACTTCAGGCTTTGATACTTGAAGTTCGAAACCTTCACGACGCATATTCTCGATTAAGATGGATAAATGCAGTTCCCCACGACCAGATACAGTCCAGCTATCCGGACCTACAGATTCAACACGTAATGATACGTCTGTTTCAAGCTGTGATTCAAGACGGTCTTGAATATTACGTGCTGTAACGAATTTCCCTTCCTTACCTGCAAATGGTGAGTTATTTACAGAGAATGTCATCTGTAAAGTCGGCTCATCGATGCGCAGAACAGGTAACGCTTCAGGATTGTCAACTGGCGCCACAGTTTCTCCTACGTTAATATCTTCCATACCAGAGACTGCGATTAAGTCTCCTGCATATGCTTTTTCGATTTCAACACGTTTTAATCCGAAGAAACCGAAGATCTTCGTCACACGGAAATTCTTGATTGTACCATCTAATTTAATCAATGATACTTGTTGACCCACTTCCATCGTTCCACGGAATACGCGACCGATACCAATACGACCAACATAGTCATTGTAATCAAGTAATGCAACCTGGAACTGCAGATCCTCATCACGGTTATCAATCGGTGCAGGGACGTAATCGATAATTGTTTCGTATAAGCTCTGCATGTTCTCATCTTGTGTCGCTGCATCTAAACTTGCAGTTCCATTGATTGCTGAAGCATACACTACAGGGAAATCGAGCTGCTCATCATTTGCTTCTAATTCAATAAATAAATCATATACTTCGTCTAAAACTTCTTCAGGTCTTGCTGAAGGTTTATCTATTTTATTTACTACAACAACTGGCTTTAAGTTTTGTTCTAACGCTTTCTTTAATACGAAACGCGTCTGTGGCATTGTTCCTTCGTATGCATCAACAACAAGAATAACACCATCTACCATTTTCATGATACGTTCCACTTCTCCACCGAAATCGGCGTGTCCTGGTGTGTCCAGAATGTTGATACGCGTTCCTTTATAGTCTATCGCTGTATTCTTTGCTAAAATCGTGATACCACGTTCTCTTTCGATATCATTTGAATCCATTGCACGTTCATCAACCTGCTCGTTCTCACGGAATGTTCCCGATTGCTTTAATAATTCATCTACTAAAGTCGTTTTCCCATGGTCGACGTGGGCTATAATTGCAATATTACGTACATCTTCTCTTAATTTAGTCATGTGGTCTTTCCCTTCTTAATCAACTTACAGTTTTTATGTAACTGTGATATTATATCATATAATACGATATTAATATATCATGGAATTTATAGAAAGCAAAAAGGAGTAAATTTATATGAAGAAAAGTACAATTATACAATTCGCACTTGCTTGTTTCGCAGTACTGATGCTTATCCTCTTTAGTATCGGGCTTGCTGAAGGTAACTTATTACTTATGGGTATAGCAGTGATATTATTTATCGCCACTTTTGGCGTAGGCTTCACTTTCAAGAAGAAGTTTCGTGAAAATGGTGAGCTTTAAAAAAATTTTTTATCGATTTACCGCTTTTTAATTTTGAGACACTATTTTTTAATCTTTCATACTATTTTTAATTAATCACACTAAAATTTTTAAATTTTAGTGTGATTTTTTTGTAATTTTTTAAATATAGCAATTTGAATATCTCCAATTGAGTCGCTATATTAAAATCATCAACGTAAAGGAGAACTGATATGCACGTTAAACCATTAAGCAAACCTCATACATTAACTGCACTGGAATCGCTTGTCCATCGTACATCCAATACGCACTGCGCCGCACAGCTACATGAGCTGAATAAACGTTATCAGCTTGAGCATGCCTTTATGGCGCTTTTAAATCAGATTGACCATACACACTTTGAGTGCATATGGCAGTATCAGACGCATCACAATATCTATATCAACCTGATTATTATCACTGATAATGCAGTACATTTATTTAAGTTCAATGATTATAGCGGTTTACATCATATTGACGGTGACGGTATGCTTATAAATAGCACAACTTATACCACACACGCCGATATTTCCGAACTGCATTGTATGAAGTATTCTGTTATCAATGTGATGCCTGAAACTTCAACGCAACTGCCCGTGTATACAAAATGTGTGATGTTCAATGAGACCTTCATGCTTGATATCCATAGTCACCCGGGCGATATTCTGCTAAAGGATCAGATTTTACCCTATCTTGAGCGCATGAGTATCTGCTCAAAAAAAAAAACAGCACCATTAGCACTGTCTTAGTCGATACTTCTGTAATACATGAAATCCATCTCCCCGACTACAAAAAGGGTGTCAGCTGTCCTGACTGCTTAGCGCTGAATACACTCAACCGCTTCAAATCTCTGAATTACTGCACACATTGTAATGCAATCATCGATTCAGAAAGCTTGTTCAATCATAATATTTCACAGTTTAAAGCGATATTATCCGAACAAAGACTGACGAGACGTAATTTCGCTGAATTTACAGCGCATTACTTCCCATCTTTTATACTCACGAAGCTGCTGAATAAACACTTCCAGAAGTTCGGCACAACTAAAGGTGCCTATTATATTTAACGGCGATGGAACCTCTCTTGATGGATGCTATCAAGAGCAGCTGAATGTGGTTTCAAATACTGTGTATAAATTTCATCGTGGAGCGCTTTGTTTGCCACCATAATTGAATTCGCATGGAGCATATCCAGCGGTTCATTCAGCTGGTTCGTAACGACTGCCCCCACTTCCTCAGCGATGATGGCGCCACCGGCAAAGTCCCATGGATGGAGCCTGAGCGTAATATAAGCATCCACTTTGCCTGTTGCAACATAGGCGAAATCTAACGCTGCTGAACCATAGCTTCTTGCACTTCTTGCTTTGATGACGATGTCACTATAGATGTCTTTCGTATAATCTTTCGTTAACCAGTTCGGGTTCATCGAGATGATAGATTGATGCAGTTCGCTATCAATAAGTGGTGCTATCGGCTCTTCATTCTTGTATGCTCCGTGTCCTGCACGTGCGCTATACATCGTGTCACGCATGACGTCATAGATGACACCCGCATACTTCTTCCCATCAACAAATACACCGACAGAAATCGCAAAGTTTTCCTGCTGATGTACAAAGTTCAAAGTACCATCAATCGGATCGATAATCCATACCGTACCTTCCATAGAGGTAATATCTGTACCGCTTCCTTCTTCACCGATAATATGGTGCATTGGGTAAGCTTGCATTATTGCATCATACAGCAGCTGTTCGGTTTCTTTATCCATATTCGTGACAAGATCATTTGGATTTGATTTCGTTTCTATTAATAACGGCTGATTAAGTTGAGCTCTAATATTACTGCCAGCCTGATAAACAATCTGTTTCATAAATTCAAATAATTCCATAGCATCTCCTCCTAGGATCATTATACAATATCTTAAACATAAGCAAAATTGTTTCAACTTTATGTATATAATAGTATATATAAAAGAAAAAGGTGAGTGAACTATGGCAAAATATCATTTTACTTCAAAAGATTTCAATGTCTTTAACGTGGAAGGCTTAGAGCCGCGTATGGAAGCATTGATCGAAACAACGCGTCCGAAGCTAGAAGCACTTAGTGAATATTTTAGCAGCTATTTATCTCAGCATACAGATGAAACATTCTATCCACATGTAGCGAAACATCTGCGTCGTAAAACGAATCCACCTAACGATACATGGGTTGCATTTTCAACAAACAAACGCGGTTACAAGATGCTGCCCCACTTCCAGATTGGACTCTTCGATGACCACGTTTTCGTACTCTTTGGTATTATCTATGAATCCCCTGAAAAAGAGCGCATGGCGGCAAAGTGGCAGCAGCAAGTTAATGACATATTAGCACTTGATCGTGATTTTATCATTAAGGGCGATCATATGAAAAAGACATATGAAGCAGTTCATTCACTAGATGAAGATGCGCTGAAACGTTATATCGATCGTCTCATCAATGTAAAAAAAGGAGAACTATTATTCGGCAAAGTATTCTTACCTGATGATGATGGATTGATGTCAGATAAAAAGTTTTTAGCAGCGGTAGAAGATACGTTTTTTAAATTACTTCCTTTATATATTTAATACGTATGAGATGAGGGCAGATGATTACGCATCATTTGTTCTCGTCTCATATTTTTATCTGTTTTATTTCTATTCATTACTGAAATCAATTCAATAATAAAATTGCAATAATACTCAGATAATTTATAATTAGGTTAGGGCATATATTTTTTAAAATAAATATGAAGTGGGGTAATTTTATGAATGATGTAACATCACAAACGGTCAGTATTACGCTGAACGGCAAACCGATGGAAGTTCCGAACAATGTAAGCATTCTCGACTACTTAAGGTTTAAGGGCATTGATGTTCCAGCACTATGCTATCACCCCGATCTTGGTGCAATCGAAACATGTGATGCATGTATCGTTGAAGTCAATGGTGAGCTCGTACGTTCATGTAGTACACAGCTTAAAGACGGGGACATTGTCAAGACAGGATCAAGTGAAGCATTTGAAGCACAGATGATTGCGATGGACAGAATATTACGTAATCATGAACTTTATTGTACAGTATGTGATTTTAACAATGGAAACTGTACAGTACATAATACCGTTAAGAATTTAAAGATAGATCATCAGGCTACTGCCCAGTCTCCTAAAGGCGCACCAAAGAATATCGGTAAGTTCTACCGTTATGATCCAGATCAATGTATACTTTGTGGTCGCTGTGTGCAAGCCTGTCAGAATGTACAGGTCAATGAAACATTGATGATTGACTGGGAATTAGAACGTCCACGTGTCATCTGGGATGGGAATACGGACTTAAATATCGATGATTCCTCTTGTGTCAACTGTGGTCACTGCTCTACCGTATGCCCATGTAATGCAATGATGGAAGTTGGCATGGTTGGTGAAGCTGGTTTCTTAACTGGTATGCTTAAGGACGCATTCCGTCCGGCTGTAGAAGTTACGAAAGCAGTAGAAACAGGGTACACACCGCTTATGGCTATCTCAGACGTTGAGGCAGAGATGCGTAAGGATAGAATCAAGAAGACTAAGACAGTTTGTACGTACTGTGGTGTCGGATGTTCTTTCGAAGTATGGACGAAAGGTCGCGAAGTGCTGAAAGTAGAACCAAGCCCTGAAGCACCGGCGAACCAGATTTCTACATGTGTTAAAGGTAAATTCGGCTGGGATTTCGTAAATTCAGGTGAACGTCTAACGAAGCCATTAATTCGTGAAGCGGATGGCTTTAGAGAAGCGACCTGGGAAGAAGCACTCGACTTAATCTCTTCTAAATTTAAAGAGACGATTGCTACGCGTGGTCCTGAAAGATTAGCGTTCATCACTTCTTCTAAGTGTACAAATGAAGAATCGTACTTAATGCAGAAGCTTGCCCGTCAAGTCGTAGGTACGAACAACGTAGATAACTGTTCACGTTACTGTCAGTCTCCTGCAACGATGGGATTATGGCGTACGGTTGGTTACGGAGGAGACTCAGGTTCGATTACAGATATCGCACGTGCAGAACTGATTATTGGACTCGGAACAAACACAGCTGAAGCACATCCTGTTATCGCAACGCGCGTAAAGAGTGCTCAGAAAT
Source organism: Macrococcus sp. CoH-51_TC_04 (assembly GCF_058188655.1). Taxonomy (NCBI): domain Bacteria; kingdom Bacillati; phylum Bacillota; class Bacilli; order Caryophanales; family Staphylococcaceae; genus Macrococcus; species Macrococcus sp. CoH-51_TC_04. The sequence continues at coordinate 20,119 of NZ_JBVGOY010000010.1, forward strand.
TACACGGCTCTAAATTACTTGTAGCAGATATCCGTAAACATGAGCTGGCAGAACGTGCTGATATGTTCGTGCGTCCGAATCCAGGTAGTGACTTAGTGTGGTTAAATGCAGTAACGAAATATATTATCGACAATAACTGGCAGGACCAGGCATTCATCGATAAGCATGTGAACAACTACACTGCCCTCGTTGAAGGACTACAGAAATACACAATCGATTATGCTGTAGAACATACTGGCATGTCAAAAGAAGAAATTATCAAGATTGCAGAAATGATCCATGAAGCAAAAACGACAGCCGTTATGTGGGCGATGGGTGTGACTCAGCAACGTGGGGGTAGTGATACTTCTACTGCGATCTCTAACCTATTGCTAGTAACAGGTAACTATATGAAACCAGGTGCAGGATCTTATCCATTACGTGGTCACAACAATGTTCAAGGGGCTTCAGATATGGGAAGCATGCCAACACATCTTCCTGGTTACCAAAAGATTGCAGACAAAGCGGTGCTTGAAAAATTCAGCAAAGCATGGGGTGTAGCATTAAACCCTAATGTCGGTCAGAATAACCACCAGATGGTAGATGCAATGCATGCGGATGAGCTTGATGTATTATACTTAAAAGGTGAAGATATGGGTATCGTTGATTCGAACATCAACTACGTCCGCGAAGGATTTGAAAAGCTGAAATTCTTCGTTGTACAAGACATCTTCTTCTCAAAAACTGCTGAATATGCAGATGTTATTCTACCTGCAGCACCAAGTTTCGAAAAAGAAGGAACATTCTCGAATACAGAGCGTCGTATTCAGCGTCTCTATCAAGTAATGGAACCTTTAGAAGGTACGAAACCAGACTGGAAGATTATTCAGGAGATTGCACAGCATATGGGCGCAGACTGGGATTATGCGCATCCAGGTGACGTAATGGATGAAATCGCGTCATTAACACCAATATACTCAGGTGTATCTTATGACCGACTAGAAGGGTTCAATAGCTTACAATGGCCAGTTAAAGAAGACGGCACAGATTCTCCATTATTATTTACAGAAGGCTTCCCATTTGATGATAAGAAAGCGAACTTCTTCCCTGTTGACTGGACAGAGCCGACTGAATATGAAGCACAATATGATATTCATGTTAACAACGGACGATTGCTTGAGCATTTCCATGAAGGTAATATGACATATCGAGTTAAAGGTCTTGCAATGGAAACACCGGATGCATTCTTAGAAATTTCTCAGGAACTTGCAGACGAACGTGGTATTCAAACAGGTAACCTCGTACGCTTACAGTCACCCTACGGCAAGGTTGATGTACGCGCATTAATTACTGACCGTGTATTCGGCAAAGAAGTTTACTTACCGATGAACGATAATGGCGATGCAGCGATTAACCTGCTCTCAAGCTCTATCGCAGATAAAGACACATCAACACCAGCTTACAAAGAAACAAAGGCAAAGCTTATCATCTTAGATAAAGGCAACAAATCACCATTACCAGAAAATAACTTCCGCTTCGGGAACCGTGTACCACAAATGGGCGTTAACGTTGAAGCGAAATGGAGACGAGATGACTATGTGTATCCAGGCGATATCGTTAAAATGAGAGGTGATAGATAATGGCACAACCAACACGTGTAATTAAACCGACTGAAGTAGATATTGAAGCACTCCGACAAAAGAAATTACGTGAATTAGAAGATCAGCTGATCCAGCATAAAGATACGTTACTTAAATTATTCCGTTTACTCGAACAGCTCGATGAGCATGAAGCATTAAATGCAGCCAATGCTGCGCTCTCTCAAAGCGATCCGATATTAACGCGTGTGTTAAAGGCCATCAATGAAACTGAAAGTGACCAGGCGATTCGTAACGCACTCTTACTCGTCCAAGGATTAGGTAAGTTTAACTTCAATGATATCGAACCGATGATCTTGAAGTTCAATAAAGGTCTGAAATTATCGACTGAATATAATCAAAGCACACCACTTGGGTGGACCGGATTACTTAAAGTATTAACAAATAAAGATTTCGTTGAAGGTTCTATCGTACTGACAAAGTTTGTTAAGGGTTTCGGTACATCCTTCCAGCAGCTGAAACAGGAGCAGGGCATCGTTGACCCTGTACATACAAATACGGGTGATGTAGCGCATGCACATCACACAGAACTTCCGAGTAAATCTAAGCGTGATGAAGTGCGACACGGCACTTCAAATTCAAAGTACGTTGGGATTGCAGCGCTTGGTGGCGCAGCACTTTCAATCGGTTCATTACTCTTAAAAAAATAAAAGGACAGGTAATCCTGTCCTCATAGTAAAAACCAGAAACAATCGTTTCTGGTTTTTATATTGGTCTTAAGTTTTACTTATCTTCTATTGTTATAGTTGTCTCGACGTTCATCGACTGCATCTTTTGTTTTATCAACGTAAGTTACACGATCTGAATCACTATCGATATTGTTATCGAAATGTGTATCTACTCTGTCTTCACGAACTGTAGAACGTTCTACATCATCTACCACGACATCGTCATGCTTGTCGTCTGCATCATAAGTGAAATCCTTTTCTTCTTCGATACGAGCATCGCGTTCAACATGTGATGGTGCAGCGTGCTGTTCACGCTCAACATGTGCAGGGTCTTCATAATAGTCATTATTCTTAATTACTTTATCTTTACGCGCAAATAAAAGTATTGCTGAAATAAAGAAGAATAATGGAATAAATCCTAAGATGAATGTAAAGAAGAATGGTGTTGTAAACAATCCAGCAAGCAATAACATTATTCCTGCAAAGATTCTCTTCTTCATTTTAAGTAATCCGATTAACCCTAAAATAATTGGGATTAAAGAATAAGCTAAGAAATACCAGAAACTCTTAACAAATAATGGTACAGCTTCTTCAACTGTTAATCCCATTTGGTTAAAGGCATCTGCCATTTGGTTATTTTTCTGCATCTCTTCATTCAATCCATCTTTCATTGCCTGAATGAATTCTGGGTTGTTCCCGTTAACTAGTAATTGATAAAGACCAAATAATGAAAGTGCTAATAGTGGTAACCATGCTAACCACCCAAAGATTTTTTCAGGAACTCGACTTACGGGTTGTACTGTTTGAGTATATTCTCTACGACTCATATATCCATCTCCTTCAAACATATTTCTTATATAGTACCCTCACAAATAAATTTTATGCATAAATATTGAAATTGGCTGAAATCAACATACGCTTATCTCAAAGACATCTTAAATTTAAGGAAGAGTTCGTTATATCTTTTTATATTTTCATAACCAAGGTCCTCATATACTTCCAGCTTCTCCTGCACTGCTTTATTTGGATAGAATCGTTCATCTTCTCGTGTTTCTTTATCCAGTAATCTTAAAGCCGCATTATTTGGTGTCGCATATCCGACCCACTCCGTATTCTTTTTTGCATTTTGTGCATCAAGCAGAAAGTTAATAAATTCATGTGCCCCTTCAATATTTTGTGCCGTTTTTGGGATGACGATATTATCGAACCATAGATTCGATCCTTCTTTTGGTACAATAAAGTCCAGATTTTCATTTTCTGTCATGATATCAGCACCCATGCCACTCCATACAACCGCAACATCCGCTTCTTTTTGTACCATCATCGTATTAATTTCATCTGCTACAACACCTTTTACATTCGGTGCAAGTTTCTCAAGCTTCTGCTCAGCCTTAAGTAATTTATCAGGGTCAGTCTCATTTAAAGATTCCCCCATACTATTCAGCGCTAATCCAAGTGCTTCACGGGCACCGTCAACAATAAGAACGTCGTCTTTCAGGCGCTTATCCCATAAACTATCCCAGCTCGAAAAATCAATGTCTTTCGTTGTGTCCGGATTGTATAGAATGCCTACAGTACCCCAGAAATATGGGATAGAGTATTTATTTTTCTTATCAAAAGGGAGATCCATAAAATCTTTATTAATATTTTTTAGATTTGGTATTTTATTATGATCGATGGGCAGCAATAACTTTTCATTTTTCATCTTCTGAATCGCATATTCACTAGGGACAGCAATATCATAGCTTGTCCCCCCATTCTTAATCTTTGCGAGCATCGCTTCATTGGAATCAAACGTCTCTAGTACGACACGAATCCCTTTTTCCTTCTCAAACTTTTTAAGCAGATCAGGATCGATATATTCGCCCCAGTTATACACATAGAGGACATTCCCTTTTCCACCTGATGGCGGTGGATTGATAAAGCGGCTTGAGAATAATAATAATACGGCAACTGCAAGTGAGATGAAGATTAGCTGCATCAGTTGTTTCATGATTTTGCACCTGCCTTTAACTTCTTCTTATCTGCATTTGTTGTTAATACGTAGTAAATAGCAATGATTGTCATCACGACTAAGAACATTAATGTGCTGATCGCATTGATTTCCATTGAAATGCCTTTACGTGCCATCGAGTAGATTTCAACAGATAATACGCTAAAGCCATTTCCAGTGACGAAGAAACTGACTGTAAAGTCATCCAGACTATAAGTCAGTGCCATAAAGAATCCAGCAAGTGCACCAGGGAGTATATGCGGGATAATGACATTTTTGATCGTCTGCCATGTGCTCGCACCTAAGTCATAGCTCGCATTAATAAGAGATGTATTTAAATCATATAGTTTTGGTAATACGAGCAGCACCACGATGGGCACACAGAATGCGATATGTGATATAAGTACAGACCAGAATCCAAGCCCAAGCCCTGTAAAGTGACCAATCGCAGTAAATAAGATTAAAAACGAAGACCCGATCACTACATCAGAACTTACCATCAATATATTGTTTAATGTCAATAGTCCAATTTTAATCTTCTTATTGCGCATATAGTGTATCGCAATAGCCCCACAGATACCAATCACTGTAGAGATGCTTGCTGCAATAAGTGCCACAGCGAGTGTATTCACGATAATAACGAGTAGGCGCTTATTCTCAAACACTGCCTTGTAATGATCTAACGTAAAGGATTCAAAATGATTCATATTGCCAGCAGAATTAAAGGAATAAAACATTAAATAGAAGATTGGGAAATATAAAATGAAAAGTGCGACCGCTAAAAATAATTTACCTCTTAGTTTCATTTTATATCCTCGCTTTCGTTTTTAGATTTCGTGATGATCATCACAAATGCCATCGCTAAAATTAAGAATACGGCAATCGTCGAACCCATTCCGTAGTTCTGTGTCACTAAAAACTGTTCTTCAATTGCTGTCCCTAAGTTGACAACCTTATTCCCTGCAATCAGACGGGTAATCATGAACAAGCTTAAAGCCGGGATAAATGTAACTTGTATCCCTGTTTTCACCCCTTCAAGTGATAAGGGCATGATGATCTTTCGAAAGGTCATCCACTCGGATGCACCGAGATCGCGTGATGCCTGGATTAAATTGTCCGGAATTTCATTCATACTATTAAAGATCGGTAGTATCATAAATGGTATATAGATATAGATAGATACAAAGATAAATGCTGTATCTGTAAACAGCAGATTTGCTGCAGGTAGATGTAAGAAGTGCAGCACATCATTAATAGTGCCTTGTTTACTGAATATACCGATGAACGCATACGTCTTTAATAACAGATTGATCCAAGTCGGTAAGATAATGATCAGCAACCATAGCTGCTTATGTTTCGCCTGCTTTAAGACGAGCGCAATCGGGTATGCAATAATTAAGCAAAATAAGGTAATAATCGATGCATAAATAAAGGAAGATAGTGTCATCTTTAAATATGTCGGCGTCAAAAAAGACTGGTAGTTCTCAAATGTAAACTGCCCATCGTGATTCGTAAACGACGTATAAAATATCATAACGAGCGGCATTACGATAAACAGAATAATCCAGAGCATGTAAGGGACTAAGAAAAAGTTTTTCGCTCTTTGCATACTACACCTCGTATGATTCAATACGACGATCGAATTCTTCTTCTGTCTCACCAGGCAGCATAATATGTATTGCTTCCTCGGTAAATGTAAGTCCTACACGTTCACCCGGTGTCGCTGGTTTCGTCGACTGAATAATCCATTCATTTCCTGCTTCGTCAATACAGCAGATTTCGTAATGCACACCACGGAACAGTGTAGAGTCTACAAGCGCATGAATTTTACCCATTTCAGGTGCAGTGATTTCGATATCTTCTGGACGTATTACAATGTCCACCTTTGCATCTGGTTTAAATCCTTTATCGACACATGCAAAGCGCTTGCCGTACATCTCAACGACGTAATCTTTGACCATGATACCGTCTACAATGTTTGATTCTCCGATAAAGTCCGCCACATAACGGTTCACAGGTTCATCATAGATATCCAGTGGTGTACCACTTTGTTCAATTTTACCCTTATTCATTACAAAGATATAATCGCTCATTGCAAGCGCCTCTTCCTGGTCATGTGTAACAAAGATAAAGGTTTTACCGAGACGATTTTGAATTTCTCGCAGTTCATACTGCATCTCTGTTCTGAGTTTTAAGTCAAGGGCACTTAACGGTTCATCAAGTAATATCACTTCCGGGTCATTAACGATGGCACGTGCAATCGCGACACGCTGACGTTGTCCACCACTCATATCCTTAATATCACGGTTTTCAAAATCTGCAAGTTTTACAAGCTGTAGCGCCTCTCGGACCTTCGTTTTAATGCTGTCTTCATTTTCTTTCTTGATACGTAGACCATACGCCACATTTTCAAACACATTTAAATGCGGAAATAAGGCGTAGTCCTGAAAGACGGTATTCACTTTACGCTTATTCGGCGGTACATCATTGATACGCGCTTCATCAAAGTATATATCGCCACTTGATGCCTTCTCAAAGCCGGCAATCAGACGTAATATCGTCGTCTTCCCACAACCCGATGGTCCAAGCAATGTATAAAACTTACCCTTTTCAATTTCAAAGCTGATATCGTTAAGAATCGTATTGTCTCCATATGCCTTTGTCACATGGTTAAACTGAATAAATTGTTTCATTGTTCACCTCTATAAGTAAGACTCTGTCGCCACAATCAGTACGCGTGCCACTTTGTCTGTTCGATTAAATAATTGATGGGATTCGTTCGCCTTAAAATAGAACGATTCCCCACATTGCGCATGATAATCTCTTCTACCGATATGAATACTCGCTTCACCCTGTAACACATAGATAAAACTATCTGACATGCTTGGTAAAAACTTTTTATACTTCTTACCGGGTTCAATCGTTATAATGACCGGTTCCATATCAAATTCATTAGAATCTGGAACGAGCCAGTTAATCATGTAGCCATCATCATACTCATCATAGATTGTCTGTTCTGACTTTGGATAATGAATACGCTGCTCATATTGCTGTTCACTGAAGAAATCTTTTGGCTTAGAGCCCAGGACCTCCAAAATATTAAAGAATGTTTCCATTGAAGGGGAACATAGATTGCGTTCCAGCTGTGAAATATATCCTTTTGAGAGATCTGTACGTTCGCCAAGCTCTTCTTGTGTCAAATTCTTCTGGCGCCTTAAATCTTTTATCTTTTTTCCGATATCCATACATTCACACCTTAGTTTAATAATTATAAACAAATAGTTTAATAATGTATTAAATGTATCAAAAATCGATGTACATTTCAATATTCATTAAAAATTTACTTCATTGAAAATACTTTTTCGTTATTTTCTTTCGCTTGTTGTGCACGCTTAACAGCATGATAGCCAGAATACGTCGATACTTGTTCAAAGGACTTTAAGATACGATTCTCCTCCGACTTCATCGGTACCACTTGTTTAAAAGCGCGATAAAGCGTCAGAAAATCTTCGGTATTCACACTACGTTCATACGCATCTTCAATCAAGCTCAAAAAATTAACAACATCTATAATCTCATCTTGTGACCATTCTGTATCGATTGGATAACTATAGTTCATATACATTCCTCCATAAAAAAAGTACTATTCATATAATATGAATAGTACTTTGAAATTGTAAAGTTTATTACATTGTGTGAATTGGGTGACCCATTGCAACTTCTGCTGCTTCCATCGTAATTTCACCTAATGTTGGGTGAGCGTGGATTGTTAATGCAATATCTTCTGCAGTCATGCCCGTTTCAATTGCTAAACCAAGTTCCGCGATGAGGTCAGATGCACCAGCACCGGCAACTTGCGCACCGATTAATAATCCGTCTTCTTTAAGTGTGATGAGTTTTAAGAAACCGTCAGTCTCACCGATTGATAATGCACGGCCATTTGCAGCGTAAGGGAATTTAGACGCTTTAAAGTCTAATCCTTCTTCTTTAGCCATTGCTTCAGTGTAACCAACTGTCGCTAATTCAGGTTCAGTGAAACATACAGCAGGAATACCTAAGTAATCTACTTCTGATTTTTCACCTGAAATAGCTTCAGCTGCAACTTTACCTTCATAAGAAGCTTTGTGTGCAAGTGGTGGTCCAGCAACGATGTCACCGATTGCGTAGATGTTCTCAACTGAAGTACGGCTTTGAGCGTCAACTTCAATGATACCACGATCAGTCATTTTAATGCCTAAACCTTCTAAACCTAATTCATCAGTATTTGGACGACGACCTACAGTTACTAAACAGTAGTCCGCTTCGATTGTATGTGTTTCGCCTTTAGCTTCATAAGTGACTTTAACACCGTTTTCTGATTCTTCAGCTGACTTCGCCATTGCTTCAGTAACGATTTCAACACCTTTAGCTTTAAGACCTTTTTTAACAACTTGTGTCATTTGTTTTTCGAATCCGCCTAAAATATCTTTAGCGCCTTCTAAAATTGTAACTTTTGAACCGAAGTTAGCGTAAGCTGTTCCTAATTCAGAACCAATATATCCGCCACCTACAACAACTAAGTGTTCTGGTACTTCAGGAAGTGCTAATGCACCTGTTGAATCGATAACACGTTTGTTGAATTTGAAGTTTGGAATTTCGATTGGACGTGAACCTGTTGCGATAATCGCATTCTTGAATGTGTAAGTCTGAGAAGCTTTTTCAGTCATCACTTTCAAGTTGTTTTGGTCTACGAAGTAAGCTTCACCTTGAACGATTTCAACTTTGCGGCCTTTAAGTAAAGAACCAACGCCACCAGTTAAACGATTAACAACACTGTTTTTGAATTCTTGAACTTTAGAGAAATCTAAAGTTACGTTTTCAGCTTTAATTCCATATTCTTCAGAATGTTTCGCTGTTTCGTATTTATGAGAAGCTGAAAGCATTGCTTTTGAAGGAATACAACCTACGTTTAAACAAACGCCCCCTAAGTTTCCTTTTTCTACGATTGTTACTTTTTGTCCTAATTGTGCTGCACGAATCGCTGCAACATATCCACCAGGACCTGCTCCAATTACAATAGTATCTGTTTCAATAGGAAAATCTCCAACTACCATCTGTTTACCCCTCCATTAATAATAATTCTGGATTATTTAACAAGCGTTTAATATGGTTCATTGCACTTTGTCCAGTTGCGCCATCGATTTGACGGTGGTCGAAACTTAATGATAATGCAAGAACTGGTGCTGCAACAATTTCTCCATCTTTAACGATTGGTTTTTGCGCGATACGACCAATACCTAAAATTGCAACTTCAGGATGGTTAATAACTGGAGTGAACCATTGTCCACCAGCTGAACCGATATTACTTATTGTACATGAAGCACCCTTCATTTCGCTAGGAGAAAGTTTGCCATCACGTGCTTTAACTGCTAATTCATTGATTTCATCAGAAATCGCGAAGATTGATTTACGATCTGCATTTTTTACAACAGGTACTAATAGACCGCGTTCAGTATCAGCAGCGATACCAATGTTGTAATAATGTTTGTGTACAATTTCTTCAGTCGCATCATCTAATGAAGTGTTTAAAGCAGGATATGCTTTAAGTGCTGAAACTAATGCTTTTACAACGTATGGTAAGAATGTTAATTTCGTACCTTGTTCAGCTGCAACTTCTTTAAATTTCTTACGGTGATCCCATAATGCCTGTACTTCTACTTCATCCATTAATGTTACGTGTGGTGCAGTATGTTTAGAGTTCACCATTGCTTTTGCAATTGCACGACGCATTGCCGGAATTTTCTCGCGTGTTTCTGGGAAGTCACCTTCTGGTGCTGCAACTGGTTGAGGTGCTGCTTGTGCTGGTGTTTCTTGAGCTGGTGCTTCAGGTGTACTTGCAGTTGTTTGTCCACCTTCAGCATACGCTAGAACGTCGTCTTTTAAGACACGACCGTTTTTACCAGTACCCTGAACAGCTTTAATGTTAACCCCTTTATCACGGGCTAATTTACGTACTGAAGGCATTGCGATAACACGGCGGTTTTCGTCAACTTCAACGTCTTGTGCAGGTGCTTGTGCTTCTGCTTTAGGCGCTTCCGTAGTTTCAGCTTGTGCTTCCTCTTTTGGTTCTTCTTTTGATTCTGAAGCATCATTTTGTGCGTGTGCGTCATCAGAATCGATTGTTACGATAACCTCACCTAGATTTGCTACAGTTCCTTCTTCAGCCACGATCGTATTGATCTTTCCTGTTACTGGAGATGGAATTTCTACTACAGATTTATCACTTTGTACTTCTAACAAAATATCGTCTTCTTGTACTTCGTCGCCAGACTTAACGAACCACTTTACGATTTCACCTTCAAATATCCCTTCACCAAGGGCAGGTAACTTAAATTCAAATGCCACAATAAATTCCTCCTAAAGAATTAAGAATTAAAATAAATGAATGAAAAGTAACATCGTGATGCTACTTTTCATTTTACACGTTTATCTTCTAGATTAGAATTCTAACGTCTTTTTCGCTACTGCGATAATATCTTCTTTGTTTGGTAACCAAACGTTTTCTGCTTGAGTAAATGGATAAGCAGTATCAGGGGCTGATACACGTCCAATAGGTGCTTCCAGGCTTAAAATCGCACGCTCTGAAATTTCAGATACGACATTCGCACCAACACCCGCTTGTCTTTGCGCTTCTTGAACAACAACAACGCGACCAGTCTTCTCAACTGAAGCAACGATTGTTTCAATATCAAGTGGTTGAACAGTACGTAAGTCGATGACCTCTACTGAATGTCCATCTTTCGCTAACGTTTCTGCTGCTTTCATAGATTCTTGAACCATTGCACCATAAGTAATGATTGATAAATCAGTACCCTCTTGTTTCACTGCTGCTTTACCGATTTCAACCGTATACTCTTCTTCAGGTACTTCTTCACGGAATGAACGGTATAATTTCATATGCTCTAAGTAAACAACAGGATCGTTATCACGAATTGCTGAAATTAATAATCCTTTAGCATCATATGGGTTTGATGGGATAACAACTTTAACACCAGGTGTTTGCGCCATTAGACCTTCTAAGTTATCTGCATGAAGTTCTGGTGTATGTACCCCACCACCAAATGGTGAACGGATAACAACTGGTGCAGTTTTTGTTCCACCTGAACGGAAGTGTTGACGAGATAATTGTGCTGCAATTGAATCGAATACTTCGAATACGAATCCGAAGAACTGAATTTCCATTACTGGACGGAAACCAGTTAATGATAAACCTACCGCTAAACCACCGATACCAGACTCAGCAAGTGGTGTATCGAATACACGATCTTCACCGAATTCTTTTTGAAGTCCTTCAGTCGCACGGAATACCCCACCGTTGACACCAACGTCTTCTCCGAAAACTAATACGTTTTCGTCATTTTTTAGTTCTGTTTGAAGCGCATTTGTAATCGCTTGAATCATTGTCATTTGTGCCATGACTTATTTCGACTCCTTCTCTTTATAAATTTCCATCTGTTCCTTAATATTTTGAGGAACGTTATCAGAGTACATAATCTCCATTAATTGCGTCACAGTTTGTTTTGGTGTCGCATCCGCTTCTTTAATCGCGTTTTTAATGTCTTCTTTCGCTCTGTCCATTACTTCATTTTCTTTCTCTTCAGACCATAATCCTTTTGCTTCTAAGAATTTACGGAAACGTACTAATGGATCTTTTTTCACCCACTCGTCATCTTCATCTGAAGTTCTGTAACGTGTAGGATCATCACCAGCCATCGTATGTGGACCATAACGGTAAGTGATTGTTTCGATTAATGTTGGACCTTCACCAGCAACTGCACGGTCACGCGCTTCTTTCGTTGCTTGATATACTGCTAAAGCATCCATACCATCAACAACGATACCAGGGATACCGACCGCTACTGCTTTTTGTGCTAATGTTTTCGCAGCTGTTTGTTTGCTACGTGGTGTTGAGATTGCATAGTTATTATTTTGGATAACGAAGATTGCAGGTGCTTTAAATGCTGATGCGAAGTTGATACCTTCATAGAAGTCACCTTGTGAAGAACCACCGTCACCTGTATAAGTAATTGCTACTGCATCTTGACCACGTTTCTTAAGACCAAGTGCTACCCCTGCAGTCTGAACATATTGTGCACCGATGATGATTTGTGGTGCTAAAGCGTTCATTCCTTCAGGCATTTGAGACCCAACAAAGTGTCCACGTGACCATAAGAAAGCTTTTGTAAGTGGTAAACCGTGCCAGATTAATTGTGGTACGTCACGGTAACCCGGTAAAATGTAATCTTGTTTCTCTAAAGCATAATGAGAAGCTAATTGAGAAGCTTCCTGACCCGCAGTCGGCGCATAGAATCCTAAACGTCCTTGGCGGTTAAGAGAGATAGAACGTTGATCTAATACACGCGTCCAGACCATTCTCTCCATTAATTCAACCAATTGTTCATCCGTTAAGTCAGGCATAAAGTCTTTATTAACGACATTGCCATCTAAATCTAATACTTGTACTACTTCAAATTTTGATTCGATCTCTTGTAGAGTCGAAACTGCATCGAATGGAGCTTGCTTTTTCGGAGCCATTCAATTCACCAAACCTTTCTAGTTTTTATACGTTACAAGTTCATAATATCACAAAATTGTATTACTGTTAAAGAAAAAGTTTGTGACAATATAAAGAGCATGAAATAAGGATTATTTCACGCTGTGTTATAGTAAACGATGAACCTGTTATATATCAAAAATGTAATAGCAGCACTTATTTACCGTTCAAGATATCTGTCATTTTCGTCTTCTCTTGTTCGACTGCTCTTAACATGTTGGCATAGGCCGTAGTATCTTTGTTGAACTGTTCATACTTCTTAGTAACATTTTCAATCTTGGCATTGACCACCTTAGATTTTGGCTGTGGCTGTTTCAAATATGTAAATACATCTTTCTCTGTTTTAAGGATGTCTTTATAGCTATTCATAAGCTGCTGGTGCTGCGTGTACTTTTTATCATTCACCTCTATAAATGATGCGACCTGCTTTTTCTGTGTTTCATCTTTGATATCTTTCGTCATCGCTTTTGCATCTTCATAAATTCCTTTTGATTTGTCCATTGCCTTTATTTCTTCTTGAATGGCGTCTCTTCTGTCGTCAGCATTTTTAAGCAGCTGGTCAGCGTAGCCTTTAATTTCACCTTGCTTCGCTTTATTGATCTGATTAAAGATTTTCACTTTATCATTCTCTAGTTTCTGTAGTTTTTCACCTGTTGTCTTAACAGGTTCTTCCGCTTTTACAGAAGTGTCGATCTGTGTGGCAAAATTGCCGAGCGCTTCTGTCTTACCTTGACAGGCAGCTAATAACAGAACCATTAACAAAGCAAATATTAATTTACTTATCTTCATATTGAACCTCCTTAATTTATGGCTTTATGTTATATCTTTTCAAAATCATTTTCAAACGATAGCACATATCTTAATAATCTGATATATTTTACTCTGAGGAGTGAAGACAATGCTAACAATGAAAGACATTATTCGGGACGGACATCCTACATTAAGAGCGAAAGCTGAGGAAGTTCCCCTCCCCCTATCAACAGAAGACAGACAGCTGATCGATGATATGCTTGAGTTTCTTAAGATGAGCCAGGATGAAGAACAAAGCAGGAAGTATCAACTAAGAAGTGGTGTCGGCATCGCCGCTCCACAGCTGAACTATAAGAAACGCATGCTCGTCATCCATTTCTACGACGAAAAAAAGGGCGATTATGTGACGCATCAGCTCATCAATCCGAAGATTATCAGCCATAGTGTCGAGAAATCCTATCTACCGACCGGTGAAGGCTGCCTGAGTGTAGATGAAGCTGTACCGGGCATCGTACATCGCTATGCGCGTATCACCGTCAAGGCGTATACCCCAGATGGCGAAGCAGTGAAGCTTAGATTGAAGGACTTCAGTGCAATCGTCGCTCAGCATGAAATCGATCATCTGAACGGTGTCATGTTCTATGATCATATCGATAAAGCAGATCCAATGAAAGTACAAAAGGATGCCATTGCAGTTGAATAAAAACCGAAGCTTAAGCTTCGGTTTTTTTAAATAAATTCATCGTTTCTAACTTGGTATGCAATCCCTTTTTCACCCAGCACCTGTGTGACTTCATCAAGCTCATCAACATGCAGAAACATCGGATCTTTCGGTCTCGGCGCCAAATGTACATCTTCTGCTTCAAACAGGTCTTCGTACAAGAATGTAGCTACGACATCATTTCCTCTGACATTAAATTCTATCATTTTAAGATGAATCGCTTTATTTTCTGACTCTCTTAACATTTCTTGTGCATGTGTATTCATTGTCATCATCCTTCAATTAAATTTAATGCTTTAACTGCATACATTATACCATCTTCATCAACTGCTTTTGTAATGAAATCTGCATACTGTTTCAATTCATCAACACCGTTGCCCATCACAACGCCAATGCCAGCACCTTGGATCATCTCGATATCATTTAATCCATCACCAAACGCAATCGTATCTTCAATATTAAATCCAAGCGAGGCTGCAAGGTGCGTTATCCCCCTCATCTTGGAGCCGTTAGCAGGCACGACATCACGACTCAGTTCATGCCATCGTATAAACTTCAGATATTCAAATTGCCCATCATAGATTCCATCCTCACTTTGCTGATGAAATATCAGCGCCTGATAGATTTTGTGCTGCATATAGAAAGTATCAGCTTTACGTGGATGCGCCATATGCATCGTATCCAGACTTGTCTTGATATACTCGTGGAAATCAATATTCGCTACAAGGTCATCATGTGTTAAGAAGACCACGGGATGATCATGTCCATGTGCAACATGTTCAAGTGCTTTAAGGCTTTCAGTATCGAGTGGGTTTTCATAGATGACATTACCATTCGCATAGACATACTGACCATTAAATGACACATAGTTCTTAATACCTGTCTCTTCCAGAACTGGCTGCACCAAAAATGGCGCACGTCCTGTCGCAATCGCGACAGTATGCCCTTGTGTCTGCAACGCCTTTATCGCAGCCATCGTTGAATTTGGAATGTTTTTGTCGTAATCATAAAGCGTACCGTCAATATCAAATAATATTAATTTATGTTCCATCATTGTCCTCCTACTATATTTATTTATAAACTATCAGTTTTCAGTATATTTTCATATAAATATGATTATTCGCTTCATAAGGCTTTACACTTATATTAAAAATCATGTAATATAGTAGTACTCATACATTTTTAATAATGTCTTGTACGGTTATTTAAGCCCTAGACTTCTAGGGCATTCTTTATGTAAATTATAGGAGGCAATAAACATGGCAATTTTTAAAGTATTATATCAAGAAGACAAAGCAGAAGTAATCATTCGTGAAAACACACAGGTTAAATTTTTCGACGCAGTGAGCGAAGAACAAGTGAGAAGATATTTAATCGATCGTCCTTACAACATCGAATTTGTTCAGAAACTTGAAGGTGCACACCTTGAGTATGAACAAAAAGCTGAAAATTACAGCGTGGAGAAAATTTAATGAAACAATTAAGCAAAAATGAAGTAGGTGTCTTCGCGCTTGGAGGTATGGGCGAAATCGGTAAGAACACCTACGCAATAGAGTATCAGGATGAGATTGTCGTCATTGATGCAGGTATTAAGTTTCCAGAGGACGAGTTACTTGGTATCGATTATGTCATTCCTGACTACACGTATCTCATTGAGAACAAAGAGAGAATTAAAGGCTTATTTATAACCCATGGACACGAAGACCATATTGGTGGCGTGCCTTTCTTACTGAAACAGCTGAATGTTCCAATTTACGGCGGACCATTAGCATTAGGCCTTATTCGTAATAAATTAGAAGAGCATGGCTTGCTTAGGACCGCAAGTTTAAATCCAATAACTGAAGACAGTATCTTTGAATTTAAACACTTGAAAGTGTCCTTCTACTTAACGACACACTCTATACCTGAAGCATACGGTGTCATTGTAGATACACCTGAAGGCAAGATCGTGCATACCGGCGACTTTAAGTTCGACTTTACACCTGTTGGTGAACCTGCCAACATCGCTAAGATGGCACGTCTTGGCGAAGAAGGTGTGCTGTGCCTATTATCAGATTCAACAAACGCTGAAATTCCGAACTTTACGATCAGTGAACGTGAAGTGGGACAGAACGTCGAACAAATTTTCCGTAAGTGTACAGGTCGTATTATCTTTGCAACATTCGCTTCAAACATCTATCGTGTGCAGCAAGCAATTGAGGCAGCCGTGAAGTTCGACCGTAAGATTGTCATATTCGGACGCTCTATGGAGAACAATATTAAGATTGGTACAGAACTAGGCTATATTAAAGTACCCCCTGAAACATTTATCGAAGCGAATAAGATCAATACAGTACCGAAACATAAATTACTGATTCTATGTACCGGCTCTCAAGGGGAACCGATGGCAGCACTGTCACGTATCGCCAATGGCACGCATCGTCAGATTTCTATTATTCCTGAAGATACAGTAATCTTCAGTTCTTCCCCTATTCCAGGGAATACATTAAGCGTAAACCGTACGATCAACGCCCTTTACAAAGCAGGCGCTGATGTTATCCACGGTAAATTATCAAATATCCATACATCTGGACACGGTTCTCAAGAAGAACAGAAATTGATGCTGCGCCTTATGAAACCGAAGTATTTTATGCCGATTCATGGGGAGTATCGTATGCAGAGCCTGCACGGACAGCTCGGTGTCGACTGTGGTGTGAACCCAGATAATGTATTTATTCACGAAAATGGTGACGTACTGGCATTAACACATGACTCAGCACGTCATGCAGGTCGTGTACAGGCTGGTAATGTACTTGTTGATGGTAGTGGTATCGGCGATATCGGCAACGTTGTTATCAAAGACCGTAAGATGCTGTCAGAAGAAGGCTTAGTCATCGTAGTTGTCAGCGTGGATTTCGAAAAGAATCAGCTGCTTAGTGGTCCTGACATCATCTCTCGCGGCTTTGTATATATGCGCGAATCTGGACATATGATCTATGAAGCGAGCAGACTACTTAAAAAACGCGTTATCGAGAAATTAAATTCTGGCGAAGAACTTGAATGGCATCATATTAAGAATGTCATCAGCGAAACGCTTGCACCATACCTTTACGAAAAGACGAAACGTAAACCAATGATCCTACCGATGATCATGGATGTTAATAAAGATAAGAAAGAATAATATACACCCTCGTCACTGTATATTTAAATAACAATAACCCCGAATGATTCTAGAATCATTCGGGGTTATCTTCTATTCTTTCATAATCTTCTTCTCAAAACGGTTTAGATCATTATCATGACCGATCATTATAAGAATGTCTCCATTCTCAATCGCGACAGCCGGATCAGGTGACACGATAATCTCTCTGCCACGCTTAACCGCGATAATATTGATACCATAATTTGCACGGATATCCAGGTCAAGAATAGTATGTCCCTGCAATGTTTCACCTGCACGGATCTCAACAATCGAGTGCTGATCAGAAAGTTCAAGATAATCCAGTACAGAGGAGCTCGCAACATTGTGCGCAATGCGTCGGCCCATATCTCGTTCAGGATGTACCACTGTGTCTGCACCGATTTTGTTCAGTACTTTCGCATGATAATCATTCTGCGCCTTCGCTGTAACCTTCTTAACACCAAGATCCTTTAAGATTAATGTCGTCAAGATGCTTGCCTGTATATTATCCCCAATCGCGACAATGACATGATCGAAGTTACGGATACCCAGGCTTTTCAGTACATTCTCATCCGTCGTATCTGCAATCACTGCGTGTGTCGCAATATCAGCATACTCATTGACACGCGCTTCATCTGAGTCAATCGCCATAACGTCCATATCAAGGGCACTTAATTCTTTTACGATACTACCACCAAATCGGCCAAGCCCAATGACAACAAATTCTTTTTCCATAATGACTACCCCTTATTATTTCTTTTTCCCTTTGACATAATCTGCATCAAAGATAAACAATCTCATTAATAAATATAATGAAGGGAGCAGTAAAAGTAAACCTAAAATAAATGCGACGACTAAATAAAAGGCCATCGTCTCATTCACGACTGCTTTATCCATATTCACATATGGGTATAGGATATATGGTAATTTACTGATGCCGTAACCATAGAATGCTGTCGCAAACTGCAGCACGACAAAGATAAATGCGATATCAAGTGATTTCTCTAAGTAATACAGCACCAGTGCAATTAAGAAGCATACGATACTGAGTCCGAAGAGCCACCAGTAATCACCTACTGCTGTGTTAAAGTGCAGTACGTTCTGCTGTCTTAAACTTAAGAATGTGAACTGACAGATGACAAGCATCGGCAATGCCCATATTAAATACCATTTTCTTAAGATTCCATACGCCTTCATATCATTTGCACGCTTTGCATAGACCGTCAAGAATGCTGCAGAGATAAACAGCACGGAAATGATGCATAGAAACACTACGCTCCATGAAAATGGGCTCATCAGGAGTTCAAGCCAGTCGAGTGCGATCCCCTTCTTGGTTTCATGAATAAATCCACCTTCAGAAATCGTCAGAACTGTCGAGAATGATGCCGGAATCAGCAATCCACTGATACCATATAATGCAACCCATGCAAGTTTAGAGTCCTTACCGTATGTCTCAAACGCATAGAACGAACCTCGTATCGTCAGCAACAGGAGTGCAATACTTACAGGTATCAGTAATGTCGTTCCAAAATAGTAGGCAGTGTCCGGGAAGAATCCGACAATTCCTACAAAGAAGAACACTAAGAAGACATTCGTTACTTCCCATACCGGGTTCAAGTAACGTTTGATGACGTCTCTTAAATCGTTCTCCTGATGTGTCAGCTTGGCATACAGTATAAAGAATCCTGCACCAAAATCAATGGCACCGAGAATAATATAACCGAATAAGAACGTCCACAGTACGAGTATTCCAATATGTTGATAGTCCATTATACTCTACCCCCATTATACGTTGATTCATATGTTTCAATATCTCGTGCTGCAGGCTTATCCTTGAACATTCTGATGAGTACATAACTACAGCTGAATCCGATTATGAGATAAAGTAACCCAAATCCTACAAGCACTAAGCTGACACCTTCTGCATGCGTCACGCCTTGAGCGACTTTCATATATCCTCTGAGTAACCATGGCTGTCTGCCCATCTCAGCTAAGAACCAGCCGAACTCTATCGCAAGCATACATAACGGACCTGTAAGTGCCATTAAATAAAGCATAAAGTTGCTCGTACTCACCTTTGTACGTACTTTCTTCAAGATGACATAAAGGACACTCACAGCAAACGAGAACATCCCGAAAAATACCATCAGATCAAAGAAATAATGAATAATTAATGGCGGACGTTCATCTGCTTTAAACTCATTCAATCCTTTAACTTCTGTATTAAAGCTGTTATCTGCCAGAAAACTTAAGACACCAGGAATCTTGATCGCACCTTTAACTTCATGTGTCTTTTCATCTAGTACACCGAAGAGTACAAGATCTGCTTGCTTCTCAGATTCGAAATGCCATTCCATCGCTGCAAGCTTCTCAGGCTGTTCATTATGCAGGAACTTCGCAGAAAGGTCACCTGCAAGAATGGTCAATAAACTGAAGATTAGACCGACAATCATCGCCATATTAAGTGCTGATTTATGATATTGTCTATCCTCAGCAAATTTATTCTTCAGTAATTTCACTGCCGCGACACTTGCCACACAGAAAGCAATCGTCATGCCACCTGTTGTTACAACATGGAATGCACGTACGAAAAATGAAGGATTGAGCATCGCTGCAATCGGATCGATATTCACCAGTACCCCGTCCTTCAGATCGAAACCTTGTGGTGTATTCATAAACGAGTTGACGCTTGTGATAAATAATGCGCTTAATGTCGAACCGATGATGATCGGAATATTTAATATCCAGTGTATCCATTTATTTTTGAAACGATCCCACGTATAAAGGTAGATACTTAAAAATATTGCTTCAAAGAAAAACGCGAATGTTTCCATAAATAATGGTAATGCAATCACCTGGCCTCCAAGCTTCATAAATGACGGCCAAAGTAACGATAATTGTAATCCGATAATTGTACCGGTTACAACGCCCACTGCGACAGTAATTGTAAATGCTTTCGCCATACGACGTGCAAGTGCAATATATTTCATATTCCCTGTCTTAATACCGATACCTTCAGCAATCATGATCATAAGTGGCATACCCACGCCAATCGTTGCGAAGATAATATGAAAACCTAAAGTCATCGCAGTTAAAATTCTACTCATAACGAGTCCATCCATTAATAAAATCCTCCTTTTGTGATAATACTCACATAACATTTATTGTATATTACTCTGTTCCTTTTTTAAAGTAATTGAACCACTTATTTATGACAAATCTGTGTTATAATCATGTCATTATAAAAAAAGGAGCACTGTTATGAATATTGAAATCTATACACAGGACGATTGTCCGCCATGTACATTTATAAAACAATATTTCACTAATAAAGGTTATACATTTACCGAAAAAAATATTTCACATATGCCCTATAAGATCGAGATGATAGACTACGATGCGATGAGCACGCCGCTTATCAAGATTGACGATGCGCTCTTCTATCAGCCGGATATCGACAAGATTGAAGCGTATCTTCATGCTTAAACAATTGATGTATGCCTTTATCGACCATTTCGGTGAACGACTGATTCCCTTGATGCCCAATCCCGTCAATCAATTGAAGCTCAGCCACATCAAACTTAAAGGACTCCATAAGAAGCATGATAGACCCTTACGGATTGTCCATCTTTCAGATATGCATATCGGTTTTCAGTTTGATTATGAAGATCTTATCCATGTAATCAAACAGGTGAATCAGCAGAAACCTGATATCGTCTGTATCACAGGAGATGTATTTGATAATCTGGACCGTTTCAAAGAAAATTCTGACCGCTATATACCGCTCTTTAAGACGATACAGGCGCGTCACAAGTTCTTCGTATATGGCAATCACGATCAGCGCGCACATCGCACACATGACCTGGAACGCGTGATGCAGCATGCAGAAATTGAGATCCTGAATAACTACGGAAAGTATATTACATATGATAATGAATCGATCTATATGTGCGGGACTGACGATATCATCAATAGCGGCGGTAACATCGATCAGATGCTTTACAACAAGACACATCATGCCTATACCATTGCACTCATCCACGAACCTGACTTTGCACGTTTCACGAAACGGTTCGATGTCGATCTGCAGCTCTCCGGACATTCACATGGCGGACAGATCGCCCTGCCAATACTCGGTGCACCAGTGAGACCGATGCTTGGTAGAAAGTATTACCGTGGACTCTATACATTAAAGTACAGGCAGCATAAGATGCAGCTACATACCTCAACCGGGCTCGGAACGACCCATTTTCCAGTACGCATCGGTGTGCGACCGGAGATCACCCTGATCGAGATTAATAAATAACTATACAAATAACCCGAATAATAGAGAAAATGAATTACATTTCCCCTATTATTCGGGTTTTATTGATTCAACTTAAATTTAATTCAGATTATAGATATGCATCTACGAGCTGCACAACTTCTTCTTGTGTCGCACAGTTTAAAGCCTGCTCAGCTACTTTCGCCATCTCTGGCTGACTTAAGTTCTTAATCTGGCGACGTGCACCTAAGATACTTGTCGCACTCATACTGAACTCATCAAGACCTAGACCTAGCAATAACGGAATCGCTGTCGTATCTCCTGCCATTTCTCCACACATTCCTGTCCATTTACCTTCTTTATGACTGGCATCAATAACTTGCTTGATCAGTCTTAAGATTGCTGGATTGTAAGGTTGGTAAAGATAAGAGACACGTTCGCTCATACGGTCTGCTGCCATCGTATATTGAATAAGATCATTCGTACCGATACTAAAGAAGTCAACCTCTTTCGCAAAGATATCGGCCATTGCTGCTGTAGAAGGAATCTCTACCATGATTCCAAGCTCGATATCGTCAGCAACTTTAACTTTATCTGCAGTTAAACTCGCTTTCTCTTCTTCTAAGATTGCTTTCGCCTCACGGAATTCGTTAATTGTCGCAATCATCGGGAACATGATGCTCAGTTTACCGTGGATGGATGCACGCAGTAACGCACGAAGCTGCGTTCTAAAGATATCCTGCTGATCCAGACAAAGTCGAATCGCACGGTATCCAAGGAACGGGTTCATCTCTTTCGGTAAGTTTAAGTACGGAAGCTCTTTATCTCCACCGATATCTAATGTACGCACAACAACACGTTTACCGTCCATCTCAGATAGCACCTTCTTGTATGCTTCAAACTGTTCGTCTTCAGAAGGCATGGTATCGCGTCCCATATAAAGGAACTCTGTACGATAGAGCCCGATACCTTCTGCACCATTATTCTTAACGCCTTCAAGATCATTCGGTGTACCGATGTTCGCAGCAAGCTCTACGTGCTTACCTTCTTTAGTGACCGTCTTATCGTTAACCAGCTGCTTTAATTCTTCTTTCTCTTGCAAGAAAGCAGATTGTCGTGCTTTATACCCCGTAATCGTCTGCTCATCTGGATTGATGATGACTTCTCCTGAAATACCGTCAACAATTACAAAATCTCCTTGCTGCACAGCACCGGTAATATTTTTAGTACCAACAACCGCTGGAATTTCTAATGAACGGCTCATAATCGCTGAATGGCTTGTACGCCCACCGATATTTGTCGCAAATCCTTGAACAAACTTCTTGTTCAGCTGCGCCGTATCAGAAGGTGTTAAGTCTTCTGCAATGATGACAACAGGCTCATCAATCATCGTTGGATTTGGTAGTGACACACCAAGAATATGCGACAATACGCGTTTAGATACATCTTTAATATCTGCTGCACGTTCTTTCATATATTCATTATCCATCGATTCAAATATTGTGATAAAGTTCGTTGAAACTTCAGAGAGGCTTGTTGCTGCATTCATCTGATTATTTCGAATGTTATCTTCAATCGGATTAATAAGTTCAGGGTCTTCAAGTACAAGCAGATGTGCATCAAAGATTGCTGCCTTATCTGGCCCAAGCGCTACTTCTGCATTGTTACGAATCTGTGTCAACTCTACCTTTGATTGATTGATGGCAGCTTTGAATTTCTCAACTTCTGCATCTACATCTGTTACTTTTTCATTGTTAAAAGACAGATCAGGTTCAACCAGAAGGTATGCTTTGGCAATTGCAATGCCATCTGATGCACCGATACCTTTTAAAGTTGTCATTATTTGCTTAAACCTTCTTTAACTAATACTTCACTGATTGCATCGATTGCTTCTTTCTCATCGCTACCTTCAGCATAGATTGTAATTTCTGCGTCTTTACCCACACCTAGACTCATAACACCCATGATTGATTTTAAGTTTACTTTCTTCGCATTATATTCTAATTGAATATCAGATTCAAATTTACTTGCAGTTTGAACTAACATTGTTGCTGGACGTGCATGGATTCCTGTTTCGTCAATAATTACATAAGATTTTTGTTCCATAATAATAATCTCCTTTTGGCTGCATTATGCATTAATTTAATATATAAACTACTTGTCTATACGCTTTCAATATACCAAATTTTTTGACGAAACTCAATCATTTGGATACAGAGCAACAAGCTGTCAAATATTTCTGTTAAAATGTTCACAAAGCATTTAAACGATAAGGTCACGTGCGACACGTTCGCATTTGTCGATATGCTGCTCACCGAGCTTCTTCATCATATAATAGCTGATTGTACCGCTGACCGCCTGGCCGATAACTGGCACCCATTTTGACTGTTTCAGTGCTTCACGACGTAGCATCATCTTGAATACCACAGCAACAAAGCCTTTTGTAACTTTCTTGCCGATGAAGTCACTTCCAGACTTCGCAGCTGAAAAGACGATCTTCTGTTTAATATCATCTGCATAACCACTAACCTGCTTATGACTTAAGCCATACTCTTTATTGATATTCTCGATAATATCAGTCATCAGCTTTAAGTCTGCTGTCACATCAAGCCCTGGTATTGGCACGACGGCTGCAGCAGACGACATAAGTGATTTATTGTGCAGCATACTTTCTGCGCGTTTACGGCGTTCTATAATATCCGCTTCACTTTGCGGTAAGCTGAGGGTCTTCACTTCTTTATTCGTAAATTGTTTTGCCGCCATATTAATGGCAGTATCTAATAATCCCATAATAGATTCCTCCTAAAATAAATATCTAAAGCTTTATTCCCAGAATAGCTATTGTTTAATCATCCTTTAATCTTTACAAACACGACCTTCAAATATTTAGATGCCTTATACTTGTCTGTCGTCTTGAAGTCTTTTGGTAGACCCATGATCTGCTCAATCTCATAGTCGGCACGGTCTGTCAGCGTCTCTTCTATCATTGCTCTGAACTGTTTAAGTGATACATTCGACGCATTTGTCGACAGTACCAGATATCCGCCGTAATTGACGAGCGGCAGCGCCTGTGTAATCAGTTCATGATAGTTATCCTTAACTGTAAATACCTTCTTCTTATGACGTGAGAAGCTCGGCGGGTCGATTACGATGATATCAAATGTCTTTAGGTGACGTGTAAAATAAGCGAGCGCATCAAATGCGTCCATCGTGATAAATGTCTGGTCATCCAGATTCATCTCGTTTAATGCAAAGTTCTGCTGCATCAGTTCAATCGAACGTTTCGCAATATCTACATTGGTTGTCTTGTAGCCATTACTGCCCACTGCTACAGAGAAACCACCTGAGTACGCAAACAGATTGAGCATATCATGATGCTTCGTATCCATATGGAGCAGCTTCTTTCTTACATCGCGCTGATCTAAGAACAGACCGGTCATCGCACCGTCCGTCAGATCGATCATATAATGCAGATTGTTCTCTTTAATTATGATTGGAAATTCCGTACCTTCATCGCTTACCTGATTGGTCGGCACATTCTTATCATAGCGTAGCTTCTCATAGATTGTCTTATACTGAAATACAGCTTTCACCGCTTCAATTATGTCCTGCTTAAAATGATAGATACCCTTTGAATACCACGTGATCAACAGGTGTCCATCGTATGAATCAATCGTAAAGCCACCAAGTCCGTCGCCTTCACCATTATACAATCTGAAAGCGTTCGTATCTGTACTATTATATAGAGAGGCACGTTCTGCATTCGCGGTTTCAAAGAGGTTAATAAAATATGAAGCATCGATAAACTGTAAATATGCATCACTTACCTTCCATCCAAGACCTTTATGCTGCAATCCTGAATAGAATGTACCGATAAGTTCACCTTGCTCTGTCTTAACGGTGAACAGCTCCCCTTCTTCAATCTGGTCTGTCTGATACACATCATCTGTCTCCAGCAGGACATAACCATGGGTAAATTTCTGCTGCTTACTACGTTTAATCGTTACATTTTTCATACATTTCTCCTTAAAATTTAATACATTAACTATACCATAAAAAATAGACATCTCTATCAGATGTCTATTCCACGTTCATTATTTGATTCACGGAAATTTCTCCCATCCCCATGGTAACGTTTCCATAATGATTATATCGTGAATCCCAGTTTTCCACAATAGAATTTCAGAAAAACATTCAGTTGAAATTATCAGTACCTTTTCTGCAAATGGATTATATACAGCGGTAACTGTATTAACAGCAGTAATATAAGTATCGGAGGGATGAATAGGGATAAGTTGATTCCTTTAAATAGCATCAAGTAGAAACTAACAATCACTTTAATCATTAAAAATGAGATTGTAAATAACTGCCCGAAGTAACCGCGAGATCTAAAATGAATCATCAATGTAAAATAGATGTACATAATTATGATTAAAAGCATTCCGAATAAATTAATCCATTCGTAGAAATACTGCATCTTCACAACATTGAACTTCGTCGCTTCAAACAGCATGTTGCGGTTATTCAGTTCGATTACTGTAATGATAAACAGCAGACTGCTCAGCAGCAGTTCGATATGAAATGCTTTGATCCAGCGCGGATACTTAAACCACGACGGGATATCCTCATCCTGTAGGTTGATGAGCTTTCTTAGAGAGCATCTCTGCATCATAAGGACGACCTTTTCATCTAATTTCAGCGACTCTTCAGATAACCTATTGATCGTCATGTTCGTATTCTCACGGATCATTCGGCTGATCTTAGAATCCCGCTTCTTCTCAGTACGTTTCATGTGATCGGATGCTTTAACGAGCGTACGCTTCAAGAATACATAGTTAACAAGACATAATGTTGCTAAAAGCACAAGCAGGATAAAGAAGAAGTTGAGGGTCATCACATCGAGCGGTGTCACCTTCTCTTCATTCAAATTATCATAGACCGCAAGCTGTGTCATAAAATATGCAAGCGCATAGATGAATATAAGAATATTGATATGCAGCTTTCTAAAATGCGTATTCAGACGCTTTCTGTTCAAAGTATAGTAGACGACGCTGATGAAGAAAAGCAGATATAGCAGTGCATAGAAGCCATACATCTCAAAAATAAGAATCGATGTGATGATATACAGTAATCCACCGAACAAAAGGTAGACTTGAGCAATCACCTTATCATAAAGTGTCGTCTGTCTGAGCTTGCGTGATACATAGAAGAATGCCCCTCCAATGACAATAAATAGCACACCAGACAAGAGTGTAAACTGATTAATATAATGACTCAGCAGCTTGATCAGCTCAAACGAATAAATATTGATAAAATCAAAGAAACTATACATATGCATCTTATTGATATCGACATCTTTAAAATGTGAAATCTGTTTGTGATTCACAATGACAAATATTCCAAGAATCATATTCATGGTACCTAATAGATATCCAATCAGAATCTCGAAATGTTTTTTAATCCAGTTCATAATTCCACCTCATTCCATATTATAATGTGTTTTATGAGAAATGTCCTAGCATTTCAATAAAATCATGCTTAAGACTGAGATGTTTAATGATCGAGAAGAGGGGTAAACTAAACTATAACAACTTTTAGGAGGAATTATCATGACAGAAAAATACGAAGAGTTAAAGAATAATGCAGAAGAAGCTAAAGAACAAGAAGAGAAAAAACAAGATAGTAATTCAGAAGGTCAGGAACAGACTAAAGAAGACGTACAAAAAACATTTGAATAAATAGAGGCTGGGACAAAAGTGTTCCGCCGTTTAATACAAGAGAGGCTGGGACAAATGTCCCAGCCTCTCTTGTGCATTTTATTTCAGACCTTTATTTCCAATATCTGTTCTGTAGAATAGACCGTCACTCTTAATTTTCTTAACATTTTCATATGCTGCTTGCTGTGCCTGTTGAAGGTTATCACCTTCACCCAATGCAAGCATCACACGTCCTCCGCTCGTTACCCACGTGTCATCAACGCGTTTCAACGCACTCACAATATAGTCATCCTGATAATCATAGCCTTCTACGACTGCACCTTTATCGTAACTGCCCGGATAACCATTCGATGCCAGCACGACACCACATATCGCCTTGTTACGCCATACTAAGTCTAGTTCAGTCTTATTATGAGCAGCTTCAATCAACGCTACGAGATCTGTCTCTAAACGTCTTAATAGCACTTGCGCTTCTGGATCCCCGAAACGTGCGTTAAATTCAATAACTTTCGGTCCCTCAGCTGTGAGGATTGCACCAACATAGAGTACGCCGAAGTAGTTCAGACCTTCTTCATGTATTGCGCGCACTGTCGGATAGACGATTGTATCATATGTTGTCTTAAGGACATCTTGAGAGATATGATTTACTGGACAATATGCACCCATACCACCAGTGTTCGGACCTTCATCATTGTCAAAAGCACGTTTATGGTCTTGTGCGATCGTATCAAACGGGATACAGAAATCATCATTGACGATTACCATAAGTGAATATTCTTCCCCTTCAAGATACTCTTCAAAGACCACTTTCGCGCCTGCTTCAGCATAGAAATCATTGATGGCATCAACCGCCATATCACGGTTCATTGCAACGACGACACCTTTACCAGCAGCAAGCCCGTCGTATTTAATGACGATCGGTGTCCCTTTCTCATCTAAGTATTTTAGTGCATCTGCTTTATTATCAATCGTTTCATAGCTTGCAGTCGGGATGTCGTATTTTTTCATCAATGCTTTCGCAAAGTCTTTAGAGCCTTCCACCTGGGCAGCCTTCTTGTTCGGACCAAACACTTTAATGCCTGCTTCACTTAATCGATCGCTTAAGCCATCGATCAATGGTTGCTCTGGGCCGACAACGACAAGTTCAACCGTGTTATCTTGCGCAAACTGTACGATAGCATCATGATCATCTTCAGCGATATCTACAAGCGTTGCCACGCGGGCCATCGCATCATTGCCTTTAATAACGAATATTTCCGTGACACGTGGTGACTGTGCGAACTTTCTCGCCAGTGCATGCTCACGACCCCCACTACCGATTACTAATATATTCATAGCTGCCTCCTAATGTTTAAAGTGTCTGACATCTGTCATCACCATTGCGATGCCGCATTCATTCGCTTTGTCGATTGAATCCTGATCCTTAATAGAGCCCCCTGGCTGAACGATACATTTAATACCTGCGGCATATGCAGTTTCAACCGTATCAGACATCGGGAAGAAGCCATCACTTGCAAGGATGACATCATCATTCATTTCAATGGCACGTTCGATGGCAATCTTCGCTGCACCGACACGATTCATCTGACCTGCACCGATTCCTACTGTCTGCTTATCGTTTGCAAGGACGATGGCGTTACTCTTCACGCTTTTAACGACTTTCCAGCCAAGCTCAATTGCTTTCCATTGTGCTTCTGTCGGTTCTGTCTCTGTTACGACACGCATATCCTCACGCGTTACGTTCAGCAGATCTTTATCCTGAACGAGATAGCCCCCAGAAACAGATACGAACTCTTCTTCATCTTTATCTGTATCCATATCAATTTCAAGCAGTCGAATGTTTTTCTTCGCCGTCAAGATTTCAAGTGCCTCGTCGCTGAACTTCGGCGCGATGATTACTTCCAGGAAGATGGCGTGCATCTTTTCAGCTGTTGCTTTATCCACTTCACGGTTTAATGCGACGATTCCTCCGAAGATACTCTGGCTGTCAGCATCATATGCATTCTGGAATGCTTCGCTGACGACTTCGCCTGTTCCGACACCACAAGGATTCATATGCTTCACAGCAACTGCAGCAGGCATATCAAACTGCTTCACTAAGAACAGTGTTGCATCTGCATCTTTAATATTGTTAAAGCTCAGCGGCTTGCCGTGCAGAATGCGTGCACCAGCTAAAGTGTTCGGTTTTGTATCTGTCTTGATGAAACGCGCCTTCTGATGCGGATTTTCACCGTAACGCAGCGTTGATGTATTATCGCTGAAGAAGTTAACAATTGCTGAATCGTATTTATTTGTGTGTGTGAACACCTTGATCATCAGCTGTTTACGGAATGTCTCGTCTAAAGTATCGGCTTTTAATTTTTCGATGACTTCCTCGTAATCTGCCGGGTCTACAACAGTGATGACATGCTTGAAGTTCTTTGCTGATGAACGTAACATTGTCGGCCCACCGATATCGATATTCTCGATGGCATCCATTTCAGTAACGTCTGGATTTGCAACTGTCGCTTCAAACGGATAGAGATTCACGACCACTAAATCTAACGGCTGAATACCGTGAGTCTCCATTGCTTTTACGTGCTCAGGGTTGCTGCGGTCCGCTAATATCCCACCGTGAATGTTTGGGTGTAATGTCTTCACACGTCCGTCCATAATTTCAGGAAAGTTTGTTAGTTCACTGACTGACTTTACCGCAATATTATTGTCTTCTAATGCCTTTTTCGTACCACCTGTTGAATAAAGTTCAAAGTCAAGTTCTGTTAAACTTTTGGCAAATGGGATAATACCTGTTTTATCTGACACACTTAGTAATGCTTTTCTCATAAGTAGACTCCTTATCGAATAATTTTCTTGATGACGCGTGGATAGAGTTCGTACTCTAGATTCTGAATACGTAATTGCAATGTTTCCTCTGTATCTTCTTCGTAGATCGGACAGCTCATCTGGTCGATGATCTTACCTGTATCCATACCGCTATCAACGTAATGGACAGTAGCGCCACTGACACGGCAGCCATAATCCAGCGCCTGTCCGACAGCGTTAACACCAGGAAAGCTCGGTAATATCGATGGATGGATGTTGATCATCTTTCCTTCATACGCATCGAGCAGCGTCTTGCCAACAAGCTTCATATAACCGGCAAGAATGACCCATTCCACACCATCACGCTTTAGCTGTTCCAGTATCGCTGTCTCATATGCCGCTTTATCGTCGAATGCTCTCAGTTCATAGACATGTACAGGCGTATCAAAACGACGGGCGCGCTCAATTGCGAACGCGCTATGTTTATCTGTATAGAGGCCTGTCACTTCAATATGATCCAGGAATCCTGCCTGAATATGCTCCATAATCTTCTCGTAATTCGAACCATTACCTGAAGCAAATATCGCGACCTTAATCATATTCCACACCTTTGATGTCGATTGCTTTATCCCCACGTACGACGCGTCCGATTTCAAACACTTCTTCGTTAACGGCTGCACGCACTTTTTCAACTGCATCAGCCGGTACGATAAAGATAAATCCGATACCCATATTAAAGATATTGTACATTTCCAATTTGTCGATGCTGCCTTTTTCCTGTAATAAGTCAAAGATCTTCTGACGCGGAATGTTTGTGACATCGATTTCAGGATATAATCCGTCATTCACAAAGACACGCGGAACGTTCTCAATAAAGCCGCCACCGGTCACATGACACATACCGTGTACGTCCGCTGCATCCAAGATTGCCTTTGCATGCTTGACATATAGACGTGTCGGTTCTAACACGGCATCCAGTAATGTCTTACCATTATCAAATTCAGCATCTAGATCGAGATTGTTATCTTTAATGATTTTACGGACTAAGCTGTAACCGTTTGAGTGAATACCGCTTGAAGCAAGTCCTAATATCACGTCACCTTCAGCAATACGTTCACCTGTAATATATGCATCCTTCTCAACAGCACCGACAGCAAATCCAGCGATATCATAATCACCTGTATGATACATATCGCCCATCTCTGCAGTTTCTCCGCCGATCAGTGCACATTCACTTTCAGCACAGCCCTCAGCAACACCTTTAACGATCTGTTCGACGATTACAGGGTCTACTTTATTTAATGCTAAGTAATCAAGGAAGTATAACGGCATCGCACCTGTCGTTAAAATATCGTTCACACACATTGCCACTGCATCGATTCCAATTGTGTCATGACGATCACTATCGATTGCAAGACGTAATTTCGTACCTACCCCATCAGTACCTGAAACGAGAACAGGTGCTTTCATGTTCAGCTGTGATAAGTCGAATGCCGCACCGAAACTGCCGAGCCCTCCAAGCACTTCTTTACGCATCGTCTTATTCACATGCTTTTTCATGCGTTCAACCGCTTCATATCCTGCATGGATATCAACGCCTGATTGTTTATAACTTTCAGCCATAATTATACTCCCTTCTTCTTCTTCTCTTTTTCTTCCGGTAATACATGATCCACGATTTCAATCGGGTAGTTCCCTGTAAAGCAGGCATTACATTCACCTTTTGAGTCAAATGAACGGAATACTTCGTGCATACCATCCACCGATAAATATGTAAGTGAATCTACTTCCAGCTCTGCTTCGATTTCAGCAATGCTCTTATTTGCCGCGATGAGTTCTGCGTGCGTTGATACGTCGATACCGTAATAACACGGATGAATGAGCGGTGGACTAGAGATTGCCATATGCACTTCTTTCGCACCTGCCTGCTTCAATGTCTTCACGATAAACTTGCTCGTCGTACCACGTACGATCGAATCATCGATAACGACGACACGTTTACCCTCAATGACGTCACGAATCGGTGAATGTTTCATACGGACCGCACGTTCGCGCATCTTCTGATCCGGCGAGATAAATGTTCTGCCGATGTAGCGGTTCTTGAGCAGACCTTGTTCGTTCGGAATCCCACTTGCAAGAGAGAAACCTTTCGCTGCCTGTAATGAAGAGTCCGGTACACCGATTACAACGTCCGCTTCGATATTCATCTCCTCATAGAGTTTACGCCCTAAAGCTTTACGTATTTCATATAATGAATGCTTACGGAATTCTGAATCCGGACGTGCGAAGTAGACATATTCCATAGAACACATATTGGACTGTGTATTCATCGTATAGGCATCTTCTGCCAGACCCTCATGGGATAGGGTAAGCACTTCACCAGGTTCGATATCACGAATATATTCTGCACCGACCGCTGTAAACGCACACGTTTCACTTGCCACACAGTATGCACCGTCAACCTTACCGAGCATCAGCGGACGTACACCGTGTGCATCACGTGCTACGAAGAGCTTTTCAGGATGTAACACGAGAAATGAGAATGCACCTTTAATCTGATTTAATGATGCTTTCAAGTTATTCAGCTTATTATCTGATTTCGCCTTTAACAGCAGATGTCCTAACACTTCTGAGTCGCTGGACGTCTGGAAGATTGCACCTTCAGATTCCAGTGCAAGCCTAATCTGCTCAGCGTTTGTCAAATTTCCGTTATGTGCAAGGCCAATGTCGCCTTTAGAATGCTTGAAGATAAATGGCTGAACGTTAGACAGTTCAGATGCACCCGTCGTTGCATAGCGTACATGACCGATTGCGTGATGAAAGTGGCTTAATGACTCGAGTTTCACCTCACTGATCGCTTCAGGTAATAATCCCATGCCGCGCGCGCCATAAATATTCTTCTCGTCGGAACATACGATACCTGCACCTTCCTGACCACGATGCTGTAATGAATGCAGTGCCATATAAGTGAGTTCCGCGGCATTTGGGTGACCCCAGATACCGAATACACCACACTCTTCGTTTAGACCTCTGATGTCATACATGCGTGAACTGCCCCTTTCCAAGCCTCCGTCATACGATTCACGTCTAATGTAACTTCCCCTTGGTTCGTAGATAATTTAAATGATTCTGTACCGAATGTACCGACTGCTTGTGCACCTTCGATATTAATTTCCATACCTTGTTTCGCAATCACAATGTAGTTCCCCTGTGTTTCAGCAAACAGTTCTGCATCATTCACATCAAGCTGCGCTTCAAGACCTGTATTGAAGTATGCTGCAATCTGTGCAAGTTTCACACCGACCCCACCTTTACCGACCGCTTGAACATGACCAAGCTTACCGTCGATAATATGCTGACGAATCGCTTCACCGCGTGCTACTTCCTGCTCGAGGTCGATCGTTACATCAGTATGTGCGACTTCATTGAATAATAGCTTCTCTATCTGGCTGCCACCGAAGTCTGCCTTAATATCACCAACGAAATAGATTGTATCGCCTTTAGACGGTTTGAAATCTACTAGGTAATCAACATCTTCAATCAATCCAACCATACCCACTACTGGTGTCGGGAAGATTGCGTCACCTTTCGTTTCATTGTATAGGCTGACGTTACCTGAAACAACAGGTGTATTCAGTGCACCACACGCTTCAGCCATACCACGTGTAGAGTCTGCTAACTGCTGATAGATTTCAGGTTTTTCAGGGTTACCGTAGTTTAAGCAGTCCGTCATCGCAAGGGGTAAACTGCCGACAGCTACTAGGTTACGGTATGCTTCTGCAACGACCATCTTACCGCCTTCGTACGGGTTGTTATATACGTAACGTGCTTCACCGTCTAAGGTTGCAGCGATGGCTTTTTTCGTACCTTCAACACGTGTTACACCTGCTGATAGTCCTGGTTTAATGATTGTGTTTGCACCGACCTGCTGATCGTACTGTGAATATGCCCAGTTCTTAGAAGCCATCGTCGGGTGAGATAATAACCTCATCAATGTATCCTGTGCATCGATATTAGAGTAGTCGTGATGAACATCATCAAACTGCGCTGCACGACCTTCTAGTACGTACACCGGCGCTTCGTCAGATAATGGCTGAACCGGAATATCTGCAAATACTTCACCTTCATACGTCAATACGAAGCGATCTGTATTTGTTACTTCACCGATCACTGCATTATCCAATTCGTAATGGTCGAATAACTCTAAGAATTTCTGTTCCGTCCCTCTTTCAACAACAAGTAGCATGCGTTCCTGTGTTTCAGATAACATCATCTCATATGGTGAGATACCCGCTTCACGCGTTGGTACTTTCTCGAGTTCAAGATGGATACCGCTGCCACCTTTCGCCGCCATTTCAGAACTTGATGATGTCAGACCTGCCGCACCCATATCCTGGATACCGACTAATTCAGGGAAGGTGATGGCTTTAAGTGTCGCTTCCATCAGCTTCTTACCGACAAATGGATCGCCGATCTGCACTGATGGACGTTTAGATTCGCTTTCTTCACTTAACTCCTCAGAAGCGAATGTTGCACCGTGAATCCCGTCACGACCCGTCTTAAGTCCCACGTAGATAACAGGATTGCCTTCGCCTTTCGCTGTTCCCTTTTGGATCTTGTCATGGTCGATAATACCGACGCACATCGCATTGACGAGGGGGTTGCCTTCGTACTGACGGTCAAACTCGATTTCACCTGCAACTGTCGGAATACCGATACAGTTACCGTAGCCGCCGATACCTGCAACGACCCCTTTGAATAGACGCTGGTTATGCTTCTCTGTTAGTTCACCGAAACGTAAGCTGTTAAGTAACTGGATTGGACGTGCACCGATGGATACGATATCACGGACGATACCGCCGATACCTGTCGCCGCACCTTGGTACGGTTCAATGGCAGAAGGATGGTTATGGGATTCAACCTTGAATACAACGGCCTGGTTATCACCGATATCCACGACACCTGCGCCTTCACCCGGTCCCATCAATACACGTTCACCTGTCGTCGGGAACTGCTTTAAGAAAGGTTTAGAATGTTTGTATGAACAGTGTTCACTCCACATTACTGAGAAGATTCCGATTTCAGTATAGTTTGGCATACGTCCTAGAATATCGACAACTTTGTCATACTCTTTATCTGAAAGCCCCATATCCTGGTATAATTTATTCTCTTTAATTTCATTTGCAGTTGGTTCTAGAAACTTGACCATGATTATTTCCCCCAGCTTTCTAAAATGGATTCGAATAATTTCACACCGTCATCCGTACCAAGCAATGCTTCCATCGCACGTTCCGGGTGAGGCATCATACCACATACGTTGCCTGCTTGATTCACGATTCCTGCGATATCTTCGATCGAGCCGTTCGGATTGTCATGATACGTTAAGATAATCTGATTGTTTGCTTTCAGTTCAGCTAACGTTTCATCTGAGCAGTAGTAATTTCCTTCGCCGTGCGCAATCGGATAGATCACTGTTTCATCTTTATCATACTTATGCGTAAACTTCGTGTCGTTATTGACGATCTTAAGTGGCGCATTCTGACAGATAAACTGATGCTTCGTATTATGCATTAGCGCACCTGGTAATAACCCGATCTCCGTCAGGATCTGGAATCCATTACATACACCAAGCACAGGCTTACCTTCAGCAGCTAAACGCTTTACTTCAGGAACGATGGGCGCAACACGTGCCATCGCACCACAGCGCAGGTAGTCACCAAATGAGAATCCTCCTGGAATTAACACACCATCAAAACCTTCAAGTGACGTCTTACGATAATCTACATATTCCGCTTCAAAGCCAGTATTCAAAGCTGCATTGAACATATCGCGATCACAGTTTGAACCTGGAAATTCAATCACAGCAAATTTCATTATTTCGTCTCCTCATCTTCAACAATTTTGTAGCTGTATTCTTCGATTACAGTATTCGCAAATAATTTCTCACTTAATGTATTGACTATGTTCGCAACGGCCTGTTCGCTCGCTTCGTCAACTATCATATATAGCACTTTACCTACGCGAATATCGTTGACTTGAGTGTAGCCCAGATCATGTACCGCACGTGTTAACGTTTGTCCTTGTGTGTCTAATACCTGTGGTTGTAATGTGATGTATAGTTCGATTTTAGTCATTTTATAACGCCTCCAGTTTATTATAGAATTGAGTATAAGTATCAATCAGTGAACCTGTGTCTTCTCTGTATACGTCTTTATCAAAGTTTTCTTTCGTGTCCTTATCCCAGATGCGGCAAGTATCCGGTGAAATTTCGTCTGCAAGCAGGATATTACCGTCCTGATCCTTACCAAACTCAATCTTGAAATCAATGAGCTGTAAGTTCATCTCATCCATCATCTTAACGAGCATGTCATTGATGATTAACGCCTGGCGCTTCAGTTCAGCGATGTCTTGATCATCTGCGATACCCAGTAACTTCACATGGTCATCTGTAATAATCGGATCGTTCAGTGCATCTTCCTTATAATAGAACTCAACAAGCGGTGATTTGAACTGCGTGCCTTTATCAAAGCCGAGACGCCTAACAATTGAACCTGCAGCATAGTTTCTGACAACAACTTCAAGCGGAATAATCGTAACTGCTTTAACCAGCTGTTCAGTGTCGCTTAACTTCTTGATAAAGTGAGACTCCAGCCCTTCTTGTGCAAGGCGCTCGAAGAAATAGCTTGTAATCAAGTTGTTCAGCCGACCTTTACCAGCCATACTATCTTTCTTTGCACCGTTCCCCGCTGTTACTTCATCTTTATATTCGATGCGGAACACATGGTCCTCATCCGTACTGTATACACGCTTTGCTTTTCCTTCATAAACTAAAGTCATTTCATCAGCTCCTTATATATAGGATAATAAGTATCCGTATCATCGCCTAACAATAGGGTAATATGTCCCATCTTCCTATTTTCTTTCCTTGCCTCTTTACCATATACATGGACATGCCATTCTGGATGTTCTGGGAAGAGATGTTCCATCAAGTCTAGATCCTGGCCGAGCAGATTATACATCACAGCAGAACTGTGGAGCTTGATTTGCTTCGGTAATCTGTAGCCAAGCACCGACAGAATATGCGTATCAAATTGCGAATAATCACACGCTTCAATAGAGTAATGTCCGGAGTTATGAGGACGCGGTGCGATCTCGTTGACATAGAGCTTACCCTCTTTATCAATAAAGAATTCCACAGTAAACGTACCCACGAAATGAATCTTATGAATGATCTTCTCCACTTCAGCAATCGCAGCTTCTGTATACTCATGCGCATGCTTCACCGTCGTACTGAACAGGATCTGGTTACGATGGACATTCTCCTGTACAGGGAAGTAGACGACCTCTCCCTGAAGATTACGTGACGCTGTAATCGATATCTCACGGTCCAGCGCAATACGCTTCTCTGCAACGAGAATAGTACCATCAGCCATGTTATATGCTTCTTCTAGCTGTGCTTTCTCCGCTACAACAAGCTGTCCTTTCCCATCATAACCGCCGAACACAGTCTTCAGTACGAGTGGCAGACCGATTTCACGCACAGCATCATCGACATCC
Organism: Macrococcus sp. CoH-51_TC_04; assembly: GCF_058188655.1. NCBI lineage: Bacteria > Bacillati > Bacillota > Bacilli > Caryophanales > Staphylococcaceae > Macrococcus > Macrococcus sp. CoH-51_TC_04. Next base: position 57,981 of record NZ_JBVGOY010000010.1, read on the forward strand.
GCTGGACCTTCGATACGCTTATATGGAACAACCGTAGCGCCACTTCTTGCGATGGCTTCCTTCTCACTGAGACGATTCTGCAGTATGTTTACCGTCTCAAAACCTTGAGGTACATGATTTTCTTTCGCAATGACTTCTAGTGCCTCTGCATTAATATTCTCAAATTCATATGTGATGACGTCGCTATAGCGGCTTAACGTTTTCAATCCTGCAATATCATTGTACGGTGCATGCACGAAATGATGTGCCACGAAGCGTGCAGGACAGCGCTCATCAGGATCAAGCACAGCAACTTTAAATCCCATACGCTGTGCAGACTGTGCCATCATCTTACCTAGCTGACCCCCGCCAATGATACCAATCGTGTCACCGAGCGCAAATTTATTTAAGGTCATGCTGCATCGCCTCCACCTTCTTGACTAAAGATGCTTCATAATCATCCAGCTGTGCTACTAAAGCAGTATCTTTCAGACTGAGCATACGTGCAGCAAGTATACCGGCATTCTTAGCACCCGCCTTACCGATAGCAGTCGTGGCTACCGGAATTCCACCAGGCATCTGTACAATTGATAATAAGGAATCCATTCCCTTCAAAGCCTTCGATTCAATCGGTACACCGATCACCGGAAGTGTCGTCATCGAAGCGACCATTCCCGGTAAGTGCGCCGCGCCACCAGCACCCGCGATAATAATCTCGATGCCTTTACTACGAGCAGACTTCGCAAAATCAATCATCGCGAGCGGTGTACGATGCGCAGATACAACACTCGCCTCGTAGTCGATGCCGAAAGCTTCAAGCATTGTAACCGCTTCTTTCATCGTCTCCCAGTCAGAAGAAGACCCCATTATTACTGCTACTGTCACAACTATCACCCTTTATAATTATTTGAAAACCGTCTTCATTTATGTGTATATTACTTATATAGCATAACAATGACAGATACAGATTTCAACGTAAAAAACGAACAATTATGGTTTTTTTTATTAATTATTATTTTTTTGTTCGTATTTTTAGATTGTTTACTGCTATAATGATATTAAATGTTCGAATAAATGGAGGGAACTGGAATGTCAGCAAAAGTATTAGACGGAAAGAAAGTTGCAGCGGATTATCGTGCGAACCTTGCACAGGAAGTCGAACAGTTAAAGGCACAAGGGGTTACGCCAAATCTAACTGTGATCCTCGTAGGAAATGACGGTGCAAGCCAGAGCTATGTGAACAACAAGAAGAAATCTGCTGAGAAGATCGGTATGAGCTCAAGTATCATCCATCTTGATGAAAGTACGACTGAAGCGGCGTTATTAGAAGAAATCGACAAGTTGAACAAGGATGACAATGTACATGGAATCCTTGTTCAAGTCCCACTACCGAAACAAATCGATGAAACGAAAGTGCTTGAGAAGATTGCACCAGAAAAAGACGTTGACGGCTTCAATCCGATCAACATCGGCCGACTCTATGCAGGGGTTGAAACATATATCCCTTGTACACCACTGGGCATCATGGAAATCTTAAAGCATGCAGATATAGACCTGGAAGGAAAGGATGTTGCGGTCATCGGGAGAAGCCATATCGTAGGACAACCCGTTGCGAAACTATTAACAGATGCGAATGCAACGGTAACATTACTGCACTCTCGCAGTAAAGATATGGATGCAGTATTAAAACGCTCTGATGTTATCGTATCTGCTGTAGGTAAACCAGGATTAGTGACGAAGGATGTCGTGAAACAAGGCGCAGTAGTCGTAGACGTAGGAAATACAGTCGTTGACGGAAAGTTAACAGGGGACGTTGTATATGATGAAGTTTCTGAAGTTGCAGGCGCAATCACGCCCGTACCAGGTGGCGTAGGACCTTTAACGATTACAATGGTATTAAATAATACATTACTTGCAGCGAAACGTGCGCAGTAGTAAATAGGTGAGACACTCAACTGTAGTTGGGTGTCTTTTTTGTTTGATGTCCCGAACTTATCGGGCCAATATTTTACAAAAATACCGAAATGGCCCGATAAATGGTCCGATAACACTTTTACCGGGCCATTTACCAGGCCATTTTTATTCATACATCTACGATTCAAAATAGTTATCCACCAAATCATCTAAAAATTGATTGTCCCGAACGCTATCTTTCGTATAATACGTTCCTCTCCCAGTTCCATTCTTATAGTAATACTGTTTCAATATTCGCTTTAAAGTTCTGTCTGGCATTTCTAGATGACGATTCAGATCACATTTACGAATCTTATCCACGCGAAACAGCTCTAACATACGGTACACGATATCGACCGCTTCACGATTACTCACCCTATGCCCGCATCGACATTGATACTTATGACCCTTAACATCTCGAATCATGCCAACACGACGACACTCCGGACATCGTATACCTGGCTTTATATCATCTATATCATAATCATCAGTATTATAAAACTTGGAGTCATCCCCGTGATAGGCGATCAGCGTCTCACTCAGCCTCATCATATCTTCACAGATGCCAGCGTTCCCCTTTAAATAGTCCACGACACGCCCAAGATCATAATAAAACAAAATATATTTATCTGTATCCCCGATCAATTGAAACGATTCGTTCATAAATACAACACGACTTGTCACTTTGTAATGAAAGCCGTGCTTCAGTAAAAACTGCTTTAGCCCTGCTTCACTAGCAGTAAGCTGCATCATCAAACGCTTATTCACACGACCATTCGCACTTTTAAACAACCCATCCCTATACGCATAAACCCCACTATAATGCTTAACGTCAAAATGGAACACATACTGTCCAGCTAACACTAAAAAATCAAACTGCGCACTATAATCCTCCAGATAAATATCCCAGAGGACCACAACACCATCAATTTCACCCATAACATCCAGAAATTTGCGTTCACCTTCAAGTCCAGACAAATAACGCCTCAATAAATCATAATCTGATTTAGATAAATCTAATCGACCATATAACTCGTGAAGCAGCAATAATTTATCATTCGTTTCATGAAGTTTCGCTATCATATGTCACCTCACAAAAAACATACCCGTAACCACCAAATCTGTCAAAAACCTATTTTTCAAAAAATGCACATCGAAATAACCTTAAATAAGGCAAAAAATAAAAAAAGCACATTAAAATATTAAAAAACTGCATGAAATTCATGCAGAAATTAAAATATCATAATAAAAAAAGCACAGCTAGCGCTGTGCTTTAATAACTCTATTAACCAGATACTATACTGTAATACTCATCTTCGGACCAAATGGCTCGAAGTGTACGCGGCTTCGATCGATGCCCATATCACTGAAGATCTCAAGCATGCCTTCCATAAATCCTACAGAACCACACATATAGATTTCTTCGTTACCGTTCATAATTTTAGATAACTTCTCTTTCGTTAAGCGACCTTCACTTTCCGAATAGTTAAAGAAGAACTCTACGTTACTATTATTATGGAACTTCGTAATCTCATCTTTAAATGGAACAGCATCACGGTTATAAGCTGAATGAATAAATTTAATACTGCGTTTATCCACCTCATCCTCTAACATACTCATGAGTGGCGTCATACCTACGCCCCCACTTATAAACACGAGGTCCTTATTATCAGTCTCAACTAGGAACTCACCCGCCGGCGCAGATAACAGAATCTCATCTCCTACTTTCACATGATCATGTAGATAGTTAGAGACCATCCCTCTCTCTTCACCTGCAACGTCACGCTTAACCGCAAACTTAAGTCCACGAGATGTATCAACAGAACAGATTGAATAATGACGTAATGCATCATTTGTTTCATCTTCAGGATGCACCTTCACTGTAATATACTGACCCGCTTTCACAGGTTTCAATTGAACCGCATCACTCTGCACCGTGAATGACTTAATTTCAGGACACTCCTCCTTAACCGCTACAACCTTGAACGGTACAAATCCTTGCCAGTCCGCTTCATCATACAGTGCTGCCTCCATCTGAATAAATACATCAGCAATCACTCCATAGGTCTCTGTCCAGGCCGCCACAATCTCAGGTGTTGCCGCATCACCTAGTACATGCTGAATCGCCCAGATCAAGTTCTCACCCACAATCGGATAATGCTCCGGTTTAATCTCTAGCGCTCTATGCTTATGCGCGATTTGGTTGACATTCGGAACAATCGCCTCCAGATGATCAATATGCTTAGCAGCAGCGATAACTGTCTGTGCTAATGCTGTCTGCTGACGCCCTAACTTCTGGTTCGTCTTATTGAAGACATTGAGTAACTCAGGATGCGCTTCAAACATATGCTGATAGAATGCTGAAGTAATCTCCGTACCATGCTCCTCCAGTACCGGAATCGTCGCCTTGACGATATTCTTAGTTTCTTCTGTTAACACATTAACTCCCCCTCTTTAAAGATACATTATAAATACACCTTTAATATACACCTCATCCACACAAATTACAATCATTTATATAATATAAAAACAAAAAATTCACGTTCTAATGCTATAATATGGAGAAGGAGAGATGACCATGAAACTAACACTTTACTCAGATTACTCATTACGTGTCCTGATGTATATCGCACGTCAGGAGCACCGTGTTCAAATAGATGAAATTGCAAATTTTTACGGGATTTCTAAGAATCACCTGACGAAGGTTGTGAATAACCTCGCTACGCTCGGTTATATTGAAACGACGCGCGGACGCGGTGGCGGCATACGCATCAAGATGGCACCTGAAGAAATTAATATCGGTGCTTTAATAAGAAAGACCGAGGAACATTTCAACTTAGTCGAATGTTTTGATCGTGAGACAAACACATGCCCGATTGCAGGGATATGTGGGCTGCAAGGTGTACTCGGTGAAGCATTGAACGCGTATCTATCAGTACTCGATAAGTATACGCTGCAGGATATATTGTTTAGAAGAATCGCGTTATAAAAGGACTTTGGATTATCCAAAGTCCTTTTATAATACAAAGAATATTAGCAGCATGACGAAGAATGAAATCATCAGCTTCATCAGAAAATGCAAAAAAATCACCCCTGATATATATCGAGGGGTGACATAATATTAGCTATTTATAAAAGTCTTAATCATATCAATTACGGCATCTTGAATTGCTTCAGTCATCTTCGTATCTGATGGCAAGCATATTCCATTCTCAAATAAGAATTTCGAAACGTCCTGATGCTCATCCTGAATAAATTCTTTACCTTCAAATAATGGCTGTAAGTGCATTGGTTTCCACACTGGACGTGCTTCAATATTAAATCCGGCTAAATGTTCAATAATTTCAACAGATGTTTTGCCGACTTTCTCACTATCAACAATCATCGTAGATAACCATCTGTTACTAAAGCTATCTTCTAGTTCTTCCATGAAAGAAATTCCGTCGATTCCTTTAAGACCCTCAACATAGCGGTCAAAGATTTCACGTTTCTTCGCTACACGATCATTAAGCACTTCCATCTGACCACGACCGATACGAGTCTTTTTTATACAATGATTTACAATTTGTCGTAAATATTTACAACAAAATTATTGATATTTACAAAAAAAGATGACGCATTACACATCATCTCCTTTAATTCTAATCTTAATCCCTTGAATCGATTCCATCTCATCCATCGGACTTCCCTCTTCACAGTATGCAATTACAGGAACGCCGCTTCCCTTATAATCACTTAACTTACTCGGCAAATATGGATTCTCTTCTTTAATTCTCTTCGTGTGTGCATCCATAACGATAAGTGCATCGAATTGCTTCGTCGCATTTAGAAATTCAAAGTATGGCAATGTTTCATGTACATGCACCTGGGGCATTTCATAGAGACTGACCATCTGTCTGACACTGATAGGATTGCTCGTAAAGATGTGAAATGCTAATAGTAAATTCGATGGATTAAGTGCTTCAATAAGTTCTGGATAATCTATCAGTTCCTGAATTTCTTTAAGGCCACGCGTTTCATAGAAATTACCGAAATAACCGATATTGAATGCTGCTTTATCGACTGTGATCAGTGCACGTTGTTTCTCATAGTACTGTGCATCCAGTGTTGGATGTGGAATGATGACTGATTTCTTGATAATTGCCTGCTGTATGTCTTCTGTAAATCTCTTTATCATCTGTGTTCTCTGTTTATTATTTGTAAATACGATTTCATCTGCAAATATAAAGGGGAGCAGTTCTACAATATTGTACAGGTTATCATCGATGTATGGATGATATTCTTCTGGTGCCTGTCTTTTTATTTTATTGACATAGGTAAAGGGCACTTTACTGTGTCGCTCTTTATTCTTAATATCATATAGTACAGGGTCAGAGAACTCAGCAATCCATCTTGTATTATTTGTCTTTAGTTTCCATGCTAATAGATGACTCGCAGGCCAGAGTACTCTGGAATAGATTTCTTTATATGTATTGTTTCTTAGCTTCTTAGCGCCTTGCTGCACGAATACATTCATCAGCTGATAGTTACTGAATGAGGATTTACTGTTAATGCCATAATGTTTCGCGATATATGGGTCTGATAGTTCGTTTAATGTGTAATCTGTTGTTCTCACATCGCTCATATTATTGGAGATCACATCAGCAGGTACTTTGCGTTCGGCGATACGTTTTCCGAGGATAACACCGCTTGTATCATTATACGGTGCAAAGCAATATCCGACGTATAGTGTCTGTGCGAGTCCTTTGTTTACAGTTTGATACGGAAGGTATTCAGCATGTATGCGCTGTAAATCCTTGATTACCTGCTGATAAGCTGTCACATCATGGTGCAGATATCTATTGATAAATCCTGCCTGAGCATCCATGCGATTCATGATGAACTGCCTTATTGATATATCGTCTTCCGTATCGAGTAACTGTGCGAGTGCCTGTATAACACTGATTCTATCTGTAACGTTAAATGCATAGCTCATCGACTGCCTGCTTACCGAGTGCTCGGTCATATGTCTATAATAGACACATACTGTACTGTCAATGACATTGATGATTGGTCTGAAACGCGCTATGATGTACGTCATCAGTACGACATCTTCTCCTGATGTCAGTGTTTCATCAAACCTTATGGTCTTTAAATAATGTGTCGGAATCAGCTTCGCGCCGTTCATGGATAATATTTTAGTCAGTTTCATATAGTCAGATGTCAGTTGTCCTTTGAGCTGGTTCTTTTCTTTTTCTATTATATTATCCTGTTCAATCTCTTCATTATGAACATTATAGAGATGAAATACAGAAATATTTGAGAAATCGAGATGCTTACTTAGCTCAAATAATGTGTGTGGATGAAGTATATCATCTGCATCCAGGAACAGCGTATGAGAATATTGAGCAATTTCAATTCCTTTATTGCGGGCGATCGATGCGCCATGACCTGATTCAATGATGTGATACTTGAATTCTTTTGTAAGTGAATTCAAGGTCTCTTTGTCTTCCTCAACAGAGTCTTCATCTCCATTCAACACAAAGATCACTTCAAACGTCGTTGTTTTGAAGGTATTAATATTCTTTACTAATTGGTGCAAATACTTTCGGCTCTTATATAAGGGAACGATGACGGATATGCCTTTATGCTTTATTGGCTGGACGCTTTCTTCTACTGCATCTTCAATAGATAGAGGTGCATTTTGTTCAATTCTTGATAGCAGCGCGTCGATCTCCTGAATTCTCTTTCTTATACGCATTTACTTCAGCCCCTTTACATAGCGCATCGCACTGCGTAATACTTTCACAGGTAGGAGATTCATTAGTTTATGCCATCTATGTTCATATAGACTGAGCTTCTTCTTTAGCAGTGCGATTTCCATGTCCTTATATTTAAGCTGGTTTAAGGCATATCTTTCATTATTTAAACTCTCCACAAGTATCTTCTTCTCTTGTTCTGTCATCAGTCCACCTCAAGATCTTGATATAGATTCAGCAGCTTCTGCTTTTCCTTCTCCCAGTTATACTGCTCTTTACTGATCTTCATCTGCGCTTTCATCTGGTCTCTCATCGCTTCATCTTCAAACATCTTACGAATAGCTGCTGTAAGTTCTTCTTCTGAATCATGCTTTATGATAAGCCCTATCCCTTCTTTTTCCACCACCCTTTTTATTTCAGGAAGATCTGTGGCGATCACAGGAATATGGGCCATCATATACTCATACAGTTTGTTGCTCGATGCAGAATAATGATTAAAGTTCACATTTTCCAGAATCTGAAATCCTGCATATGCAATCTTTGTATACGAACGTAACGACTCATAAGGAACACGACCGGTAAAGGTCACCTTGTCCTGTAAGTTGAGCGAGCGTGTTAATGTTTCAAGCTGAGGACGAATCTTTCCGTCCCCCACCATCAGTAGATTTGCAGGGATATCCGCCTGCCAGAACGCACGAAGCAGTCGTTCTAAACCACGTCCTTCCTGTAGCCCGCCTTGATAAATAAAGGTCTTATCATACTTAAGAGGAAGGTCTATTGCTTCAACTTCGTCTATATCATAGTACTCCGAGTAGTTATAGAGCGACATCGGTCGATATCCATAGAGTAACTCATGATAGGTCGCACGTGTCTCATTCTCTACTATTGTACGATCCGTAAATCGAATAAGAAACTTTTCTATTGTCCCGACTAGACCTGCCTTATAGTTTGTACGGCTAGTGTTCACTTCATGAGCATCAAATATTAGTATACGTTTATCTGTTCTCAATTTTGCACAGGCAACCCCTTGAATTAACGTATTCAGATCATGGCTGTGATAAATATCTGCATCTTGCCTGTAGCCTTCCTGGATCATCTTCATCATCAAGAAGGCATTCGGCATGTGCTTTAAAAGTATGGTCTTTAATTTGTTATTATAAATGCGATCTGCTATAAAGTTCGGTAGTTCTGTCTTATGTTTACGTACAGCATTATATCCTTCCTTATAATTTTGTTTAAGCGGGATATGACGTTCATTATTTTCACGTTTAGCGATGACAGTGACATCATAATGTGACTGAAGTGTCTTCGCTTCTCTTGTCACCCTTGCGTCATTAGTAAAGTTGTTCCAGACAAACATGGTCACCTTTTTCACGGTTAAAACATCCCTTTTAACATATTTAGATAATGTGATAGTGGTATGACATTTAATTGAGACAGCATACTGAATATAAATAATGCTGTAACACCGATCAGACCGAATAATGTATTTTTAGATATATTTTCTTTATTTACTTCTATTTCATTGATCGAGCCTATCTGATTTTGAAGCTGTGCTTCTTTGTATGCAAGCTGCTGTTCTTTATCAAACTGATTGTATTTTCTAATAAACCTGCCATATAAACCGACCGTCGGAATACAGTCTCCTTGCGCTTCAATTTTGCCGTAATGAATCCATATCGCTTTATTGCACATCTTCTGGATCTGACCGATAGAATGACTGACAAAGAAGATGGTCTTCCCTTCTTCTTGAAACTCTTTCATACGTTCGATACATTTATTAGAGAATGTGTCATCCCCTACAGACAGCGCCTCATCCACAATGAGTACGTCTGGATCCGTATGGACAGCAATCGCAAAACCAAGGCGTGATTTCATCCCGCTGGAATACGTCTTAATCGGCTTCTTAATGAAGTCTCCGAGTTCAGAGAAGTCGATGATATCATTAAAACGGTCATTAATCTGTTCTTCAGTCAGACCATGCATCAGACATTTCATACGGATATTCTCTTCCCCTGATAATTCATTATTTAATCCTGCAGATATAGCGATCAGTGAGCTTCGGCCGTTTATTTCAATCGTCCCTGCAGTAGGTGAGATGACTTCTCCCAAGAGGTTTGAGAGCGTTGATTTACCGGCACCATTTAATCCAACAAGTCCAACACTGTCCCCAGCATTCACTTCGAAGCTGATATCTTTCAGCGCATAATACACATCGTCATGCGTCTTATGCTGCCAGAACTTAAGGATATCCAGTATTTTCTGACTTTTACTCTGATTGACCGGATATGCTTTAGATACGTTATTGACCTTTACTTTCACTGCCTCCATAAGACACCTCCTCTTTCAATGTTAACGCTTTATTAAGGTGTTTGTTTATTTCACGAACAGTTGCTCCGTATGCAGAAAAATGGTTCATATCTACTTTGTACAGCTTTTCATTCACTTGTTCAGATAATATACTGTCTTCTTCGATAAATGCCAGTGTGTAAGCCGAGCTTCCGAGATAATCACTAAGCTTAGATGGCAAATATGGATTAACTTCTTTGATCCCTTTTGTATGCGCATCATAAATCATCAGAATATCCATCTGTTCAGTTAAATTTAAGAACTCAAAGTAATCTAAATAGGGATTCAATCTAATATAATCTTTAAAATCGCTGTTGTTATAGAATCCATTCGTCTTCGCATTTATATTTGTGAAGACATTAACCTTGAAGTTTGTAATTCCATCTAAAATCAAGTATTTACACATTAACTCGATTTCTCTGAATCCGCGTGTATCATAGAAATTACCGAAGTATGCAAAGTTGAGCTGTGCCTCATCATATTCATAGTTCGCCTGCTCCATATGATAGAATGACTGTGGCAACGTCGGATGTGCAGAAATGATTGCACGCTTACGAATCGATTCCTGTATATCACTGTCAAAGCGTTTGATAATGTATTCTAGCTGTAATTTATTCGTGAATATAAGTTCATCTGCATAGGCGAGTGGTAAGATTTCACATACATTAAATACATTATCATCGACTAGAGACTGATAGGCTTCAGGTAGCGTCTCTCTTAAATGTTCAATATATTCATTAGACTTAATCGGTGAAAATCTTTTCTCAGATTTTACATCTGTTAATAATGGATCAGAGAATTCTGCGCGCCAGTATATCTCAGGTTTACTCAGTTTAATCTCATACGCCAGGAAATGGGACGCCGGGAACATTGCACGGCTATATAGTTTATTATATTTATCTTTGAATGTGCTGAATATCTCCATGCCTAGATGAGTAAACGTTTCGATACTTTCATAGCTGCTGAATGCCTGTTTGGCATCAACGATAAACTTTGTATCGATCAGCCCTTTTGCAATGCCTTCCAATGAGTAATCTTTCTTACGGATCCTATCCATATTATTTGAGATAATATCTACTTTATTCCCTTCCATATAGATACGCTTTGCCATGACATTGCCAGAAGTATCATTGTATGGCGGGAAGCAGTAAGCGATGACCAGCTCCTCTGCACGCCCTTTATTCAGAATTTCAAGGTTGATCGTTTTAAATGCTTTCAGTTTATCCAGTTCTATCTCAAGCTTTGTTTCACCTTTATCAATCTTATTACCAATTCTGAGTAACAAGATATCCGCCACATGCTGAATAAATGAATTGACACTCGTAGTATTACGATACAGTGCCACTTCGTTAAGATAATTTAAAGAAGGCATCGTCTCTAGGTCTTTATTGAGTAGAAGGTTGCGCACTTCAGCAACATACTGAATGTCAGCAAGCGGTGTAATCACAAACGCATGATGACATATCATTTCCGTGATAGCTTCGAAACGGTTATCGGTAATTGACGCTTTCAAACGATGGGTCTCTAGAAATTGTTTAGGTATGATAATCCCGTAAAACTCATAGAGCTTAGTAAGCAGATGATTCATAGGGTATTCTACAGCACCGTCCTGTAGTTCATAGTCGTTTAGAGATTCAATATCGACATGAATCTTTACGACATTAGGATGAACTACTTTAGACGTTTGCTTTTCCGTATCGATCTGTGCAGGCGCTATCTCTTCATCTTCTTTTGTCTCTTCATCTTTCAGTACATGGTTCAACTCGCTATTCATAACGCGTTGCGCAATATAGATATGATTCGACCTGAAATGTACAGGTTCATCAGAACATATAAGATCTTTAATATCTTTCACAAACGTTAGATGTGAAGTTCGTACATATTTCAGAACTTCTTTAATATCAAGTTGTTTCGCAGGTGATAGTACCAATACATTGTCGTATTGATGATTGCGAATAAGTTCATCATATACCGCCTTATCCTGAGGGATAACAATATAGGATAAGTGTGATTGTATGTGATCATAGTCCAGTGCTTCAGTAATGATCGTCAGCCCTTCCATTATCGTACCGATTTTCTTTCGTACACGTATCAGATCATCATATCTTAGCTTTGCATCATGCTGATAGTTCAATCTCTTCACCTATCCTTTTAAATCCCAATATTTAATCTGTAATTTACCGAGTCTTGAATTACGCAGATTATTTAATCGTTTTAAAGTTTCTTTATACTTATTCATTAACTCATTATATTTTGCCGCTTCATCTTCACGAATACCTGCCTGAACCTTTGACTCATAGCGTTCAATCTTAGCATTTGCCCATCCAAGTTGACTTCGGTACTGTTTCATCTCTTTATATATCGTGCGGTTCACCGTTCCCTCTATATACGCTTCCATATTTTCATACTGCTGAATTTGATACCACTTGATCATGTTGCTGCTATTGATAGATGATAACGTTCTATTTTTTAAATTATATGTAATGAACACATGATCAGCATTATTACCTATCTCTGTTAATTCATATTTAATTTTGATACTGTCTTTACATGTATCAAACAAAGAGACTGGAATGCGCAACGTTAATCTCTTAGCATGAGTTGCATGCACTAAATCTCCGAGGTCTCTTGTACCTTCTTCAACAGGAAGACTTTCAGACAGTAATATATCGATATCATCTACTTGCTGAGTGATATGCTTCAATATACTTGCATCAATTCCTGCACTTAATTTGAGTGTTGCCGTTTGTTTAGGATAGCGCGTAATCAGTTCGTAAGTCATAATATCCCCCTTACACAGTAAATGAAATCGTATCGATTTCTTTCTGACCCGTCATGCGATTTTTTACGAAGAGACGTGCAAAGTACTTCCCTTTCGGTAGTTGAAATACGAACGTGTTGCTATATTGATACTTTGTCTTGACCAGCTCTTTCTTTGACCTTTGATGATAGAGATAGCATGCATACATCATCGTATCACCAGAAGCGTCGACAATTAATGAAGAGAACGTCTCATCTTTATCTACGACAATCTTATTGATCTTTAGTTTGACAGGATTATCTACCAGTAACTGTCTCGTATCTTCCATCATAAATTCAATCTGAGACTTTAAATCATTATATGCCGCTTCCCAGTTCACTTCATTTGTCATCGTTCAATCACCTCAAGTTCTTTTTTCGTTATTATTTCTTCTCCAGTCAGTCGCCTTATCGCTTGCGCTGCATTGTGGCTGAGACGCAGAAACACATCAGGATGGTTCACCAGAAAATCGATACGCTCGATCATTCCTGCAACATCATCCCTATCTGCAACAAGCCCTGTTTCCTTGTCTGCAATAAATTCCTTAATCGCACCGATATCATTGGAGATAGGCACAAGGCCGCTACTCATCGCTTCACACAGCGATACACCTTGCGAATCATGTCTAGTAGGTCCAAGGTAGATGCCGTTTCTTGCGTGAATTTCATGAATCTCATGTTGTTGCACAAATGCTTTATTTAATTTGACATTACTGAATTTTTGAAGCGGTTTCGTTATATCATCAAATAAAGGTCCGTCACCATACAGTTCGAAAGTCAGCTCATCAAAATATTTCTTCTTGCTTAAACCGATAATGACATCTCTTGTAATATCGTTCGCATAGTTCTTAGCTGTATAAGGTCTGATATTGCAAATGTTAAATCTATCTTCCGGTTTTTTCTGACGATACGGAAATAGGGACTCATTAATCGGGTTATGGATAATATGATATTGATCAGGTACCTTCCCGAGATATGGATCGACATATTTTTCTTTATAGCTTTTTGAGACATAGATAAACGTCGCATCATACAGATCCTTATCCATCAATGCAAGAAACATCTCTTTAACTTCTTCGTAATAACTATCTTTTCTTTCCATTACATTTAAAAATGACTGCTTGCTCGATAAGAAGTTGTAATACCTTGAAAACCAAGGTTCGGCTTCAAACCCATGCATCCATATAATTACTGGAGGTACTGTGTGCATCATCTTTAATGCCTGGAACATCTTCAGATTCATAAAATGAATCAGCAACTTATGAAATGGATGACCATTGACATAATCAGCGAGCTGGAATTCATCGAGAAACTTTACAGTGACCCCGTCATAGACAGCATCAAATCTTACTTTCGTCGTCATAACGACAACTTCAATATCCAGACCTGCCTGCTGGTATGCTTTTACTCTTCTATGGATGAATGCATTCGAATAAATCTTATCTTCACTTGGGTAAGCGTTTGTAATTAACAAATATTTCATTTTGCACCTCAATTTATAAATAATCTACTAAACGATTCTTGAATCGATAATGAATATGTCCGCCTATATACAGCAATAAAAGTGTGAACGTCCAGAAATAAAGATGATCTGTGATATTCCCATAGAGCATCCCTTCTCCTTCAATGAATGCATTGCGATATATTCCTATGAGATAAGCAAATGGATTGAGCATCGTGATTACCTTTAGTACAGGTGAAACCGTATTTACATCCCAGAATATTGGTGTGACAAAGAAACACATACGCAGCACGTTCTGTAGCATCTGCTTCGTATCTCTGATAAGAATGACCAATGTACTCATAATAAGATTAAATGCAAAGATCAGCATATAGGATGCAAATATGAAATACAGAAATTCAAAGTAATGACCAAACGATACAAAGTGATTAAAGTATGAAATTAAAAATATGATCAGTGTCGTAAATACCAAATTAATAAAGTTAATGACATATGAAATAGACAATAGTACAGAAGAAGGGAATTTCATCTTAGTTACTAGACCTAACTGTGCATGTATCGTATTAGAACCTGCGTTAATTGCCTGGGAAATAAAGATCCATGGAAATAATCCTGTAATCAGATGGAGCAAATAATTCATATCTCCGCTATGTGCATTCCCTCTTAACCCCATCCCAAAGACAATGTAATAAATAACGACCTGCATAAGAGGTTGTAGTATATTCCAGAATGCCCCAAGATAATGATTCGAATATTCACTTTTAAGATTATAGCGTGATAACTTCCAAATAAGATTTAAGTTGCGTATCTGCTCTTCTAACAATTCGATAATAATTTTCATAATTACAGCCTCTTCATTTTATTTAACTGATAAAATCCATTAGTTTATGAATATTTGTCTCCCATCTAAAAACTTCAGAACGAATTTTCTTTGTGTTCTCTGTATGACGCCTTAGCATGAACGGATCATCTTTGTATGTTAAGATGGCTTCCACCAGTTTTTCAGTTGAAGCGGATTCAATATTAATACCCACTTCATAATCCTGTATCAGCGCTTGAGTGAAGCCCCCTAAGTTGGTTACAACGGGCACCTCCATGCATATCGCGTCAATCACCTTGCCGGGAAGTACGTTCATAAATACTTCAGATTGCTTAAGAATGGAGAGTGCCACATGGTGTTCACTCGTAAATGAAAGACATTCAGACTTTGGCAGTGTTTCAAACACGTTAACATATTCGAGTTGCTGTTCATCTACAAATCGTCTGAAGTCATTGGCATGTATACCATAGACAATCGCATTAAATGGAATTTTATTCTTATTAAGTGCTACAGCGATCTCCTCCAGCTGTTTGTTATCCTGTGCAAAGCCTAGATTTCCAGTATATACGACGCTGAATGTTGCTTTTTTCGGTCGAAAGTTAAGTTCTTCATCGTTAATCGCATTCGGCAAGAATAGAAAGTCCTTATTTTTTACATATTTCTGAATGTGTGGAATGAACGACATATTATTCACTACAATTTTCTTTGCATTTCTATACATCCGTTTTTCCATCAATCTTAACATCGGCATAAATACGTCGATATTAATCTTATCGAGGGCAGACACACTGTCCGGCCATAAATCTCGAATTTCGAGTATCGTCTTGTTTGTAGTGATGTCACGCTGTAGAAATAATGTCCCCCATGGTGCAAATATATTAGGACTTGTAACATAGATGAGATCGAAATATTTTTCCGTATGCTTTACGAAGTAATGCACTTTCAGCATAAATTCAATATAATAATAAAGCCTTGATGACATACTTTTCTTTTGTTTTTCATGACGCATCGCTAGTCGGATCACCCTATTATCAGGTACGTTATTTAACCGTTCATCATTCCAGTATTTTTCATCTTTATACATCTTCTCGTTCGGGTAAGAGGGCTGCGTCGTTAAGATATAGACATCATACCCATGATCCACGAGATGATTGAATATATTTTTCATACGGTTTGCTGCAGATCCGATTTCAGGATAGAAATTTTGTGAGATGAGCAATATGCTTTTCATAGAAACTCCTTATTAAAAAACAAACAGAATACGAACGTATTCTGTTGTTGTAGTTATAAATTGTATAAATTCCCGAAGTTATAGTATTTAACTTCTTTAAATTCATCCTTAGTCTTAACAACGTTCTTAGTATCAAGAATATATTTATTTCTCATTCCATCAAAATCACCATCAGTGAGCTGCTTAAATTCGGAATGATCACTCAATATCAATACTAAATCGCTGTCTTTAACCGCTGTTCCCATATCTTTCTCAACAAACTCCTGCTTCACATGAGGATCATATGCGACAACTTCATATTGAGATGCAGTTAACATTTCATAAATATCAAATGCAGGGGATTCACGAATATCATCCACATCCCCTTTATATGTCAAACCAAATACAGTGACTTTGTTGCCGCCGAGCCTAGATAAGATGTCCTTCGTACGGCGCACAACATATTCAGGCATAGACACATTGATGTCACGTGCAAGTTTGATCAACAGCGCTTGCTCAGGGGCCTCTGCGATAATGAAATATGGATCGACCGCTAAACAGTGACCACCGACACCAGGACCTGGTTTATGTAAATTAACTCGAGGATGTTTATTTGCCATCTCAATCACATCATTAACATTAATCTCTAGATTGTTACAGATTTTAGCGAGTTCATTCGCTAGCGCGATATTTACATCACGATATGTGTTCTCCATTAATTTGGACATCTCAGCGGTCTTCGCCTGCGTCTCAATCATTTCACCTTTAACGAAAGTCCCATATACACGCTTACCCGCTTCAACACAAGCAGGGGTGATTCCGCCGATAATGCGATTGTTATATACTAATTCATGCATGATCTTGCCCGGCAATACACGTTCCGGACAATGGACAAGATAGATATCTTCACCAATTATAAATCCTTCAGACTCGAGATAAGGCTTCACATGGTCATCCATGGTACGCGGTGCAATCGTCGACTCAACGATTACTATATCCCCCTTCTTAAGTAATGGGACGATACTTTCAACACCAGACATCACGATCGAGATATCACATGATTTATGTTCATCGCTGTTATTTGGTGTCGGTACCGCAATGATATATGCATCTGCCTGCTCTGGTGTCGTCGAAGCTTTGAACTTACCTCTGGCCAGCACTTCCTCCAACGCTTCTTGTAACCCAGGTTCTTCTATATGAATCTGGCCGTTATTTAATTTATCTACAGCTTCTTGTTTAATATCAACCCCAACAACATCAATCCCATGTTTCGCAAACATAATTGATGTTGGTAATCCGATGTACCCTAGACCGATTGTTGTAAGTTTCAAATGAATCCATCCTTTTCTCAAGAAAACTCATATTTAATTAAGTAATATTTTTTATCTACTTCATGGGTAGTATAGCTTAAGAAAATACGGAAAAGTGAGAATTAAACAAATCTTCATAGTAGTTTTACGCTGATTATAAATTATTAATATTGAGTTAATAAACAGCTCATTTATATACTTTTTTAATATAATATGTTGATTGTAAACATAATGTAAAAGAAAAAATTTAATATCAACGAATTTAATTTTATGTTAATATATTACAAGATATCACCAACATGACAGGAGCGACTTATGAAGAAAAGAATATGGATAATCACACTCATCATCATCTTAATAGGATTACTTGCAACTGCAGCAGTTGCTTATCAAACATTAAACACAAAGGTAGAGAAAACTGCTAAAGTAATCCATACAAATATCAGCCGAGAAAAGTCCGACCTACGCAAGGAACAAGTATCAATCAAAGATCATGATGCTATTTCAATCGCACTGTTCGGAGTTGACTCTAATACAACAAGACTCGCTACAGGAGATGCAGGACGCTCAGATACGATTATCATCATAAGTATCAATCCAACGAAAAATACAAGCGTAATGGTATCGATACCGCGAGATACATACAGTGAAATAGCCGGGCATAATACACACGAAAAAATTAATCGCGCATATAATCATGGTGGTGCTAAAATGGCAGTAGAATCTGTGGAAAAATTAATGAATGTCCCAATTGACTACTACGCCACGATCAATATGGATGGCATAGAAGAAATGATCGATACAGTCGGAGGAATCGACGTCGTAAGTAATGCAACCTTCAGCTATGAAGGTCATGATTTCGTACAAGGTGAACTGACGCATCTTAATGGGAAAGAAGCACTATCTTTCATTAGAAGCAGGAAGCAAGTAGGCGCAGGCGGAGATTTCGGAAGACAAGAACGCCAGCAATTAGTGATTCAGGCGCTGGCAGATAAACTGATTAGTATGAGTTCTGTATCTAAAATTGATTCATTATTAAAAACGATAGAAGGAAACGTCGTAACAGATGTGACATTCGATGACCTGAAAACTTTAATCAGCAATTATTCAGAATCATTAAATACGGTCGAAAGATTTCAATTAACAGGCTACGGTCAATTTCTTAACGACAATCTATGGTACTTTATTCCAAATCTAGAGGAAAAGCATCACATACAGAATACGTATCTAGAGAACTTGGGCTTAGAAGCGCAACCTTTAGAAAGTGAAACTTATGAATACCCTACTATTGAAACCCAAACAATTGAAACACAAGCAATTGAAGAGCAAACAAATGAGTTCGCTTATTAAGGAATATAATAAAAATATATTCATTTTTAGAATCAAAAGTACAAATTACTCCTAAAGATGATGTTTTATTTTTCTTGAAATATATCAGCTTTTTATAAATGTTATTATTTTAAATCTTTACTTCAATTTGGTAATAAAATACTTGAAAATGAAAGAATCAAAAAGAGAAACATGAAAAATGTTTCTCTTTTTGATTTTATATTCATCATTGAACGTTATTAAATAATATTAATCTGGAAAATTTGTGAAATAGCCATCTACATTAACACTTTTAGCGAACTCTTTATCACTTTTATTATTTATTGTATATGCATGTACTTCAAGATTATTTTCATGTAGCTTTTTAACATTATTATAGGTCAATTCTCTAAAGTCAGGTCCTATTACATCAGCATATTTTTTTATTTCTTGCAAATCATCATCCGTACAATTTGTTAAGAAACCCTTATTCACAAGTTGTACAAGCTTTATATGATGATTTCTTTCTTTTATATATTTTAAATCTTCTGATGAAAATGTTTGAATGATAACTTTTTCTGCATCTATAGCGTCTTCTGAAAGAAATCCATTTAACTTCAGTTGATAAAGAAACTCATCTATTAATTTCTTCTTACCTATGTCTTTAATTTCTATATAATATTTAGTTTTATTACCGTACCTATCCAAAACCTCATTTAATGTGGGTACTTTTTCATTTTTATATTTTTTATCAAACCAGCTCCCCGCCTCTAACTGCTTTATCTCTTTTATTGTCAAATCATTAACTTTACCATGTCCATCTGTAGTACGATCAACAGTGTCATCGTGTATTGAAACTAAGTAATTATCTTTTGTTAAATGCAAGTCTAATTCTAAGTAGTCGACATTTTTGTTTTCTACAGCTATATCATATGCTTTAAATGTATGTTCTGGTGCATATCCACTTGCTCCTCTATGCGCAATAACTAGCGGTTTATTGCTTTTTTCTGTAACAACAATATATGACGTCGTTATAATAATTAAAAGCCCTATTAATATAAATAATATTTTCTTCATGCCCACCCTACCTTTAAAAATAAATACAAAAAAATATTTAAATCCCTATTAAAAACCAGTAGTTTGCAATAAAATATCGCTTACTACTGGTTTTATTTTTCATCTATTTTGAAAATCTCATATTTAAGAAAGTACTATTTATTTCAAAATAGATTTTAAGTATTCTCTTAATTTCCCTTCTAAATCTTTGTCTTTTAAAGCAAATTCAATAGTCGTTTGAATAAATCCAAATTTCTCTCCAACATCATATCTTGTTCCATCAAAGTCATACGCATAGACTTTGTCGACGTTATTAAGTTTATCTATGGCATCTGTTAGTTGAATTTCTCCCCCTGCACCTTCTGTTTGATTCTCTAGTAAATCAAATATTTCAGGAGATAAAACATAGCGACCCATTATTGCAAGTTGTGACTCAGTCGTACCCAAAGCAGGTTTTTCAATAAATCTATCTACTTCATGTAATCGCCCGTTACTATTTCTTGATTCAACTATTCCATATCGATATGTCTCTTCCTTAGGAACAGTTTGCACACCAATTACTGATTTTTCAGTTTCATCATATTTATCCATTAATTGCTTTATAGCAGGTGTATCAGATTCAACAATATCATCACCTAATAGAACAGCAAAAGGCTCATTACCTATAAACTGACGAGCCGTCCAAATAGCATGCCCTAAGCCTTTTTGCTCATTTTGTCTTACATAAAAGATATTAGCTAAATTAGTAGAAAATTGTACTTTTTCTAATAATTCGGTCTTACCACTTTTTTCTAAGTTCCATTCTAATTCTTTTTGGCTGTCAAAATGATCTTCAATCGCTCTTTTATGTTTACCAGTAACAATAATAATATCTGTAATACCAGCTTTCACAGCTTCTTCAACAATATATTGAATTGTTGGTTTATCAAGAATAGGTAACATTTCTTTTGGCATTGCTTTTGTTGCTGGTAAAAATCTTGTTCCCAACCCAGCAGCTGGGATAATAGCTTTAGTAATTTTTTTCATTTTAAATTCTCCTCAATTGATTACGTTATTAAATTCCTTGATCGATTTAATTCTATATTTTTCAAAGTTAAATGGTTTAAACGTTATATCATTATTCAAATGAGTTTCAAACCCTTTAATTAAACCTTCGACACTATTATCTACAATAATTGCATTTCCTTCTTCTAAGTATTCAATCGTTTCTTTTAAATTGACTGTAATAACAGCACGATTTAAAGCTAGCGCTTCATAGACAACTAATCCTAATCCTTCATAATTAGATGATAATACGAAAGCGTCTACTAAACCTAACAGAGGATACGGATTACTTATTCCACCTAGTATAACAATATTTTCTTTAGCAATTGATTCTCTAACCCATCCAATTGTTTCTCTTTTTAATGGGCCATGTGGACATATAAGTATTAAAAATATATTACTATTCTCCTTATAAGTCTCTTCAAATGCCTTTATCAATTTATCATGCCCTTTTTGATAGTCATATCTACCAATATTCATATAGACAGTAATATTTGGATTAAGTATCGCTTCTAGCATCTTCGTTTTAGAAACTCTAAATTCGTTATAAAGAGCGACAGAATAATTGTCTATATAAGAATCAGTATTATTCATATAATCTTGAATAAGCGAGAAATTAGACTTAAATAAATTTGGGAACTTTTCACTAAGCTCTTCTTCTAAGAGTAAATTTTTAAATGTCTGTGAAACAGAATTATTTAAAGATGATAATAATTTATTTTTCTGATCATCATTCAATTTATTTTTTAAATTATTTTTGTTTATAAATAATGATACAGAATCATCAATAAATTTTGTAAGTTCAACTTGCTCTTTATACACATTTTGTGCTTTTTTCTCAACAATTTTATCATCACTATTAACGAGATTTAATCCAATATTATCATTAAAACTATAATCAACCTTTACTTTGGCTAAACTAGCTAGTACATTTTCTTCTGCTAGATTTCTAGTACGTTTTTCACCGAGGAAATTATTTACAGTGACAATCTTATCTGATATTCCTTTAATATTTTTTGTGAGATTTTCCTTTAAATTTCTGTGTACTAAAACTATTCTGTCGGCTTTTTTATAAGCACCAAAAATTATTTTTTTACTAAAATTTCTTTTAGCTTCAAATTCAGCAAACATATCTGTATGAACCCAGATGGCCTTTTTACAATCTATATGTCTCATCATTTCTGCACTTTTTCTTTCAAAGCCTGTATAGTGAATAAACCAATCAACTTTTAAATCTCCAAATAATCTCGAAAACTCTTCACGATATATTCTCGATAATTGTTTTTCAATATTCTTAGGAGAAAATTTTTCATTCCATAAATATTGTTTTAAGAGCAATCTATCTGTAAAATTTCCGTTAATTTCACCAGTGATTGGATAGAAGTGGACATTTTCAGGTAAACTCAATAATCGAAAATAATGCTCTTTTTTTACTTTTTCTTTTTCAAAAAAACAAATATAATTTTTTTCATCGGTATCAACGTTCTCTAATGTATTAATTAAAGCCGTAGTTATTCCATTATTCCAAAACCCACCACTAACGATTAGCACTGTTTCTTTTCCGTTATGTAAATTATGTTCTTGTATACTTTCACTAACCGTTCCGTTTATCATATTTTCCAAAATATCTTTCGTGCCATCTATATAATCGAACTTATTAAACTCTTCAATCATCTTAGAATAATCAACCTTACTATCTAAATGATCGACTGAATTCATATTTTTTGTCAGATCGTCGATATTATCCACATTAATAAAAGGATACTCATTTATATTGTCATAAACGCCTCTATTATCTAAGTATTCTTCGAAATCATATGTATACAGTATTATAGGTTTCTTTAAATTTAAGTAATCATACATAATAGATGAGTAATCAGTAATTAATGCATCAGTACAAGTTAAAAATTCATAACTCTCTACAGAGTTTGGATATGGCTTAACTTTAGTAAATTCATCTGGAATAATAGTTTTATCAAACGGGTGTAACTTTACAAATAATACGATATCATCCTCTAGATGTTGTTCTAAATGAGTAATCGTTTTCATTATTTCATTATTTTTTGATACTTTACCAATTTTACCGCGCCATGTTGGCATGTAAACAATTACTCTTTTACCTTGTAAATTAAATTTCTCTTTTATTTCTTCTCTTTTATTTAGATCAAAAAGTATGCTATTTCTAGGAGATGGTCCAACTACGAATTTTCCATTATATACATTATTTAGATGATGCGTTCTTGCTAAAATATCCATAGTTTTTTTATTATTCACATAAATTTTATCCGCCATATAAAAATTTCGTTGCACATTAGATATACTCATTAAGTTTGGCAAATCTTTACCCATATATTTTAAAGGTGTCCCATGCCAAACTATAAAATATTTTTGTTCTGGTCTTTTGTTAAAGAATGGATAAAATGTTGTATCATTTATTAAATATTCAGAAGTTGCAAGACATTCATAGTATTCATGAGATAAATGACTTACAAAATTTATTCTGTTCAATAAATTAATTGGAATAAAACTTTCAATGTTATCAGTATCTCTTAAAGATACATTGATTATTGCGTTAGCACTTCTATTTGCTACTTCTTTAATCAAATAAAATATATGTCCATTAACCGTATCTCCATGAACAGCTTCAAAGAAATAAGAAT
Organism: Macrococcus sp. CoH-51_TC_04; assembly: GCF_058188655.1. Classification (NCBI taxonomy): domain Bacteria; kingdom Bacillati; phylum Bacillota; class Bacilli; order Caryophanales; family Staphylococcaceae; genus Macrococcus; species Macrococcus sp. CoH-51_TC_04. The sequence continues at coordinate 81,669 of NZ_JBVGOY010000010.1, forward strand.
TTTTTTTGATTGGTTTATTTCTTCTAGAATTTACATATATAAACTTACCTTTGTTGTTCTTGAAATTACTTACTTTCTTTTTTAACTGTGATTTCATACTGTCCCTCTTTCAATTGATTGAATTATATTCAATATACATTTACAAATTCTCAATAATATATTAACATAAATTTAACAAATATACATAGTTTATGGAGGTAATGAACTTGAAAAGAATCATTACATACGGAACATATGATTTATTACATTATGGTCATATCGAATTATTAAGAAGAGCTAAAGAAATGGGAGAATACTTAATTGTTGCACTTTCTACCGATGAATTCAATAAATTAAAAAACAAGAAATCTTATTATGATTACGAACAACGTAAAATGATGTTAGAATCTATTAGATACGTTGATTTAGTAATTCCTGAAAATGACTGGGAACAAAAAATATCTGATGTTGAGAAATACCACGTCGATACTTTCATTATGGGTCATGATTGGGAAGGTGAATTTGACTTTTTAAAAGACCATTGTGAAGTGATTTATCTTAAAAGAACCGAAGGAATATCTACAACACAAATTAAAGAAGAATTATATGGAAAATAAAGCAGCTGCATTAATTACGCAGCTGCTCAGACTGAAGACAAACTCACAATTCTAAAAGTGAGTTTGTCTTTTTTCTTCGAAAAATATTGTTATTTTAAAG
>NZ_JBVGOY010000074.1:0-261 GCF_058188655.1 Macrococcus sp. CoH-51_TC_04
TCGCGTATCAGGCGCAGGTTCCGATCACGGCCGTGGATCAGCAGTCTATAACGATCGCACTTAGCGACTACACGTCGGGAATGAATCCGTCGTACATAGGCCAAATCATTGTCGAATTCTCTACGGGACAAAACTTCAGCTTCTGCCGCTACGTCAAAAGTGTGATACTGGGACCGACTACCGCAACGTTCCAGCTCACCTCGCCCATGGCGCAGCTTCCGGTGGTCGGAGACAAGATCGTTATCTTCGGTCGTCAAGTAC
>NZ_JBVGOY010000075.1:0-261 GCF_058188655.1 Macrococcus sp. CoH-51_TC_04
CTCTCTTTGCTCGTGCTCAGCTGGTGAACACGATTGACGTGCGGCAGTATAACAGTGCTAAACTCCGGATGCAAGCGCATTGTCTCGAAATGATCATGCGGAATCGACCCTTGACTCAGCAGATAGTTCTCGGCACGGCGCATAAGCGTTAGCCTCCACTCTTCCTGCTGAGCGGCTTCAAAAGCCTGACGATCATCCATATCTTTGTATTTACGATAAGGCTCAATGCGCTTGATACACTCGTGAATGAAAGCTACCTCG
>NZ_JBVGOY010000076.1:0-260 GCF_058188655.1 Macrococcus sp. CoH-51_TC_04
AAAAGGTTCTGTTGCAAAGTTTTAAATAAAGAATAAAATCCCTTACGGTATCTATGATTTAAGCTGGGATTCCCAATAATACCTTGATTTCAGTACAGACCGAAAACCCGAAGAGAGTGCCTTCTTTTGAAGTGCACCCCTAAAGTTGAACCTTAAAATTCAACTTTAGGGGTGTTTATTTTAAATAAAAAGCATGATCTTGATTTTAAATTAAAACTAATCAAAGAATATAAAGAAGGAAATATTGGTTATGATTCATT
>NZ_JBVGOY010000077.1:0-260 GCF_058188655.1 Macrococcus sp. CoH-51_TC_04
ATTCTCGAAGCCGGGACTGGCGACTGTGAAGCTGGGTGCTGATATTCCGGTGCGCGCCTCATCCTCCATGATTGAGGGAATGACGGCTAGTGTCTGTATCGACGGCGCGTGGCGCAGTATTGGTGATATCACGGACCTGAAACTGAAGCATGCGCCACAGCAACATACGCAGCTCGGCGTGAAGGGATAGATGGACGGGGCACGCGCCCCGTTTTTCACGTCCGGGGTTGTGAATAATCTGGGTTTGCGCTACACTACGT
>NZ_JBVGOY010000078.1:0-260 GCF_058188655.1 Macrococcus sp. CoH-51_TC_04
GCGGAGAGCCTGCGACACCAGCGTAGCGTCAGGTGTCATGCGTTCCCAATAGGTACGCCCTTGAAGATGATACACGTTCTCGTGGCTCATTGTTCGTCCCAATACAGTGCGTCAGCGCGGCCCATGAATACGTCGCGCGCGAGCTTGAGGCGCGTAACCAGAGTGCCGATAGGGCCCCGGTCGAATGCCTCACCGCGCGCCGGAGTCCAGTATGGAACGCCGTTGGGTCCATAGACCTGCGCGTGCACGTGGTCGCCACG
>NZ_JBVGOY010000079.1:0-257 GCF_058188655.1 Macrococcus sp. CoH-51_TC_04
GTATAGATCGTGCTGACGAGCCTGAGCTGCATGCTCTGTTCCGGCGCACGACTGCTGGTCGCAAGACCAGTGAATCGTTCAATCTGAATTCTCGCGGCTACCGTACCCCGCTCATGGCCCGGGACTTTCACTCTGGTGAAAGCTGGACCATCACTAAGACCGGCAAGATTCGCCACAACCCGGCACCACAGTATGCACGTGCTCGCGCAAACGACAATATCTACAAGATAGCGAAGCGTGCGACCCGTGATCCTAAC
>NZ_JBVGOY010000011.1:0-71125 GCF_058188655.1 Macrococcus sp. CoH-51_TC_04
TAAAGCAATGAAATTAAAAAATCCTAAACTTTGAATACTTAGAGTACTCTAGTTTAGGATACTATGTTTAATGGATCATCAGATGGATGACAATGTGCTAAAATAATACTTGCACATGAATTTAAAATTGCTACCTGGAAAACTTCTCTTGGATGTATAGGCGACATATTTATTGTTCCGATAAATACTGTATAGACAAAAGTAATTTCGTTTTTTGTATTTAAACCTACTAACAAAAACTTTTCTCTTACTGAGTTGCCAATCAACTTTTTACAGAAGTCTGCCACATTGTCAGGACTTTTCACTTTAATGCGTTCATCACGTGTTTTTCTGTAATACTGTTTCACATCCTTAATCTCATAAATATAATTTGTTTTGTCAAAATTCATACTAATCTACTCCTTTTTTCAAATACACGAACTTGTGCTTTTGAATTTATGTATTTAATTTTTACGGATTAGAAATAGCATTGACCGAAAAATAATACAAGGGCAATGGAACGTAGTGGAATTGCAGCGTTTACCCTTGTATTACTTTTTCTAGTTGAACACCAGTTGGATCTTTAACTGGTAGTGAAACTTCGGTGCTAGTCTAAGTAGTTAAAAATTATATAAATTCGGTAAAAGCACGTGAGTGTTTGAAAAAACCTTAATTAAAAAGGAACTTATCTTCAGATAAGTTCCTTCAATGCCTTTCCAACGATTGATTCATCAATCGTTACTCAATCAGTTAAGATTGTGCAGATTTAGATTTCATTAGACAATCATTGCAGAACAGCAGAAGATTGCAAGGGCAACTTGTTGAACGGAGTGATCCCTTGCAATCTTCTGTTAGTAGAACGTCTGCTTTAGCTGACAGTGATACTGTTCTGCTAGATTGTAGAATGATAAATCTGCACAATTCCAAACACGTCAGTGTTTGTTCCTTTATATTCCTTTTTAAATGTAATAAAACGGTTTTATTGTATAATATAACTATATTAATGTATAGGAGTGAAATCATTGAAAAAAATTAAATTAGATGTATTTTATAAGAAAGATGTATTTGAATGGGTAGTTATGCAAAGACTAAGTAACTTTCCAAATATGCCTGAATCAGGTTCATTTGGTGATATGGAAGATGTTAAATTTGGAAATGCTAAGGAATATATAGATTTAGTTAGAAACTTAGAATATAGTTATCCTGAATTTGATTTCCTAAAAGAAGCATCTAAATATATTGATCTCGTTGATTAAATAGAATTCATCTATTTTATTCAAATGTAAACTTTTATAATATTCTTATTCATTAAAAAAATAAATTCTATAGCAAGATAAAATAGCCTTTCATAAAATGTAAGGCTATTTTAATATAAAGTTCTTTATTTTTCGCATTGGCTATCGTTCTAAATCTACTGTATTACCTTGTGTTTCATGATTTTTCATTTTAATATGAAAAATAACCTCCCTATTTTATCAAATCATTTTCTCTCATAAATTCTTCATATAGTAGATGATCTTCTCTACCATACTGTGTATAAAAAGTTATCCAGGTTTCATCAATATTTCTATTTTTCATATATTTGTATACCTTCTTCATAATTTGATTTCTAACTTTTATATACTTGCATCTTGTTCTTATTGCGTCTAAAAAAAATCCATCATTTGCTTCTACTTCGACTATAGGGTAACCTTCTTCAGTATATTCATCATGTACATATACACTTTTGTATATACTATCATCATTTTTTATATTGAGCTTCTCATACAAACTTGGACTTGCCATTTTGCTTCCCTCCATTTTTCAACAACAATCTTTTGTGTGTTGTAAGATTGCGTATTTAATTTTTACAAATAGAAGTCAGCATCAGAAATAAAGCAATACAAGGGCGACTTGTCGGCGTAGCTTTACCCTTGTATTGCTTTATTAGTTGAACACCAGCTTGATCTTTTGCTGGTTGTAAAACTTTTGATGCTACGATATGCAGTTAAAAATTATATAGTCTTACGACATAGGGATTGTTTATTAAAATAAAAAATCCTGGTGAAGTGGATTTCTTCACCAGGATTTCATTGACTTATAAATTTAAAAATTCGGTTTATGAACCGAATTTTTAGATATTCGTCTTACTAACCGAATTTATATAATCTCTATTATTTTATTAATTTCTAAATCTTTAAACTCTTGCTGCACGACTAGAAAGACATTTACTCTCATATTATATTCATCTAATTTATTTATAACTGTCTGAAGTAAATGAATTTTTTCATCTTCATAGTAATATATAAAACATGCTGATGGCTTATTACTGTAATGATTTAGTTTATTGTTGATATCGTCTATTTGTTCCTGAGATAAATCAGGCATAAATTCTTTAGTTTGTTGTTCAATTTGTTTTCTTATGTCTTCGAATTGTTGTGGCATCGTTGCAAATGGGGCCCATTTTATCATTTTTCGACCTTCTGGAATGTTCCTGGATAAATATTCTCCTGGTATCTCTTTATAATTTGTCACTGTCTCTAACTCAACCGGGACTTTTGGATGCAGTGGATTTAGATTATGGGCTTTCAAGTGATTCACCTGCTTTATATACGATACAGTATGATATATCTGAACTATCAAATCCATCTGATTCAAATAAAGTTCCTACAGGAACCATCGTAGCTTCAGCTAAAACTTGTTCATCTGATATATCAAAATTGCATAGCATATTTACGATATGTTCCTTTTTAGTCTGAAGATCCTCTAGTCCAAATTTACGTTCATGATATAAATCTTTTAGAATCTCAAATGTTATTTCATCAATTATTACACATTCATATTTTTCCATAATGTCTTTATGGCTAATCATCATAAACCACCTCTTTCGCCTAATTATAGAACATACGTTCGCTATTTTCAAGCATTTTCAATGCTGAGAAAGCGATTTTAACGCCTCGAAATTGATTTTTGTGGACCGTAGTAAGTTAAATTCCTTAAAATCTACTTTAGAATTATAACCGTCGATTGTAAAATTAAGCTAGACAACTAAAAAAGCCTTCTGTGCTAAACTCAATATGTATTTCCGACCAAAGAAAACATAAGGAGTTAGTACAGAATGGCCTATAAACATCTTAACACGGATGAACTCACGTTCATAGAATCATATTATCATCAAGATCTTTCGGTAAAAGAAATCGCAAAGAGATTGAAACGATCAAGACAGACAATTTATAACGTAATAAATGCACTTAAGACAGGTATAACTGCACTGGAATATTACCAAGAGTATAAGCAAAGAAAATCAAATTGTGGCAGACATAGAATAGTACTTCCAGAAAATCAGTCAGCTTATATTCGAGAAAAAGTAGCCGATGGCTGGACACCTGACACCATTATTGGCAGAGGTGAACACCCGATTGATTGTTCTGTAAAAACTCTTTATAGAATGTTTAAGGAAAACGTCTTTTCGGTACAATCTTTACCTATGAAAGGTAAAAGGAAGCCAAATGGTCATTGTGAAAAAAGAGGTAGACAAGCTTTCAAAAGACACATTTCTGAAAGAATAGAAGAATTTCATTTCTTCTTTCAAGAATTTGGTCATCTTGAAGGTGACACTATCATTGGCCGTAATCATGGGAGTGCTGTCATAACCTTAGTAGAAAGAATCTCTAAGATGATTATCACTATACGACCTCAAGGTCGCAAGGCAGATGATATTGAAGATGCTCTTCACTCTATGTTTTCAGCTTTACCTGCTCATATATTTAAATCGATTACTTTCGATTGTGGTAAGGAGTTCTCCAACTGGAAAACAATCTGTAACCGACACGATATCTCGATATTCTTTGCTGACCCCGGCACTCCGTCGCAACGTGGATTGAATGAACATTCTAACGGGATACTTAGACGCAGTGGATTAGATAAAGAATTAGACTTTAATTCAGTCACTGATGATCATATCATTAGTGTTGCTCAAAATATTAATCATCGTCCTAGAAAATCGCTGGGCTATAAAACACCATTGGAAGTATTTATGAGTTTCATCGAAGATGAGGAATTGTCTAGCTTATTTTGACAAACGAAATTAATTAAAAATAAACTCATAGTACTAAAATATTGAATATAATTATAACCGTACAAATAGATACATATAGACGTTAATAAAAGATACAACATTATCATATTAAATTTTATTTTTCCCTTAAATATTTTAAAAAGAAATACAAGACATAATGATAAAAATCCGTATTCTGTTATATCTAAAAATAATAATACTACAATTAGTATTTTAATGTAATACGCATACCTTATATATATTTTAGAAAATAAAAATATTAGAAAAAATATTGTAAAGCATATATTCAAGGGAATTATTTTGAAAAGATTATTTAAAATATTTATTGTTTCCACTGTATTATTGTTACTGTCTTCAATTTTTGATAGCAGTTATACCCATGCTAAAGTAAAAAATAGTTTTAGTATTAATGGATATGATATAACTGTGGAAAAAGTCAATGATGAGTATATTGCTTCAACATCAGAAAATAACTTGAGATATAGCTTAATCTATAATCAAAATAGTGATGATTACCAATTAAAAACTGAACAAAAGTCTGGTGTTATTAATAAAGCTTTAAGAAAAGATATCCACGATGTCCAGGAAGTAGAAATTAAAAGTTCTACTGACGGAAAAATTGAAGCTGAAGTTTTAGATGGAAAGAAAGTTCAAGGTTTCGAAATTAATCAGAAAGTAACGCCTATAAATGATTCTACTGATTACAGGCAGAAGCACCGTTAGTATTAGCTCCAGCAGGCAGTGCTCTTGCTACCGCTTTGATTAATGCTATACTAGCTACTGCCGGTACTATTGTAATTGCTGGTGCTACTTGGTATTCGGCAAACGCTATAAGTACTTTAGCTAAAAAACAACCAAAAATAAAATACTATACTGCCATTATAAAAAACGGTAAAGTATATATCAGACAACCAATCAAAAGTCAAACAGCTGCAGCTGCACGTTTAAAGAAGGGTTATGATGTATTTGCCACTTCGCAACAATATGCACTTAATGCTGCGAAATCTGCAAGTCCCACAGGTGTAGTAAAACATGAAAAACATGGTAAAGTATCTAATTATTATTGGCATTATCATGGTAGAAATAAACAAAACACAAAATCTTTAACAGGTCATTCATTTCATAAATAAAGGAGGATTCTATGCACTTAAAAATACAAAATTCAGATGAATATAAAAAACTTTTAGATGCCGTTGCAATATTTTCAAATAAAATTTCTATTGTTGTTTCAATAAATGAAGATTTTGAAAAGCAATCTATATATATGCAGTTTAAAAATAATTTTATTTCATCTTCTGTCACAAAGAAATGGCCAGGTACTATATCTGCATCAAAATCTTTAATGTATACATTTACATTCGATAGAGATATGAAAAATTTTTTAAAAAAATATCCAAATTTCTTTACTAAATCTTTAGAAGACGGTTACATATGGTATTCATTTCTCGATGATATAGAAGCTGACTTTTCTTTTTATAAAAATGATGATTTAATTATGTATACTACTGGCCATGAACAAACAATTATAGTTATCAATTCTGATCTAAAAAACTATATCCAAACACATTTTAATCACATTATAGATAATTAGTTATAAATATATTTGTTTTATAGAAAGAAGTTCTGAAAAATCAGAACTTTTTTTTACATTTTATTTAGTCTACAGAAATTGTACATAAACTCCTCTATTTCTGAACACTCTTAAATACAACCTATTTCTTATATGATTTATATATATTGAATGTTCATAAACTCATAACAAAATCAACGTTCATTAACCATACTCATTTCAAGTTATGATACAATAATATTTATATGGAGGAATGAAAATGAAAATTGGATATGCAAGAGTTTCTACAGGTTTACAGAATCTGGATTTGCAACAAGATAGCCTAAACAATTATGGATGTGAAAAAATATTTACAGATAAAGTAAGTGGGGCGAAAAGTAATCGTCCTGGTTTAGAAAGTGCTATAGAATTTGCGCGAACAGGAGATGTTGTGGTGGTTTGGAGATTAGATCGCTTAGGAAGGAATATGGAAGATTTAATTTCAATTGTTAATGCTTTAAATAATAGAGGGATTAGCTTCCATAGCATTCAAGAAAATATTACGATGGATAAATCGAGCTCAACCGGACAGCTTTTATTTCATCTTTTCGCAGCATTTGCTGAATTTGAACGTAATTTGATTTTAGAACGATCTGCCGCAGGAAGAGTGGCTGCAAGAGCAAGAGGAAGATTAGGAGGACGTCCCGAAAAATTGAATGAAAGTGATATAAAATTGCTTAAAACATTAGTTGATAGTGGCACTCCTATTAAAACAGTTGCTGAAAAATGGAATGTTTCTAGAACAACGATTTATCGATACTTAGAAAAAATAGAAAATAAAGATATTAAAAATAAGAACTAGAAAATTCTAGTTCTCATTTAATGTTTATATTGTATCTAATTCAATTAATAATTATATATAAAATATTTAACGGTCGTTTATACAACACATCTGTTTATAATATATAAAAGTTAATATAATCTCAATTTATATGAAACAACGAAGATTATTCCGGAAAAAGTAAATCTTAATCAATATTTTGATCTTGAATATTTATGAAATGATTGGATTCCTTCTCTGCTCTTTATAAACCAACTATATTTTTCAAAAAAACAGCCTACTCGCATCAATTTAATTAAATATCCTTAAATAAATCTGCTATATTAATTTCTTTCTCCGATATCTTTCTCATAACATCAGGCAAACTATAACTTTCAAATGCTTTATTAGTTTCTAACAGATATGTATTATATTCTTTGCTATTCATTAACAGAAGACTCTTTATAAAATCTTTTCCTTCTTTAATATAAAAAATCAAAGCATAATCACTGAATAATACACTTTCATTTTCATCTATGTAATTAAAATAACTGTACTGAATAAATGCTAAATATAATTCATTTGTTTCATTCCCACCTATTTGTGTGTCATAATAATTTAATAAATTTTCATAATTGCTAGGTAAAATTTTAGTAATAGGTATTGATGACCAGTTATATTTTTCTTTTTTGTCAATTACATTTAATACTTTCAAAAAATAATCAAATCTTTCCATCTAAAATTTCTCCTCTATTTTCATATCAATATATGATATGAATTTTTCTAGTTCCTCATTGCATTTTGATGATAAGCGAATATCAACATCTTCAAAATTTACAGGATCTTCTTTATTAATACCATAATCAATTTGTTTTAAATCACTAATTATATTTTCTAAAATATCTTTTTTATCTGATAAATATAATTTCTCATTGCTATTTAGTATAGAATAATAGGTATTCAAAATTGATAATTTATCTTTCCAAAACTTTAATGGTACTTCTTTGTCACTTACCATTAATTCTTTAACATCCAATAAAGTTTTATGTAGTTTAACTATCTCATTTTTCTTGTTCCAAAATTTTGCTTCTTTTTCTTTGTTAATCACAATATAATCAAATAATATGATTGTAACAATCACACTATACACTCCAAAAATGTACCCAAAAGATATGGAAAAGTCAATTTTTAAAATTAACTTTAAGAAAATCATTAATATTGATGGTATTAATAGTATGTGTCAATAGCGGTTTAAAAATGTTGTTTTATGGCGGTTTAAAAATGTCGTTTTTTAGCGGTTTAAGTTTGTCGCATGCTTAAGGATTTTTCATTTTTATAATCTTTTAATCGATATGATTCTCCAGTAATTTTAAATACTTTAGAATGGTGAATTAACCTATCTATTATAGCTGCTGATGCAATTGTATTACTAAATGACTCTCCCCAATTAGAAAATGGAATGTTAGTTGTAATTATTGTTGATTTCATTTCATATCTTAGTGACATTAACTGATAGAATAAATCGGCTTGTTCTTTAGTGATGGGAGTATAACCAATTTCATCAATGATAAGTAATTCTATTCTGCTTAATTGTCTTAATGTTTTATTGATGATTCCTTTGGAATCTGAGTCAGTTAGTAAGTCTATTAAATCTTTGAAGGTGTAGAATTTGGTCTTTATATTTTGTTTACAAGCTTCTATTCCTAATGAGATTGCCAAGTGTGTTTTACCAACACCACTGTTACCCAGGAAACAAATATTAATACTATCTTCTAAGAAATGCATAGATTTTAAAGTAAGTATTTCTTGTTGATTTATACTTGGTTGAAACATAAAATCAAAATCATGTAAATATTTTATTTTAGGGAAACGTGCTGAATTCACAGCACGTTTAAATTTTAATTCTGATTGATATTCTATCTCTTTTTCGGTTAAATCAATTAATATTTCAGTTAAAGATTTCTCATTTTTAGAAAGTAATTCAATGTAATTTGGATAGTAAGCTTTGAATTTTTTAAGTTTTAATATTTCAAAATTATTGAGCAATTTTTGATGATTCGTATTCATCTTAAGTCCTCCTCGCTATATTTCGTCATACAGTAATAATGAATTTTCTATATATGTAAGTATCTCTTCATCATCCTTATGTTTAAATACATCTGATTTTAATATTTCACTCATATCTTCAACGAAATAATTAAATTTTCTTTCAGATAGATTATGTCGTCTTATTAACTCACCATCAAAATAAATAAGCAATTCATCTGTTGAGTCATTGAATATCACCTGTACTTCTTCACCAATGTATTTAGTAGGAACAGAGTATTTACCTTTTCTAAAGTTAACCATCGATTCTTTAGAAACGATTCTAATACATTCATCTTCGATGTAAGTATTTAATAAACTGTCATTAAAAGAATTTAAATGCTCTTTTTCTTCGTAATTGAAAACATCTATAGGTCGTTGATCTGTTGCCTGCGAAATTTCTTCATAATTTAATTCCTGGCATAGATTATTAACCAGCCCAATAAGTTCGACAGCATCATAAAATTCATAATCATAAGGTCTTAAACGTTGTTCAACAAATTTAGCCAATGATTCGACGGATCCTTTGGTTTGAGGACGATAAGGCCTACAAGCAATAGGTTCAAAGTTGGCATCCTTACTAAATTGATAAAACAAATTATTGAAGACGACTTTTTTATATTGTGTTCTCGGTCTATCAACTACGGTTCTCATATTATCGAACCATATTTCTCTTGGAACACCTTCGGTGTATTCAAAAGCATCTTTCAGACATTCAAATAACGTATCTTGTTTTTTATCCCAAGTTAATGTGATATACTTCATTTTTGAATAGTGTAGAACGTAAAGAAAGATATTGAATTGATAAGTTCTGCCAAACTTATCATGCATTATCATATCTTCTTTCCAGTCTACTTGAGCAGCTATACCGGGATTTGTTTCTACGCGTATAGTTGCTTTTTTAGTCTCGTTTAGTTTTTTGTTTTTACAGTATTCTCGCAAAATTGTATAGCGACCTTTATATCCTTTCTTCTCAATGTATTTGAATATTGCCATGGCAGTACATCCTAATTCAATTTTTTCATCAATTATTTCTTTAAACGGATCTAGTTTTGATGTTTTCTTAGTTTGTTTTCTTTTCTTCAGTCCTTCTAATTCATTTTCTTTACCGGCTTCATAATATTTTTTAACTGTTCTTGGATCACAATTATACTGTCGACCCAGCTCGGCATAATTTGGTTTAATACCTTTCATAATATAAAATAGCACTCCTTCATAAATGTCATGTCTCAATCAAATAACCTCCAATCGAAGATTGAGTTAAGACATGATTATATAATTTTGAAAAGAAAAAATGTAGGAAAAACAGCATTTTCATTCCGCCATTTTCCTACATTTTATAACCGCCATTTACAATGAACAATATAGCCAGCAATTTATTAAACACTTTTTTTATTAAATATAAAAACAAGCTTATATTTTCAGAATAATAAACTTTCATACAAAGTCTCCCTATTATAATTTGGTGTTAATAATTAATTTTTATAATATTATTCAATCTCATTTATTAGAGTACTTTCCACAACATTTTAATTATTTTATAATCATAAATTATAAATTTAATACCTAGCAATTTCTTCTATTTTTAAAACTTTATCTATCATGGGTAATGAATTATGTGAATTAAAGTCCTGCTCTTTTAATTTAGATTTTAGTATTTCTCTATCATATCCAAATAAGAATTTATACCTTTCATAAAAATCTTTATATTTAAATTTTTCTACAATATAATGTTTTTTATTTTCCCAGGAATAGTATTCATTAATGTCAAAATATAATAATGTTCCATGCCAAATATTAAGATCTTGTTTAAATTTTGGATTAATAGCAGAGACTGTATTTAAAATTATATCAACATCTCCAAGTTTATTTCTTTTCATTTCATCGTATAACAAGTTTAAACAGTATCTTCTTATATTCACATAATATCCATTCTCCTTAAAAAAAGGATGATCTTGATATTTTCTTGGAAAAGAACTTAATACTCCAAATGAAGACTTTCTATTATAAAAGATATAATCACTTAGTATAATATTTTTTAAAGTTTCTATATTGTTTCTACTAATTAATACTAAAACTATCTCCAGATATGAAAAATATAAAAATAAGCGAAGTAAGGGACGACTATACTCATTTTCAGCATTCTTCAGTAATCGATTATATATATCTAGTATATAGAAGGTACTATCTATTTCAGTATCTAATATATAATTGAATACTTTTCTAAAACTTTCTATGTACGGTTTAATTTTTAGTATTTCTTGATCATTCACTTCGTCTTGATCATCTTCTAGTTCTACCAATTCTGTTTCTAAAATTTTATAGTAATCATGAAGATTATCTTCTAGATTATAAGTTTTTGATAAAAAGACTTTTTGTTCATACTTTTTTATTGAAGTACTTTTAGAATTATAGTCTGGAACTGTCCCTAGTTTAGGCTTAGTATAAACTGGTTGATCATTTATCCATCTTGCAATTTCTTCAATTCCTTCATAGTCATTATCTTCATTTGTCATATTTATTGCTCTACGTGATTTACAAAATTGAGGTAATGTAAGATCTCCATTTTCTATTTCCATAGCCACAGGTATAAACTTAGTGGCAGATACATCTTTATAGATTTCAGAAGATATAATTGTAGATTCAGTGCCTACACCACCTTCTCTATTATTAGCCTTATTTTTATACTTACCATCACTCATAATGAGCACGTAATCGACTGTTTGATCTAATACCATTGATTCCATAAATGCATTTAGGTCTTGTCCTGGAAGACAATCCCATAAATCCAATATAATATTTATTCCGTGATCTTCTACTAAACTACTCGCTATATTTAATATACGATTTTTATGTTTTTCATTAGTCCAAGCGTATGATATAAATACTTTTTTAACCAAAGTGAATCCTCCTATTATTATTCAAAGTATATTATTTAAAAACATTTTATATTTACTTATATTATACATATTATTTTCTTTAATCTAATTATATTAGTTTTATAATTGTATATATGACATACTATAATTACTAGTCAAACGAGAGGAAAATCAGATATGAACGAAAAAACTGGAATTGATCAATTTATGCGTAAAGAAATAGAGAAATTTAATATACATTACGATGAACAACAAAGCTCTAACATTGAAATTCGTGAAGCTTTAAAAACAGCGAGTAAAGGCCTTACAGGAAAAAGAGGAGCACCCGAGTTCATTTTATTCAGCAAGGGTTACTTGATACTTGTAGAGGATAAAAAAGATATACATAAAATTGAGTTTAAAAATGATAATGATGAACTTGTTCTGGATGATCCTACAATTTTACGTGATTATGCGACGAATGGTGCCGTTCATTATGCTAAACACATCATCAATAACACGTCTACTATAAAAGAATGTTTTACCATCGGTGCTGCTGGTGATGGTCATTCTAATATTATCAAGCTTTATTATGTAGATGAAAAAAATCATAAACCCTTAGCTGATTTAAAGACACTTGAAGATTTACATCCTGATAATATTCAAGAATTCTATAAAGTTTCTGTTCTTGGGGACCTTCCTAAAGAAGAACGTGAGTTACGTGAAATCAATAAGATTGCTTCTGATTTACATGAAGATTTACGTAACTATGGATCACTTGAGGGCGAAAAGAAAGCTTCTGTTGTATCTGCTATATTAATAGCGTTAGAAAATGATGAACAACTATTCTCAGTATCTGATTTAAAAGGTCTTGATGTTGAGATGAGAAAAGATGGAGACATTATATTTAGTGCTGTTGAAACGTATCTTGCTAATAAAAGTCTTTTACCACATGCTAAAATCGGCGAATTAAAAGATAACTTTTTATTCATTAAAAATGATATAACTTTAAATCGTGTTCGCACAGATCTTGGCATGACGCCTTTAAAATATTTCACAATCAAACTCAAAGAAAAACTTATGAATGAAATCAAGCAAAGTGATATTGATGTACTTGGTAACTTCTACGGTGAATTTGTTAAGTATGGTGGCAGTGATGGTAACCCATTAGGTATTGTACTTACACCAAGACATATAACATCACTTATGAGTGAACTTATTGACATCAACAAAAATGATTATGTTTTAGACCCGTGCTGTGGCTCCGGTGGTTTTCTTATTTCATCGATGAATAGAATGATGTCACAAGCTGATAATGAAGCTGAAATTGAGGATATAAAGAAAAATAAACTTCATGGCGTTGAGTTACAACAAAAATTGTTTACGATCGCTACTACAAACATGATTTTGCGTGGTGATGGTAAAAGCAACCTACGCCGCGATGATATATTCCATGTTAATACAGATGATTATAGCGATAAAATCACTAAGGTGCTTATCAACCCACCGTATTCACAAGCAAAAAATAAAGATTTACTACATCTATCAGAAATAAGCTTTATTAAACAAGCTCTTATGTTAATTAAACAAGGTGGGAAGTTAGCTGCAATCATTCCACAGAGCACTATGATTGGTAAATCTAAAAAGGAAAAAGATTATAAGCGTGCTATATTAGAAAATAACACTCTTGAAACTGTTATAACAATGAATACAAATACTTTCTATGGAGTAGGAACAAATCCTGCCATTGCTATTTTTACTGCTGGTATACCACATCCTGAGAATAAACGTGTTAATTTCGTCAACTTCAAAGATGATGGATATATTGTACGAAAGCATGTAGGACTTGTTGGTGACGGTACTGAAAAATCTAAGAAAGAATTCTTATTAGATGTTTTAGCAGGTAATGAAGATGCTGATACAAAATTTATTGTGAAATCACAAATAACTTGGGAAGATGAATGGTTACACAGTTTTTATTACTATAACGAGGAGATTCCACCTGAAGAAGATTTTGAAAAAGTTATTGCTGATTATATGACATTCCAGGTAAATATGACACTTAATGGTAGAGGTGATTTATTTGAATAAAAAGTTTAAACCTTTTTTGTTTGAAGATGTCTTTTATATAAAAGACGGTTATTACAATAAAAAACCACCAGCTGTAAATAACAATGATAAAGACTCAATACCTTTTATAGGTGCAACTCAAAACAATAATGGCATTACAGGATTTGTAAAAAAAGATGATGTAATAAAATACGATAAAGTTGGTAATATTTCTAACAAGGATATAAGCAAAAGAATATATAAAGGTGGCTGCATAGCTGTAACGAATAATGGCTCTGTTGGTAATGCTTATTTTCAAAACTCAGAATTCACTTGCTCACACGATGTAACTATCTTGTATGGTATAAACAAAGAAATAAATAAAGAAGTTGCTATGTTTTTAATTGCTATGATTAAATACGCAGGTATGAAGTATACATATGCAAATAAATGGCGTCCTATACGTATGAGAAAATCGATTATTATGTTACCCATAACTGATTCAGGTGAACCTGATTTTGACTGGATGGAGCTGTATATAAAAGCAAAATATAACAAAAAACTCAATGAATCTAAAATATTTAGAAAAAATACAACATCTACAATAAACAAAACTATGTGGTCTGAATTCAAATTTGAGGATGTGTTCGACATCAAAGGTGGTAAAAGACTCACTAAAAATTCTTTTATAAAAGGCAATACACCTTTTATTGGTGCAACAGATTCAAATAATGGTATTACAGCATTCGTCGGTAATAAAAATAACAGTCTTGATTCTAATGTTTTAGGTGTTAACTATAACGGTAGTGTGGTAGAAAACTTTTATCACCCATATGAAGCTATATTTTCTGATGATGTAAAAAGAATAAAATTGAAACATCACAACGGTAATGCACATATATATTTATTCTTGAAAACGTGTATTTTAAAACAAAAACAAAAATATCAATATGGATATAAATTCAATACGGAAAGAATGAAGAAACAAATAATCATGCTCCCATCAACACCATCAGGAGAACCTGACTATGAATACATGGAAAACTACATGAAGAAAATTCAAAATAATCACATTGATAAATTATCAGTATTACAATAAAAAAATTTGATAAGCTCTTTATAAAGTTGATACTTAAAAATCGAAAACTTTATAAAGAGCTTTTAAATTTAAAAATATAAAAAATTAATTCAAAATTATATTTATAGTAATTATACTCTTGCTTGAATAACAAAATATAATTTAAATATTTGAATCTGTAACTATCTTTCTCTTACATTCTTTTTCTTCAATAACCACTTTTATATAGTACAACTGTTATTAAGAATCTTTTTAAAATTATTTAATATGGCATTTTTTCACTTTCTTTCCACTTCCGCAAGGACATAAATCATTTCTATTAACTTTTACATCATTAATATCTGAATATAACTTTACAGTTTTCTTATTTAAAGTATTTATAGATTTTTCCACTAACAAGTTATAAAATTTATGATCCCAATTACCCTCAGTAGTATCCCAATAGTGAAAACCTGCTGTCATCTCTAAAAGATAATCAGGTTTCTTACACAATGCTAGACCTATAAATGTAGTAGCTAAAACTTCTATTTGTTCCCATGTTAATGGCATAATATTTTTTAAATCAATCTTTTCAGATTCTTTTTTCGACCAGATTACTGGTAATACATATGTTAAAAAATTCATTTGATTTAATCTAGCTATTTTTACTGATTTTTCATATGAAGAATAATTTGGTTTTTGGTATATCTCTTTAAACTTTGATAATGATTGTTGGTAAGATTTATTCATAATAATATTTTCACATTCTATTTCAAAGGGTAATACCTCATATGTTTCACAGTTTTTAGGTATTTCTTTAACTAAATACTCTACAGGGCCAATAAAATTTGCATCTACAACATAATCTAATGGATTCAACAACCCTTGATTTACATCATGTAGTCTTATAGCTTTGTACCACTCTGATTTATCTATTATTAAATAGTCTTCGGATTCAAAAATATATAGTTTTTCAGGATATCTTAAACAAGTTAAAATAGAATTTGTTATTAAATTTTGTAAATTATCAGCATTGATACACCATATATAATAATCGTTTTTCGTTACATAATGAATATTTTTAAGTTCATTAAATTTAGTATATTTTGAATAATTTGTACTTCTCCAAGTAGCTAATAACATCTAATTCACCTCTTATAATATGTTTTTAATTATTAATAGTCTTAATTAACTTTCCTCTAACCATCCAACGTGCTGTTCCTTTTATATCAGTACAAGTAATTAATGTAATAATTTTATCTCCCTCTGCATCTGCAACTACATCTCCTCTATTAACGTCTAGTACTTCAGTTTTAATAACTTTATATACATATGTTCTATCCTTATCTGTTAGATATGCTAAATTTCCTTTTTTTACTCTCATTAATGGTGAAAACAATAAGTTTTCATTCGGCATATGATGTCCTGCAATCGCATAGTTACGTTTTCCCATCTCTTGACCTGGTTTCATCGTACCAGTCGCAACATTTAGATTTTCATTTGTTAAGCCTTCTAATACAGGCAGGTCCAGATTCACTTCAGGTATCTGAATATATCCAACAAGAAAGTTCATATTCACTTCTTGAAATTTAGGAATTCTACTTAATGACTGTATAGCACTTGGGTCATATGATATAGAATCATAATTCTCTGTATTTTCTTGATAACCTATATTGTTTGTATCGACAGTACCATTATTATTAATCGATGATATACTATCATCTGTCGCTTGCTGCATTGCATTGATTTTCTTTTTATTTTCTTTGATCGTTTCTTTAGATACATTGTGTGTTTCTTCATGAATTCGATTCATATGATAGGGTTCTATTACATTATTAATTACATAAGGTGCAGCACTTATCAGTAATCCTACTATTATAAATAATGCAAATAGACTTTTTATTATATTATCTTTTTTCAAAATTGTTCCTCCATTAAAAAAACTGCCTAAAATGATTTTAATCATTTCAGGCAGTTTTTAATATTTATAAATTTTCTTGAATTGTGGATACTGGTATTTCATATTGCTCACCATCATATTCAATGGGCTCATTATCTAAAATTGTTTCGCTATTTGAAGTATATTCTTTTTCATAACTCACAATATCTTCCTCCTTACTTTTTATTTTTTTGTTCTAGGTGATCCTTATAAGCTAACAAATCACTTTTCAAATACAGATGTGTGGGCTTTGTGGATTCTGAATTAAGATTTAGGGTTACAAACGGCTTGATGATACCTCTATTACATGAAGATACAAAAGCTGTTCTTGATTGTCCTGTTATCTTGTGGGCATCCATACCCCTAATAATATTTTCTTCTATCCACTTTTTCATGTTTGCATCACTTTTATTCATATGTTCACCTTTTATTAAACTATTTTAATAAAGTTTAACATATAACATTTAACATATAAAATTATAGATAATATTCTTTCATACTCTTTATGGTCTTTTTATATTCAGACAACCTTTTTTCTTCAGATTTAATAAATATAAGTTCTTGTTTCGCTAGAATATCTAAAAAATAGGAAATAAGTTCTTTATTTTTAGTAAAAGCAACGGTCCCTCTACCATTTGAAAGTCTAATGATTTTATCTATATCAGAGTGGTTAATATGTCCTTTTGCTAAACAAGGGTGATATTCTATCGTATACATATCTTTCAATTCTGCCTTAATATTTAATTGAAAAACATCAAACGTATCTTTCTTATTACAAAATACACAATATATCTTTTCCATAGTACCTCTCCTACTAATATAATACTATAAGCCTTACAAAATAGCTATGTATATATATAGCTATTTTGTAAGTTTTTTTATTTCCTTTAATTTATCTCTGTCACATAAATTAACTCCAATTGATTCAGCTAGTTTCTTTGCACTAGACGTAAAATAAGAGTTTGTAAATACAAATGCCTCATCTGCCCTATAGTATCCTTTTGCTGAATATACTTCCTGGACTGCTTTAATTCCAACTTTCCCTTTATATCTCTTAGCTTGAATCACGATAATATCTTTTTCACTTTTTAACACTAAATCAGCACCAAAATCATTTGATGACTTTGTAACTATCGATCTATATCCCATTTCATGAAAAAGTGATTTTAAATAGTTCTCAAATTCTTTGCCAGTCATATGATCTATCGCAGATAGACCAGAAGAAGCTAATCTTTTATTAGCTTTTTTGTGTCTCGATTTCTTTATAATAAAGTAAATACAGACTATCAAAAATCCTGAAAAAATGATAATCTCTATCATCTTTCAATCTCTTCATCTTTATTTTTTACTGGATTAATATCTATATCTTGTGCACTTTTTCGTACTAAAGGTCTATTTAGCTCTTTAATATTATTTTCTTTTATATATTTTAATACTTCATTCCAATCTTTCGTTGTTTCAATATAACTGATATCAAATTTGATTTCTGACATAGTATCTTTAATTTTCTTTTTACTATGCGCTTTGCCATCTAAGGTATAGTCCAGATCATTATAGTTCAATACATACTCATCTTTAACATTTCTGTACAGCTTAATATCTGTATTGTTAATTGTAATATTAGTATTATTATCATGTTCTAAAATCTCTAAGAAACTTTCTATATCCATATTTGAATTGGTTATTTTATTTTTTTCAAATCTTGGAGGCAGAGAACTATATGTTGTCGTCTCTTGATTACCTATTTGTACTGAAGCTGATTTTTCACGTACAAATCTTCTGCCTGCTTTGTCATTATCTACACATAAGACAACATTTTCTGGTAATTTACCTGTATCATCATAAATATCTTTCATTGCCTGGTACATTGTATTTTCTTTCAATCCATTCATACTTATAAATCTAGAATTTATTGGCTGATAGATTGATGCGTATGATAATGCATCTATCGAAGATTCGAATACAAATAGATTTTCTGGTTTACCAAAAGTGACCGAAAAACCTCTATTTTCAGGTACACCTGATGCTATTTTCATGAATCTTTTTTCGCCTGTACCTCTTTCTTCATGACCAATGATTTCACCATTTTTATGCCACATAAATGCAACGTTTTCATATTTGTCAGTTTGGCGGATTATACCTTTATCTATTAGCTTTTCTACTAAAGTAGGATTTATTCCTCTTTGTTCTACTAAATATTCTTCTGCTTTTGATGTATTATCTCCCATATGATTTCTATCATACGTATATGGTTCTTCTACCTTCTTGTATTTACTATAATCAACTGTCTTTATCAGTTCATCTGCATTTTCCATAACGTCTCTGACTGCACTTCTAAAGTCCATATCAAAATACACTCTAGCAAATCCTACAGCACCATAACCACCTTCATCACGACTATACCAGTTAAATACATTTTCAGATGGTGTTATTTTTAATGAATCATGTTCAGCTAACTGAAATGTTCCCTTGGAAGATTTTTGGACCATTAACCCTTTTTTCTCGATATAATCCATAATATTAACACTATTTGCCTGTTTTACCAGTTCGTCAGGTAACTTTCTATTTTTCACTGAATAAATTTTTGCTATTTCTTCATTAGAATATTTTTTCATAATATCTCTCCTCAAAATAAAAGAAGCTAGATCCTATTTTTAGAATCTAGCTTCTTAATTTATATAATTTTGGTGGTCTATAAATTTAGTAAAGTACTTTCGTTATCGATCCCTTTTTACTGATAATCCGTATTCTTTCATAACGATCACCTTGTATTGATAAGTAGTATAGTGAATATAAAGATGTTAAAAATACTATGTGTGATGATAGATACAAAAATACTATTAGATTTATGATAGACTAAACAATAAATTAGCCCATTAATTATAAGAGGTATTGTTAGTATCATATCTTTACCATGTACTAACCCAAATACAAAAGAACTTATAATTGCAGTCACAATATTTATAGGGTATTCAGCATTTTTACGAAATAACAAGTATCTAAAAATAAATTCTTCAATTACAGGAGCTGCTAAAAAAGTAATAAACATCGCAGATATATTATTTAACAATTCTCCTGTTTTATTTATATCATTGTTTACGATGTCTATATGTAATAGATTAAATATTATTCCACATATTAGCTGAGTAAAAATTAGTAACAATACCCCTATTGTGCACCATCTGATATATTTATTAATCATAAATCCCCTCCTATAATAAAATAAATAACGCTATATATAAATATAGCGTTATTTATTGAAATTGAAAACTGTCTTGTAATCTTTATCTAGCATTAATTCTGTATCAAATGTCCCTTTCTTTCCTTTAAAGCCTTTAATTTTTGTTGTTTTACCTTTATTTATTAGCTGTTTTATATTTGATTCACTTAGTTTTTTAGATGCAATAACACTATTTATGGTAAAGCCACATTTTTCACTACACGCATAGAAATCATATTTATTCGTCTTGATATGCTTGATATAACCCTTATTACATTTCGGACATATTCCTAATCCTTTACCTTCACTTTGTTTAACACTTTCTAAAGTTGAAGTCTTTACATTTTCATTCACCATAGCTGGTATATCCTTAAACAGTTGTTGAATAAATATTTCGATGCCTTCTATAAAGTTTTGTTGAGTTTCTTTGCCATCACTAATGAATTTTAATTTCTCTTCCCATTTCCCAGTCATCTCAGCACTACTTATCAATGATCCTTCCAGGGCACTACATAATAACCTACCTTTCTCTGTTGTTCTCAACTTTTTCTTATCAACTGTAATATAACCTTTATCGATTATATTCTTAACAATAGCAGAACGTGTAGCCGGTGTACCTATCCCTGCTGATAGACTTTCTCTTAGTTCTTCATCCTCTATTGTCTTTCCACAAGTTTCCATCAATCCTCCTTCTCCTCCAAGTGTTGCTTCTGTTAGGTATGATGGTGGCTTTGTTCGTCCTTCCTTACCATATATACTAAGTTCAACTTGTTCACCTTCTTCAAATGACGGTAAAGTTGTTGTCTTTTCTTCTTCAGTATCGTTACTTAAATTTTTCCACCCTTGAATTTTTGGTGTATTACCACTAGTTTTAAATATAACATCATTCACAACTATCTCTACTTTAGTTTGTTCATAGTGATAATCATCTGCAAAGATGGCCAGAGTTTGTTTCACTACTGCATCATATATATTCTTTTCTTGAACAGATAGGTCATCATATTGTTGCTGAGATGGTATTGTTTTTGTAGGAACGATAGCATAGTGTTCTAACACCTTATCGTTATCTACATAAGTCTTACGTGGTTCTGTATATTTAACGTCAAATGTAAGATTCAAAAGACTTTTATAATCTTCTAAATGATTTTTCAGATACTCGTACTCTGCTGTTGTAATTAAACTGCTGTCTGTTCTAGGGTATGATAAGAACCCTTTATCATATAATGACTGTACATAGCTTAGTGTCTGATCCAAGCTATATCCCCATTTATTATTTCCGACCTTTTGAATACCACCTAATTTAAACAATTTAGGTGCCTTTGTTGTTTTAGGAGTAACTGTAATTGATTTAACTTCTCCTGGAATATCACTTAATCCATGATTATTGATATATTCATTTATTTCATTATTACTATCTAACCTTACATTACTTTTTAATTGATATTTAATACTGTCTTTCTCACCACCAGCGACTAAATCAAAGTATATTTTCTCTTTGAAGTTCTCAATTTCTTTTTCTCTGTTATAGATCATAAATAATGTTGGTGTCTGCACACGTCCTACAGAAAAAGCACCGTCTGTTCTAACACCTTTATTTTGAAGTAGTAGAGTAATCAACCTTGTTAGATTCATGCCTACTAAGTAATCGCTCTTTCCACGTGCTTCAGCTTCTACATAATATCTATATGTTTCTTTTCCATCCTTTAATTTCCTGAAGAAGTTCTTTAACTCAGTTGGCTCTTGTGTATTTGCCCACAATCTTTTAATAGGAATATCTTTGATGCCTAATAAATTTAATACATAGTACGCAATAGCTTCTCCCTCTCTATCAGGATCTGTAGCAATGACGATTTGGTCACTATTAGTCAGAGCTTTCAACAGTTTCTTCATAGAATTAAACTGGTCCTTAACTGAATACTTCGATTGATATTTAAATTGTTTAGGTAAGAATGGCAAATCCTCTAAGTTCCATTTTGCATATTTTTCATCATATTCTTTCATCGGTGCAAGTTCTACAAGATGACCAATACACCAAGTGATATAAACTTCACCTGGAAATACATCCGTTTTACCTTCTAAATAACCTGTTTTTCTACTAAAACTGCCTAGTGCTGCTCCATATTTTTTCGCTTGATCCGGCTTTTCTGCAATTATAACTGTTTTCATTAATAATCCTACTTTCTATTCTAAAATTTACTTAGCCCCTGGATTGGGGCTAAAAGTTAATTTAATTCCATTTTCTTTTCATGTGTGCTTTCTCTCGATATACTACTTTCTTTCATATTATCAATAGATTTTTGATATATATCAGGGACACCATTTAAATCTGCATCAATTTTCACTTGTTCCATAACGGTCTTATTATTAAATACATTAAAATCCCCATCAAATAATTTATGATGAGGATTAGTATATAATTCATAAGTAAATGCTTCTATATCAAAATTATTACTCTTTATATTCTTTGATAACACTTTGAGAGGCATTACTTGGTTAGTTTCTTTTATATGAATGATTGGTTGTTTAAAATTCCCATCTATATCTAACCCCACTGTTTTAGTCTTAGATAGTTCATCCAATCTTTTTACTAAATACGATGGTTTAGATATTTCTGTAGTCTTTAGTGCAATCCCTGTTTTAGTATTTGATTTAATAGGTAAATATGATTGAAGTTCTTTAAATTCTTCAAAATCCATAGGGTAGTTTCCATCTAATGAAATATTATCAATAACCGTTACATTATTAGTCTTATCAAATAACTCTATGCACTCTTTATAAAACTGGCTAGCCTCTTTTGATTGGTTGCTTATATCTATATCAGATATGTTTGCTATCTGATTACTTACTTTTAATCTGTCATCTTGGATTTCTACTAAATTTATTGCAGTAGTATTAAAATCAATTCCTGTTCGATCAAACTCTGAATTTTCTAGTTTAGTAACAAGTGCATCTCTGATATCACTTAAATCACTAGATTTTATGTTGTTAGGATTGTTTATTACTAGATAGCTTCTATCTATAAAGTTAGTATCTGTTTGTTCTAGTATTTCAAGATCTGTTCCTTTTCTAATTTTTATATCAGAAGATTTAAACAAATCTTTAATTTCATTTTCATGTAATTCAATAAGTCCTTTGTAATCATCATATTTATAATTACTCAACGATAATCTAATTTCACTGATATTATTAGTATTTAATTCATTTTGCATTTCTTTTAAAAACTCCTTAGAAATATTTTCTTCAATTCCATTTATAATACGAGATGACGTATGCTGTATATCCTTTAAAGATGATTCTATATCTTTTATGTTCGTTAGATTATCAGTCCAGCTAGCTATATATGGAATTGTTTGTTCAGACGTATCAATACCAAAATGTTTATTAACAACAAAAGAAGTTAATTCTGCTTCTAATTCTTTTACATTTAATCCTTTATATTCTTTATCATGTGTACTTTCCATATTATGCATTAAAGCATGTGCTGTTTCATGAACTAGTGTCATTACATTTTCACTTTCAGTATTTAATCCATTTAATGCAATCCTATGATTTAATGGTTCATAGTATCCTTTTGCAGTACCTAAGCCATTTACACTGAAATTTTCAACGCTAACAGGTATTCTTAATTTCTCTAAGTATTTTATATTAGCTTTTTTAATTTCTAATGCTAACTTTGGATTATCTAATTTCAAATCTATTCGAGCATTTGGATATACCTTCGGATAATCTTCTGGTTTCGCATTAGTTTGTGTTAAATCATAAACCGGTGCTAGTTTATAGAAAGTTTTTTGCACTGTTTTAATTTCTTTATTTTTTACTTTCTCTCTTTCTTCTTTAGTAGCATACTTCAATTGTTTTAAATTATCATTTCCAAGTTTCATATAAGTAACTTTATTTGGAGCTAGTATTTTTATGGGCTTCTGATTTTCAAGGATATCAAAACCTAATTCTTTAAACTTCTCTTTTGATGCTACAAATTCTGCACCTGGATATTGATTTTTCATCATTCCTATATTTCTAGGCGAATAATCGTACATATTTGACATAAACTCAAAATATTCTTTGACATCTTCTACATTCATTTTATGAAATGATATTTGTTCAAGTGCATCATCAGCCCATTTTTTCTTTTCTTCTTCTTTTGCTTTAGCCCAGGATTTTTTATTATATGCCATAACTAGTCCTCCACTATTTTATTTTCTGATAAATCAACTGTTACAAATATTTGTTCTTCAGATTCATTGATAAGTTCATAATATTCTTTAGTAGTACTCACAATAATTTCTTTTTTTAATAACGGACTATAGACTTGAACTTTAAGTTCTTCGTCACTGACAGCAACAACTAAACATTGATCTAAATTCATCTCACATACCTCCTGTCAAAAAAATTTTAATTTTAATCAATATAAAAATCTCGTAAATCAAAATTATCAAATAACCAATCTGTAGGTTCGCTGTTGCAATATTCTATCCAGCACTCATCTATTGAATTATTTTGGTCTAACCTGTAATGCACAGCTAGAGCTTTATCACCTTTAATCAAATCAATGCAAGTACTATTTGTTAAATGCTGAAGGATTACTATTAGTCCAACTAACCTTTCTTTTTCATATGATTCTTGAAATTCTATAATTGTTTTTTCATCTCTGTTATTTTCATAGTTGGTATAAAGTACATAACGTTTTTTCATTGTCCTCACCTCCTTTCAAATAAAAAAATTCTTTTAGTTTAATCCAACTAAAAGAATTTTTATCTACCATATTCACTTTCATATCTCTGTCTTTCTAAATCTCTCTGAATATTACTTTGTAATTTATCATGTTCAAACTCTAACTCTCTATCCCTGCGATAACTTCTAAATGTACTTCTGACAGCTTGATTAACTTTAACAGGAGTAATAGGAGGTTTAAACTTTATTGTTCCATTAGATTTTGTTTTTAAATTTCCATCAATATATTTATTCCTATCAACTAATCTTGAATTTTTCACTTTAGTTTTTTCATTGTTTATATTTCCATTATAATTTTTATAAGTCATACTCCTATTCTCTTTTTTTAATTCTTTAAGTAATGCATTCCCCATTCTTCCTTTTAAATCTTCTAATTTATTTTTCGATGGGTCTTTATATCTATTATCTTTTCCTTCACCATATAGATCTTTGTAGAAATCTTCCTCATCTTTTAGTAATTTAGTATATACCTGATAATCTTTTTTATTATTAGTTTTAATATAGTTCATTGTATAGTTATCTATTAAAGGTCTTAAGTTTTTCATCTCTTTATTATTATATTGCCACTTACTTTTTTCTTTCGGTAAATTTTTTCTGATTGTATTTAGCAATTTTATTTGAGATGTTTTTGAATCATCTAACTTTATTGAATGATGTAAAGATGTTCTTAAGTCGCTAATAGCTTTCATATCTTTAGAACGATCTATTAATTTATTTGCAAATACACTTTTCATATTATCAAGCGTTTTTTTCTTCAGCTTTGCTTTAGGCTGTAATTCAAACTCTCCTGTAGGTTCGTAATGTTTACTACCAAGTTTTTTCATTTTCTCTACCATAACAATTGGTCTTGTATTTTTCATTTCGACGATTGAAGTATGAACATGAATATTGTCTGTATCATAATGTATCTCACCACACCATACAGCCGAGCTATCTATTTTTTCTTCCTTCAACATAGTTCTAATAGAAGATCTTACAGCTTCTTTTATTTTTATCTCGTTTAGAAAACCTGTTTCTTCATCATAGAGTTTATGTTTTTTTAAAAATTCATTATCAAACGAATAGACATTCCCCCAGAGAACACTACCGTTTTCTTGGCCTTTATTAAATGCTTCTTTCATTACTTCTTTTTCGTCAGAAGTAAAATGATTAGTATCATCTCCAAATAATCCTGAAGATTTTATATTTTTATTCATATAATTTATATAATTTCCAAAATTGATATTAGGAGGATTATCATAATTATTATTGATAAACTCAAATAATGTTTCATCTCCACCATCTTGTTCATAATCATAAAATTCAGATAATACTTCTTTTTCATTTTGTATTCTTGTATTTTTTTCTTCATACCTCTCATAATAATCAATAATTCCGCTGTAGTTCTTTTTATTATTTCCAACAACAAAATTCGAAATGACTACGATACCAGCCATTCAATCACCTCATTTTTTTAATCAAAAAACATTTCCTCTTTTTTATTTTTTGTTTGTTCTTCAATTGCATTTTCTACTAATTGTTTAGCTGCGTTGTATGATGTTGACAAATTTTCAGTATAAGAAAAGTTAGGTACTAATCCCTGAGTATCTAACTGCATCGTTAACATCTCTAATACAATACATAAATTTTTATCCATGATATTCATTTTCTTTTTAAAATCATAGTCTTCATTGTTAAAGGAATCACTCTTAAATAAAATATATTCAAGAACTTCGTTCATGGTTTTTAAATTTTTTTCAGCTTTTATTTTATGCAAAACTTCATCAACACGATCATTAATATACCAAGTTCTTCTGACACCCATTTCATTTCCTCCCCGTATACTTTTTCAAAATATTTTTTTTACTTCTTCTGTATAACTATTAATTTTATTTGTTTGTTCTTCAATGACATCAATTAATTTATTATTACTAGCTACGACATTTTTTAAAATCTCATCAACTTCTTGTTCTCTCAATTTAAAATTGTCGTGTATCAATGCTTTCTCTAGTATGATATTTATTAATTTATTTTCTGAAATCTCTTTTTCACTACTCAAACTTTTTAACTTTGCTATTACTAACGGATCTTCTATTCGTATTGTTCTTTTAATCATCTCATCTCTCCTACGCTAAAATTATTTTTAGATTTATTTTTACGTATGTATACTGTATGCATACGTACGAGTTATGCATACGCATATTGTATGTATGCATACAGTATGCGTATAGGTATGTTTTATATGCATACAATATACATATAGTGGTGGCACAAAAATTTAAGGATAAATAACTCGGCACTGCCGAGTTCACCACGTTTTGGCACAGCCAAAACATCAAAGTGGTGGCATTACCCCTTATGCTCATGTTTTAAATCTTTAATATATAGTAGAGATTTACACTCCACACAATACTTCCACTGCTTTTTACGTTGCGCTTTAAGATGATATTTTTGAAATATCATCTTCGATTTTTAGCATTTTGTTTCTCAGCTTTAACAATTCTTCGTTATAGTTTGAGATTTCTTTTTCTTTTTCATGAATAGAATTTTGCAATTCACTGATCTTTGCTTCAGCATTTATTTTTTCATTTTCATCAAGAATATTGAGTTCTTTTTGTATTGCATTGATTTGCTTATCAGTAAGTTTGATCTCTTTTTGTTGAGTATCTATTTTCTTTTCTACATTTTTTTGTTCATTTTTGTTAAAAGATAAATGTTCATTCAGACCTTCTTTTACATAAAAAGATTCAGATTTTAATTTCAATTTATCATCAAATATTTTCTTTGGTGTATCAATGTATAATGATAATTCACTAGCTTTATTCTCTTTGTCCTGTGTAATAACATCTTCCTTCATTTTTAAAACAGTCCTTACGAGATGATTTCTCTCTACATCTTTAACTGAAACAACCAGGTAATTCTTTGTAGGTAAATGAAATTCTGTTTTTAATTTTGTTGTAATATCATCCTGATAGTTAGCTTCTGTTTGAAAATTTTCTTTAGCAATCGGAATATAATTTTCATCACTTTTATTATTTTTAAAGTATACCTTTGCAATTAATTCTTTAGTATCTGGATTATATTTCTTTTCAACAAGATAAAATGTATAATCATTTAAACTTTGTCCTTTATACATCTTTGTAGCAAGTTTATTTCCATCTTCTTTAGTAAAATAGCTATAGGCCCAAAAGCTAATGTAAACTGCTATCAAAATAAAAAGGACCTTTTTATAAAAAGGCCCCTTATCTCTACGAGATTTATTTGCGCTAAATAAATTCATACTATAATCTCTCCTATACATTTAATTAAATATTTGTTCAGCTTTTATATCTGATACTGGTGATATTGATACTATTTTTTCAATTTTCCATTCATTATTTTTTTTAATATATGTCGCTTTCATTAAAAAATTTCCGACGGTGCTATCTTCACCAATATGTGATATTGTTTGATACGTTGTTATACCTTCAGCTTGGTTTTCTCCGTTCTCTTTAATATATGTTCTAATATTTTCTGTATCAATACTCACTTCTTTTTGAATATATCCTTCTGTTACATCTTTATTCTTTTGTTGATCTATGCCTTCAGTACTCAACTTACTTATATCATGAATATAGTGATTTTCAATTAAATAATCTTGTGCTTGACCCGTTGTATATGATTTTAATCTTTCATTTGTTTTTTCAATATCTGAGCTATCATTTAAAGTTTTTATAAAATCTTCAGTAAATGATAGCAAATATTCTTGTGCATCATTTTTGTTTACAGTTGTTGGCTCTTCGATAGTATTTTTTTCTTTAGTAGCTGAAAAATTTTTTTCATTTTTTTCGTTAAGTTTTTCAAAATTTTTGATTTTATTTTGAAGTATTTCATTTTCTTTTTCTACATTATTTATTTTAGAATGTGATATGAAGTACCCGATACACAATACGATTGATAAACCTATAATTATAATTCCTGATAATTTGTTATTCATATTAAACATCTCCTTTTTTATAATCCACAGCCGAGACTACCTTTGACATTAAATTTTTTCTCCAATGGACTGAACCAATCAACAGCTGCACTTATAGTATATTGATTATTTTTTAGTGCATCTAAATGTAAATGTGGACCACTTGAATAACCTGTATTACCAGAAAGTCCAACTTGCTGTCCTGCTTTTACAGTATCACCTTTTTTTACTAACACGCCATTTAATTTTAAATGTCTATAGTTCATATATAAGGTTGGATTGTCTTTAGAGATTACAGTGACGTGATTATCTTTACCTAATAATGAGCTTGACAATCCACCAACCGTATATCCATTTACTGCCTCAACTACCTTACCGTCAGTGATTGCATATATTGGTGTGCCTTCTGGCAATGCTATGTCTATTCCTGGATGACCAGGATATCCTCCGATTTTACAAGTAACACGATTCAAAAGTTTTGGATCAACGGGTGAACCAATTGCGTTTCCATCTAATGTCCCACCAGATGCCTGTGATAAATATCGCATAACATGTTCAACATATTTAGGGTCACCATAACTTGTCCATCCTGTTTCTTTTGCCATTTTCTTTGAAAACTGTTGTGCAATATCTTCAGAGAACTTTGAGCCTTTCTCAAAAAAGAAATCTAAAAATCCTTCACCAAAATTGTAACTTTGTAGTGCTGCTTTCCAATTGTCATCTCCAATTTTTTTTGCTTTAGATTTATTTAACACTTTTTTATATGCCGACACTCCTGCTTTAATTGATTCCGTCGGACCTATTGTGTTTGGTGGTAGTCCTTTGCTTTCCGATGCTTGGAATATATCCGACACACTTCCTCCACTTTCCTGTGCACAAATTGCTAGCATGACATTTAAATGACTTTCATCTACACCTTGAGATTTAAGTTCTTTTTTTATTCTGTCTGAATGTTTGGTACATCCTTCAGGTAAAGCTACTCCGTCAATCGTACCCATAGATGATGATTGTTCTTGTTCATATCCTTCATTTGATCCACCTAGAAATAAGAGCATACAAATTAGAACTATCGGGACAGCAGTTATCAAAGCAATTGTGAAAGGTGTAGATGACGTTGCAATTCCTGCAATCCATAGCATTATTTTTTTTCTTGTTGCTTTCTTCAATTTATTTTTTAGAAATTCTATCATTTAATATCCTCCAATAAAAAAAGACACCCTTAATAATAAGAGTGTCTGTAAATTTTATTGCCCCCCACTAAATCGACGCAATTGTTCTTCTGATACATCATTGTGAAAAAGCGTATTGTTTGCACCTTGTATGCTTACGATTGCTTCACCTTTTCCTAGCGTTGGAATGATTTCGTACTCACTTTCTTTTATTGTTTCTCCTAATACATCTCTTACAGAATCAATATCTGATCTATCAATCTGAAAGAAAAATTTATATTGCGTTAAGGCAAATATTTGTTTCAGTTGAGTTGTTGCATCATTATTACTGTTTTCAGGTAGTAACTGCTTAGGCGATTGTGTCGCAAAAATAACTCCTGCAAGATACTTACGCATTTCTTTCATAAAGTTAACAACGAATTCAACTGTATTTAAGTTATTTACATTTACGATATTTTGACATTCATCAATGAATACCATAAATCTTCTAGCGTTACGAGGATCAATTTTACCGTCTTCTATCATCTTCTTATATTTTTTCCCGTTCTTTAAAGCTTGTGACCAAATTAAAGATAACGCTACGTATAACTGACATTTAAATACGTTTGGTGATAACTTTTCAAGCTGTTCTATGTTATAAAATACAATCTGTTCTTCGTCCATGTTAGGGACAGTCGTGTGGCCATCAAAAACACCACCATAAACATTAATCATATTATCTAAAGTTG
The DNA here is from genome assembly GCF_058188655.1 of Macrococcus sp. CoH-51_TC_04. Classification (NCBI taxonomy): domain Bacteria; kingdom Bacillati; phylum Bacillota; class Bacilli; order Caryophanales; family Staphylococcaceae; genus Macrococcus; species Macrococcus sp. CoH-51_TC_04. Next base: position 30,176 of record NZ_JBVGOY010000011.1, read on the forward strand.
TTAATATTTTTTCTTTAGTTACTCGTTTTTGACTTGTCATCTTAGATTCATCCAGGTTATGAATAAATGCTCTAAATTCACTCAGTATTGGATATTCTTCTGGTCTGTGGCCTGTAACTACCATTTGCTTTCTTTTACTTCTATCAGCCGTCCATAAACCTACGTGGATATAAAAATCATTAAAGTAGCTTACACAATCCATTAAATCTGTATCTGTTAAGTCACCATTCATCAATGACATCTGCATTTGAAGTTTTGATAAATGTTGAGTGTAACAGGCTTCTTCATTAATCACAAGATCATAACCTTCAATATCAGGATTATCTTCTTTGTCAAACGTTGCTGTAGGCAATATTTCAAGCATGTTAATCATGCCTTGTGATCCATCCAGTGATATCATCTTGCCCCCCTGTTCACGTACAACTTGCCTGAAGTCTCCTGCTTTATCAAAACCTCTAATGAAATGATTTCTTGCAAACTGTTCTTCTTCGATTACTTTTAGAAAAGTAGATTTACCACTTCCCATCATCCCAAAGACAATCGAATTAAATGACTTTCTTACGTTATCGACTTTAAATAAGTCTAGGTATACAGGACCACCTGTTTCAGTCGTACCGATAAATGCACCATGTTCATCGTTGATTGACGTATGGTCAAAGGGATAACCACCCCCAAGCGTTGATGCTGGAATCTGTTGTCCTTCTTTAAAATTCACACCATGCACTTGTTTTTGTCTGCCATATTTCATAACCAAACTTTGCCAGTTTTCTTTTGTCTCAAAGTTCATTACTTGTGATTTTATACCTCGAGCTTCTAAATCAACTCGTATTCTGTGAATTTCGTTATCTAATTGTTCAAGAGTTGGTTTATAAATAAACATTCTAACAGTAATCTTTTTGATTTGTTCACCTAAATCATTGATCATATGAGATACACCTAAAAGTGTCTGATACTTATCTGTAGATGAACTTTTTGTCATAGCATCTGCTTTATTATCTTGAATACGAGCTGATTGTTCAGAAAGCGATCTCTTTAAGTTTTCTTGTACCTGTTCTCTGTTTGCTGTAGAGATATCTTGAACAGTGATGACACCCTCACGATTTACGATGTGTCGCATCCAATTGTCATATACTGTTGATGGATAATCATATATCGTCAAGCATGCTTCATAGCCATCACCTTTTTTGATGTAGTTTTCATGAAATGATATGCCCCCCTGGGGCTGTGTCTTAGCAATAAATTCTAAATCATAATTATCTTCTACAAAATCATCAATTTTCTGCTTAACAATCTGTTCATCTTTTTTCTTAAATCCAAACATATTTCATTCTCCTTTAATTTGAAAAGCCACGCATCTCAATGAGTTACATAGCTTTTATATAGTATGTTGCATAATATATAAAACATAAAACATAAAACATAAAACAATTTTATATATATTGTGTGTTCATGTTATTCAATTGAAACAGTACATTCGTTTTTTTCTTTTGTGATAGAGGATTCTTCCTTAATAAGCCTCCTGAAGTCTGTCTGATGTTATCTTTAACGACAGACATACCTTTTTTACTATCTGCATATACAAACACATAATGATCCATCTCTTTATGTGTTTTTGCTGAAATCTGTAAACGTCTGATGTTATCCTGTTGATATGCACGTTGTAACGGATTTGTAGTCGTTTCATATTTGTGTAGCCAATAAAGCTGTTGAGCCTCAGAATCTGAAGGATACTTAAATGAAATGACTTTGATATCTTCTATATTGATACGATAAAATGATGCAAGTTGTGTCATTAGCTGTGCTTTTTCATCTGCGTTTATTGTATTTAGTGCATGTGTTTCAAACTGATATATTTCTGCGTAAGTATTATCTTCTAATAAAAGATAACCTTCTTTTGTTATCTGTTTATAAGGGATAACATGTAATATATTTAAATCAATCGTTCTATCTTTATTTTTCTTTCTTTCATTTCTATCTCTCTTAATCGCCACTTTTTTTGGCTCGACAAAACCTGACATTCGTTACTTCATCTCCTTTTTAATATATTTCGTATAATCTAAACTTCTGTAAACATTCTTATCCATCCTGAACATAGATGCGATTACTAAATACATCGGTTTATCAGGGTTCGTTTTAGGTTTTGCAATCGCAATCCCACCTACAAGAAATTGAATAATTACAATAATAGTTGTAAGTATCGGGCCACCATCTATAAAGTTTGCTAACATGAAACCCAAAACAACGAATATAATAATGACAATGATATCTTTTAAAGTTGTTTTTCCGATGATTAATATATCTGCTTTCATATCTCTTGGTATTGTATATCCTTGATTTCCAATATTTTTACTCATTTTTTCCTCCTATTTATTTCAGATAATAAAAAAAGGCATTTGCTAACGTATCAGATAGCAAATGCCTTTTAAACATTTTTAATGATATAATATTAAAGCCGTCTTTACTTCCATAGGCGAGTTCTTATGGAAGGAGGTGATCTCTGTGGAAATAATCTTTGTTGACATTATTGCACCGATTATTGTCGGTGTCGTCCTTGCGTTGTTTTCTCACTGGTTAGATCAACGTAAGTCGTAAGACGGCATACCAGCACCTAAAAAACCCCCTAACTGTTTGCCCAGTTAGGGGGTTCGGTGTTTCTGTGAAAATAATCTTTGTTATCATCATTATATCTTAATTAATCGATTTTTACAAACATGGATTACATCTTTGTAAATATCGTTGTACCGATGCTTATCCAGTCTTATTTTACAAACCCATACTAATCCATGGACTATATCCTTGTTAATAATATTATACCTATCAAATTTTACAATAGCATAAAGTATAATATATGCTTTATGTTTTATCCTTTATCTATTCCTTTAAATAAAGTGTTTGTATTCTGTTTTTGAACAGTGACTTTTTCAAGTTGTTGATTTACATGTTGAAATGCTGTTCTCTGCTCTTGTGTAAAGGTGCCTGTATTTTGCTGTATCACTTTTTCAAATACTGCTCTTTCCTGGTTAGTCACTTTTAATGGTGATGATATTACTTTCTCCATGATTTGTCTTTCTTCAGTATTCATATTTGATCCCTGCGATCGAACGAATGACTGCATAATTGGTTTTACATCAGAAGATACTGTGCTTCCCAACTGCTGATTTACTTGCTGAAACGCTGTACGTTGTTCTTGATTCATATTACCTGTATTTTGACTGACAACTCTTTCAAATACTTGTTTGTCTTGACTTGTCGCTTGTGATGGATTAGAGATTACTCTTTCCATTACCTGTCTATCACCATTACTCATACTCAATCCTTGATTCTGTATAAATGATTGTATTGCAGGTTTAACATCTGGTGCAATCGTACCATTCATCTGTTGGTGTACGTTTTGGAAGGCTGTTCTTTGTTCTTGATTCATACTACCAGTATTTTGACTGATAATTCTTTCAAATGCCTGCCTATCCTGACTTGTTGCTTGTGTTGGGCTAGAAATCACTCTTTCCATTACCTGTCTGTCACCATTACTCATACTCGACCCTTGATTCTGTACATATGATTGTATTGCAGGTCTTAAATCTGGTGCAATCGTACTATTCATCTGTTGCTGTATGTTCTGGAAGGCTGTCTTCTGTTCCTGGTTTAAGTTGCTCATATTTTGACTGATAACTCTCTCAAACGCTTGTCTATCTTGACTTGTTGCTTCTGATGGATTAGATAACACCCTTTCCATCACTTGTCTGTCGTTTGTGCTTAATTGATTATCATTTGATAGAACATTTTCTATTGCTGTTCTATCTGATGCAGTTACACCACTATTTCCTGTCTGCAACAACCTTTCTATCGCTAATCTATCTTCTGCTTTTAGATTACTATTATCATTAGATAGAACACGTTCTATCGCTAACCTGTCTTCTGCTGATACATTAGAAGGATCACGTATTAATCTTTCAAGTGCTGTTTTATCTTCTGAATTTAAATTATTTCCAGATTCAGTGAGATATCGCTGTACTGCTGTTTGGTCTTCTAGTTGCCCTGCATTAGATGTCTGTGTTAGAACATTTCTTAGGATGTCTCTGTCATTTTCACTTAATGAACCAGAATTAGATAATCTTTCAATCACATTTCGTTCATCATCTGATAATCCTGAATCTCCGCGTATCACTTTTTCTAATACATTTCTTTCTCCTGTCGTTAATAAACCAGAATTGTTATCGACAACCTGACTTACAGCTTTTTGCATAGCTGAAGGCATGGCTTTTGATGTAGAGGTAGAATCTGCATAAGCTTGAGCATTTGCCTTTCCTTCTGCAAACGATTCAGTAAGTCCATTATCTATAATACTCGATTTAACAGCTTCTGCTGTATCAGTAATGCCAGTTTTCATTTTTGTCATAGCTTCATTCGATTTATTAGATACATATCCACCTACACCTGCAGAAGATAATTCGCCAGCTTCACGTGTCATACCTTTGATTGCATCTGCTGTTTTGCCACCAAAACGTTCAGCTAATCCTTTATGATTTGGATCTGCTTGTTTTTCACGTAGATTATTCACTCCATCTTTTGCTGAAGATACACCTTTACCTAACATCTTACCAGCACCAATCATGGCTCCACCAGCTGCTAAACTTCCCATCAGCGCTTTATATCCATCTTGAACACCAACGTCTATTCCTAGTAGCCTTTTGGCTGTTTCTGGACCATCTATAACAAATTTTCCTAGTGCGATCATGGCAACTGATATAATCCAAGGATTCCATCCTAAAGTCGTTATATACTGCATCGCAAGTAGATATAATTTCATAACAAACGCTAGAATTCCGATAGCTGCATAATTCATAACAAAGTCGTTCATAAATGTTTTCATCTTTTGACCTGTTGTAATATCTGTAGCTGCTATCCATGGTGCAATTAATTTTTGGAATGCAATCTCCATCATAAGTAACATCGTCTTGAACATCGCGAATATTAAGACGAATCCTAGCACTCCAAACTGAATGAACATTGTAAAGAAGTTTGCATTATATCTGTAATACCATTTATTCAGGAATCCCACCTGTCCGATAAATTTAAATTCGGCAGGTTTAATTTCTTCAAAGTTAACTCCACCATCTTCACCATCTACAATTTTATGACTGAACACATTTCTTTCAAGTGAACTTAACTTATAATCTCTATCTCCTGCTTCTTCAATCCCATCTGAATCTTTCGAGGCATTGATTAGTCCTGAAAAATCTTTATTCTTGATATTGGAGTTTGAAATATCATTATTGATATATGTCTCTTTATTCAGCTCCCAATCCATTTCACGACTTAGATACAGTAGGTCTACTGTATTCATCGCAACAATCTGTGTCGCAAAGTTCTCTGATTTTAAGGTTTCACCACTCCCTGCATCCTTTCCAGCCTGTACAAGTTCTGTTGAGATATTGTTTAACTCTGTTGTCAGATAAGGTATCCCTAATATCAGGCCAAAAGCAAGAAGCACATTCATAAATACATCGCCCTTCTTGATGCCACGACCAGACATAATAAGATAACCTATCCATATTAGAGACATTGTAAATAATGCCATCGCAATTGGCATCACAACATCATTCACTCCATCCATGGCCTCACTTTCAAAGAAACCATTGAAGGTCAACATTTTATCTAATCCTTTTTCTAGTATTGCTATAGTCGCATGACAAAATAGCACCATCCCCCATAATACTTTGAATAGAATCATCCATACCCAGTCCTGCTGAACAAAATATTCTTTATATGTTTCTAATATATCTTCATAGCTCACTATTTCACCCTACTTTCTATTTATTCATAAGTCTTTCTTTTGCTATCGCTTTCTCCAGTTTTTCTAATTCAGCGTAAGCTTCATTTTGTTTTAATTCATTGAATGTATTCTCAAAAGATTTCTTATCCATTTCAATTAATTCTTCAAACATTCTCTTTGGTAGTAACTTTTCTAGTTCTCCTGTTATGATATTCACTATGTTTTCATCAAAATATTTATCTGAAATAAATTTCGATGGTTCAACTACTTCAATCGTTGATTTTTGGCTTAATGGATTTCTTACTGTCTTCTTTCCTTCTTTAATCTCTCTTAATTTCTGTGTAATTCTTGATGCTGGACTTTCAATTTCTTCTGCACTCCATCCTTTATTCTGTAAGATACGCTGAATCGTACTTGAAATAACATCTTCCGATTGTACTTCAAGTAATGCGTGGTAGAGTTCATAATCATTAGTGATTTCCTTACAAATGCGCATCAGTTCTTCTTTATTTTCTTTATCGAAGTATTCAAGACTTGCGATATATCCTTTTGATATCACTGTGACTTTTTCAGGTCGTTCCTTCCAGTTAATTCTATAGTCGGATAGCTTTAACTTTCTATGAAGCGAAGGTATATCAAAGTCTGCAAACTGATTAGCTGGCTCAAAATCATTTGCTAGATAACGGAATCTGAATGGTGTCTGTGTTTCATTATGATTATAAATAGGTTCTGGTCGCATCGCTTTCTTCTTATTATCCAGTGATTTCAAGAACCTTAATATCACCTGTTCTCCTTGAACAAATTTAGGTAGTAAATCAGCTTCAATAATTGGAACTTGCTCTATACTATCTGTTTCACTGATTTCAGTATTAAACATTGATCCATTTCTATTTCTAGTCGTGGATGTCACTGTCTTCATGCCACACTTAGCAGCTATTTCATCGTTCGTTTCCTTATTTGTTGATTTAATGTAGATATGAACCTGGCAGTTATCTTTTATTGTGTCAGCATCCTCTTTACCATATTTCGCAGGTAGCTGAGTATAGCCTTGAACATAAAGTTCAAACAGTATATTTCGCCCTAAACAAACGGTCATAATATTTGCCATATCATGTATTGGTGGGAAGTTACCAAATTCATCTAACCTGAACTTAACTCTCTGATGACATTTACCACCACTTTCTGAAGCTCTTCTCGCAAGCATCGTATAAAGCTGTGATATAAAGATACTCGCTACAACATGAATTGAGCTGTCATAATCAGGTACAACCATAAATACTGCTATTGGTTTTTCACTATAGAAACATGTCGTTTCAAGTATGCCTGTATTATCTTCAACTGGCTTCAAATACGCAGTTTTAGGATAAATTCTATCTCCTGTGTATTCATCAATTTCAACCTTTACAAATCCAGGTGCTTCACGATAAAAGATATATTCAAATACATCTCCTAAGATTTCTATTCTAATAGTTTCTCCTGGTTTCATCGTACGTTTAAAGTTATTTTCCATATATCCAAGTGAGTCTACTTTAAAGTTTGCTCTTAATTCATCTTTTTCTCTGTAACCGTAGATCACTACGCCACGTTCATACATGTATTTCAAATCAAATTTAACTCTCAGTCGTTTATTAAACCCAACTCTTGTAAAGTCAACAGAGTTTGCCGAACCCATTTTAGAAAGTTTTTCTGATGTAAATATCTGTAGTGTCGTAGATGCTACTGTCAGAATACTTGATCTTGTATTTCCTCCTGCAAAGGCACTTGTCGCATATTGTTTCTTCGCAATGGAGCCATCAGGTAGTGACATAATATATTCATCTAATCTGTTTATAGATTCACCATCTTCATTCAGATAGTTCTCTGTTTCTGGCCCTAAAGTATTTAATAAATCAACAACATTACGCATCGTAATACGTTCAGGTTTTCCTTCTTCTAATGCTCTGTGAATAACAGTAAAGATTAACGCATTAACTAATGATGCAGCTGCATTGTCCCAGAATGGATCTGAACCTTTCCCTGGAAAGAGTGTCTTTGTCAAAGATACGCAATACTGTTCTGCCTGTGCAAAGTCTCCTTTGATATATTCCTGTTTGATAATCTCTAGCATGTTGTAACTCATACCGTCATCGGGATTTACCAGGTTCAATACTTCTACGTCATACCCTCGCTTTCTTAATGTTTCATAGCTCCCTGCATATAGTTCACCTTTAGGATCTGCAAATACTAAAGATGGCTTGTTCTTTGCTCTCGTATCAATATCTGTCGCTGGAAAAACCAATGATTCACCTTTACCAGATCGTGATGTACCGATAACAGCAACATTAATTGTATCTGTATCAATTAAGAACTTGCCGTTATAAAAGAATTTATTAAAGCCACGCATCTTTAATAATGCTGGCAGATCATTAATATGCGTCATGGGTACACCAGGATCACCATCATATTCCAATGTTTGCTGAGGTACTGATTTATATTGCCTTTTTAATTCCCTGACTGTCGCAAATCTTGAAGTGCCTTTCTGACCATAATTCATTTTTCGATATTTCTTATAAAAACCAAATATTTTATTCTGAAAGAGATAGGAAAAGATAATAAATAAAATAGCCCAATACAACAGATGTTGTGTTGGGCTTGTTATCAATAACTTAAACTTTTCTAAAGAATTGACGTGATCTGTAAAAAATTGAGTGTTGTAACTGATAATCATGTCGATTTTCTGCCAGATATCTACATCCTTATTTTTAGGTATTAATCTGACAAAGTTTTCTTTAATACCTGAAAAATAATTAACGATTAGATTAGATATTACTGCTGTAACAAAAAAGACTGTGATCGAAAATGTATACATAATCCTTCTGTCAGCAACTAACTCCTTAATCTTAAAGGGTTTTCTTTCAGATTTTATAATCTGCTTTTCTATTGGTTTCTGTTTATTTGTTGCGATTAATATATTATCTAACATCTTGTCACCTAATTTCTTAGAATGCTTAGAAAGCTAAATCTTCATCTAGTTCTTTATCACTGATATCACTATAAGTAAAGTTGTGTTGATATACTTCATAGTCAAGTTCATCTTCTTCATTAACATTTACATTATTTTCTTCTGATTTTTTACTTTCTTCTTTTGCTTCTCTTTTTTTCTGTCTTTCCATCTTCAGATACAGCATACGTTCTTCTGCATCTTCTGATTTCTCCTGTGGCACAATGCTCGTTGCAATAAAATATGGGTGTGGATACGATGGATTGCTATTATCTCTTGATTTAAAACTGTCAATCGAATACTCAATCAATATCTTCTGTCCTTCAACTAAATATTTAGAAGCATATTCTGCAACATGACCATATAGGTGGAATGGTAAAGTTGTGTAGTATGACCTGTATTCTACTTCTTTTGTTTCCTTATTTACAAACCTTCGTTTATCCATAACATTTAAGTAAATTTTTGCTGTAGACACACCTTTATCATTTTCTTTTAATTTTATGGAATTCAAGATAAATCCTAATATATGCTTGCCTCTTAACATATTAACCATTTAAAACCCTCCTTTATCTAAAGCTCTATTTATTTCTTCTAAATATTTTTCAACTACCTGCATATCTTCGATATTATCCATAACTTCAATAAACAAAGATTTTAATGGGTTATGCGATGGCTTTTGGTTAAAATATTTAAATAGGTTGAAAGTTTCTTCATTTTTGGTTGTTAATGATTTAATACTACTGATGAATGCTTCATAGCTTTTCTTTTGGATAAGTGAATCATATGTGATGATTGTTATAAGTGATAGGAGTTCAGCATCATAATCTCCCGTAGCTTTTCTGATAAATGCTTTTGAAAAAGATTTTACTTGTTCTTTATATTCATCTGTATTAATTTCCTCTTTAGATACTGAATCATATAGCTCGTGAAGTGATTGATCTAAAGAAGTTTTTAAATCCTGCTGTTCTAATGTATCTTCATTATCCTTATCAGGCTCACTTACTTCATCTATATCATTTACTAAGTTAGTTTCGGTTTTAGGTGCATCTACCTCTTGTTCTATTTCATCTTCTACATTTACATTAGATTCATCATTAATAGATTGATTTGTAACTACCTTATTTTCAGGTGATTTTTGAATATTTTGGACTAGCATTACACCTTCACTTTTAAAAATACTATTGATATCTGTCTTAATTTCAATAATTGGTATTCTATTGTATAAATTGAATTCAATTTCACAATTTCCTTCATCATTTCGTACAATTGAAACATCAATCACAACATTTAATGTATAATCACATAATTTAATGAGTGATTTTAATTTATCTAATCTGTCTTTATCGTCAACCGATTTTTTCCACTCAAATGTATAATCTCTGTTAGTCTCACCAACTGATCCAACTAGTAACAATATTGATTCTTCATTCTCTAAACTTGTAACACTTTGTATCTCTTTAACATTTACTGGTATTTGAATAATCGTCATGATAGGTTCTCCTTTTACTATAATTGTGATTCAATCTCTTTTTTTATTTTTTCATCTTTAATATCTTTAAGAATTGCTTTCGTACTTTCTTTATCTTCCTTATCAATAAATAGTTTTGCTATTCTCTCTAAGTCATCCTGGCTGATTTCTGATTTTTCTTCGTAACTCATGGTCTGATATGTCTTGATAAGATCTTCAGTATTTCCGTTAGCTAGATAAACTCTTATTAAATATTCTTTATCATTTGTCTGTTTTGCTAATTCAACTGCATCAATAAAATCTTTTTCAGCTAAGGCTTTATCTTTCAGCTCATCTTTTTTATTAGGTTTAACTTTATATGCTTCTATAAAATCATGGTTATTTACAAGCATTTTATATTCTTTGTCATCAGAATCTTTAATAACTTTTTCTTGGTTATTTTTATTGTTTTTATCTCTGTCAAAATACCCATTATTTTCAGCTACAACATAACCTGTGCCCCCAATTAATGAAACAATAAGTGCACTTGTCAATAATTTACCTAATTTATTATCTGTCTGCTTTGATGCAGGTTCTACTACATTAAATGCCTCTTCCTTCTCTTTGTTTGGTATAATCTGAGTAAGATAATTAGATTTAATTAATTTATTCATCTGTTCGTCTTCTTTTTTGTAAAGTTCCATCTCAGTCTGACGTAGTTCAAGTTCTTGTTGCTTTAATCTGTTCGCATCTTCTTCAGCCGCAATCTTCCTTAAATGATTTTCTTCTTGTTTTAGCTGTAGTTCATGTTTTCGAGCGAGTGCTTCCTGCTTAGCTATTTCAAGATCATTTGCAGATTTAATTGATTCATCTTTTATGGCATTTGCTTTTGAAATTTCTGCTTCAGCTTGTTTCATTTCTAAATTAATACGTTCTTCTTCAAGTTTTAATGCCTTTCTTTCATTGTCATTCTTTTCTTTTTGAAGTTTCAATTCATCACTCTTATTCTTATTTTGAATGATTTCTACACGTAGTAATGAAAGATTTTTAAATGTTTCAGAATCATATTTAATTAAGTTATAGTTTAATTCTTTTTCTAATGACGCTTTAAGCTTTAAAATTTCATTCTCTAATAACTTTATCTGTTGTTCTTTAAATACATCTACTTTTTCGTTAAGTTCGTTATCCAGGTCTTTCTTGCCACGCTCTTTTAACTTTTCGTTATCATCGTTTAGTTCTTTACGTTTTTCAGCTAAGCGTAGCTCTCTTTTTTCTTTCAGCATTTCTTTCTTAGTCTGATGTTGTTTTTTAAAGTCATCCATATCTTTTTGTAATATTAGATTATCTTCTTCTTCGAGCTTTTTATTTAGGCTGTCCATAACGTCTTTATTTAGGGGGGCTTGTTCATTAATCAGATTATCAATGTATTCTTTGTAATCTGGTTTATTTTCTTTATAGTATTCCTCTATTTTGTCTTGGATATCTTTTAAGCCATTATAGTAACTCTCTTTTAATGAATTTATTAAAGCATTGGATTGATTTTTCAAATACTTCTGTTTTTCTTCTTCTCTTTTATTTAAGAATATAATTTCTTCTCTTTCAATTTCACTCATATTTTGTAGATCAGGCTTCTCAATATGAAGCTGTGGCACGTCTATATTAAATTTTTCATCAGATACCTCATTTTTTAATACATCTTGAAACTTATCTGGTATCTCATTAATATTTGATTCAATGATTTTTTCTTCATCTACTGGCTTTGAAGTATATATTTCAATCGTATTGTCTGAATTTATCTCATTCTCAGTTTCATTTACAGAAGCATTCAAATGAGTAAGTTTATTATCATAGCTTTCTTTTTCTAAATCTTTTGTTTCGTATAATTTATCATCATTCACTGCATTTCCAATAATTTCTGCATCTTTTTGCTTTAGCTGAGAATCAGATAAATTTACAATTTCATCTTCTTTATGTAACTCATCAGATTTAGCAGAAGCAATCATGTCAGCTTTTAATTCTTCTAGCTGATCCTGTTCTTCTTCATTAAATTCTATATTCTTTTCAGTTTGTTTCTTTTTAAATGGGCTTACCTTGCTGAAGATACTAACTTTTTTAAGCTTTCCATTTTTTACACTTTCATTAGTAGCTACATCATAATCTTCTGATTCCTGTAGTGCCCCAAAAAATTGCTTTTTGTAATCTTCAGATACACCTTTTTCTTCTGCATTTTTATCTTTTAAAGCTTCATACTCTATGATTGATTTGATTGAATCTGGAGTATTTCTAGTAATTGCATAATTATTTAACATGAAATGTACAATGTTAGGTGCATCATAATCTACTATCTCTATATCAAATGTATATACTTTATTATTCTTCTCAGCAGCTTCTTTTAATAATTTCAGTTTTTCATTAAATTCACTGAAATAATAAGTCTTCTTTGAAGTCAAATTGATAACCTTATTTATATCTTTATCCTTTGGTAAATTTGAAACTTTTACTTTAAATATTTTTAAATTTGACATATTGTATTCTCCTTTTGAAAAGTAATAAAAGAGAGGTAATCCTCTCTTTTCATTAGAATGTTACGTTAGTTGTGATCCAGTCTATAATTGATGTAGCAGCTACGATTAAAACGACACCAATCGCAGTGTTTAACAGATATTGCTTTCCTTGTTGACTACCGTTAGCACCACCCCAGATAAACTGGTAACCTGCCATTGCGACACCGATTGCCCCTAATGCGATACCGATTAATTTCAATGCATTTGATAGTTTTTTTAATCCTCTGATAATATTTTGTACCGCATCGTTATACATAAATAAATGACTAAAATCGAAGTCTCCTAGTACTGTTAATAATGTTAGTAAATTCAAATCTAATATTGTATTCATCTTATTGCTCCTTTAAATTTTTTTAATTAATCGTTTTTTTGTTCTAATACATCTGTTTTATCAAAATTATGTTTATTACCTTTCTTACCAGTTGCATTTTTTAAGACAAGTTCCAAAGCTTTCTGTAATTGATAATCTTTTTCAATTTCTTTAAAAACTTTACCTTTGTTTAAGAAATCGAGCTGTAACTCATTTGTACAGTCTTGTTTAAACTGATTGAAGTCTAAACCTGCATTTTCTACAATTGCTTTAACCTCTTGTGTACTTAAGTTCAATGTCTTATCTCCTTTCTATAAATTTATATAAAAAAGACCAGTACAAAAGTACTGATCTTAGTTATTGCTTATTATTCTTCACTAATTTTTTTACGATACACGAAGTATCCTACTGCTCCAAATAAGGAGATTGCTGCACCTGCATATAGTAAAAAGTCTAATGACTTACTACCTGTATGAGGTAAGATACTTTGAGTTTTTGGTTTTTCAATCTTTTCTACCGAAGGCGTTTCAGTTGTCGTTGGGACAACTACTGATTCAGGTCTTTCTGTCGTTGGTTCTTCTGTCGTCGGTGCTTCTGTTGTCGGTTCCTCTACTTTAGGTGTTGTTGTGACATCTATTTTATTTGATTCAATTTCTTCTTCTACAACTTTCCCGTCTTTATCAATTCCAACGATTGTTTTAGCAGTATTCGGGATTACAACCTTTCCATCTTCACTTGTATACTTACTTAAATCTGCATCTTTCTTGATGAATGTATCAATTGCTAATGTTAATTTTTGACCGATATACTTACTGCCATCTTTTGCTTTCCATGTGATGATCTCTTTCTCCTCATCAATTGTTAATGTACCTTCATCTGTAATGTTCTTACCATCTTTATCAAATACTTTAGCTGACTTTGCCTCTAATACATCTTCCAGATCATCAATAAGAATAACTTCTTTAACATTTTTGTCATCAGTAACTGTTGTTTCTACTGAATAACTATATGATTGACCTACTTCTAACGTATCATCGCTTGCTGATTTTTTAACAACCGTCTTAGATGGATCTTTTGGTACAGTAACATCTACTTTATCTGATGATGTCGTTGTTCCATCAACAATTACATCAGCTGTATTAGGAATCAAGAAATTTCCATCTTTATCTGTGTATTTAGATAAATCAGCATCTTTCTTAACTTGTGCCACTACTTCAAGGACTAACTTTTGACCTGAATATTTTGTAGGGTCTTTTGCTTTCCAAGAAATGATTTCTTTTTCTTTATCAATCGTTAATGTACCTTCAGCTGTAATGTCTTTACCATCTTTATCAAGTACTTTAGCTGATTTTGCCTCTAGTACATCTTCTAAATCATCTGTGATTTCTAATGACTTGATGTCTTTCTTATCAGTAATTGTAGTATTGACACGATACTTGTAGTCTGTTGCTTTTTTAACTTCTGTAGCATCTACTTCTTTTTCATTCGCATCTAATACTGATTTATCTACTACTGTTTTTGTAGGGTCTTTTGGAGCAGGTGGTGGTGTAGGAATGAATAATCCTAAATCGGCATCCATATTATCCTTATCCAATTTGATTGTTTGCGTTAACTTTGTTTTATCTACTGGTGTATATTCTTTCGGTGGTGTGAAATCTACTGTATAATCACCTGCTGGTAAACCTTTAACAACATATTTACCATTATTGTCAGTAGTTGTTGTCGCAACAACTTTACCATCTTTATCTTTAACTTCTACCTTTGCGCCCGGGATACCCTTTTCAGTAGTATCTTGTTTTCCATCCTTATTAACATCATTCCACACTTGATCACCCAATGTGTATTTAAGTATAGGTTTGACGACAACAGGATTAGATGACTTAACACCTTCTTTAGTTGTTAATTTTGCAACGTTTGGAATTTCAATTTTTCCGTCTTTTGTGTAAGGCGTTAAATCTGCTTTTGTTTTTAATACTGCTGTCACTTGCATTTTTAACTTTTGGCCAGCAAATTCAGAAGGTGTTTTTGCAGTCCATGTAATTAATTCTTTTGCATCATCAACATTAACAGTTCCTTTAGATGTAATATCTGTTCCTTTTTCGTCTAAAATCTTAACGGCTTTTGCATCAAGTACATCTTCTAGGTCGTCAGTTAGGACTAACCTATTATTTAATTTACTATCTGTGATTGTGTAATCGACAAAATAGTTAAATGCAGTTCCTTCCTCGACTGTAGGCACTCCACCATTCACTGGTACTTTCGCATCTACCATCTTTTTAACAGTGCTTGCTGTAGGGATATGTGTTTTAGATACAGTATGATTCGTTGGATACTCGGCTTTGTTGATAATTGATTTTGCGACATTATCAACTACATCTCCTTCTTTTAATCCATCAATAGGTTTCGCTTTAAATTCTATCGTATAGTTCTTACCATCCATATTCATCGTGTTTAGAAATTCTGCATCACCATTGAACATGAATGTATGCGTATCTTTTGAATATGTGAATGATGTCGGTGATACACTTACAGCTTTACCAGTGCTATCTAGTAATCGTGCTGAACCTTCAACATAAGTAGTGTTTTTAGGCAGATTATCTACAATCGCAAACTGACTATAACGTTGTAATGCGTCCACACCCAATGTTTGTGTTGGCTGGTTTACTTTGAACGTTAATACCTCACCTGTTTCAAACGTATTCATTGTTTTATTTACCTCATCTGAATCAGTTACAGTTTTATACGGCTTCTTAGGGGCTACGTCAAATAGTGTGGATGAACTAATAGAATTCCATGCACCATAGCGATTTGTCGTACCAACTGCGAAATCTAGTGAATCTCCTTTAACCTGGAATGATACAGTATTTCGTTTAAATGTTTCTCCACCTAACTTATCCGTAAATTCACCAACAGTACCACCATATACTTTCTTTCCATCAACAGTCATAGATTTAACATTGGTATCTGCCGTTAAGTAAGTATCTGATGAAGGATCTTGATTCTTATATCCAACGTATTCACTTGATTCGTTTTTATACAGGCTTGTAACATTAGGATTGCCCTCATAATAGTTCAATGAGTTAAATGTGAAATATGCATCATTGTTGAATACAACTTTTGATCCATCTTTTTTAATGAATTCGACATTAACGTCGAAATCTCTAGCATTCAAATAATAATATCCGGAGAACATATTATCTGAAATCATAAATCCCACGTCTTTCATTTCTCCTGCAGAAGGATTAGTTTCACCCTTAATATTGGAGAATGTCATCTTCACATCAACAGGCTCACCTTTATATGTTGCCTGTTGTTTATAGAGCACTGTAATGACGGCTTTTTCTGAGGTTTCTTGGTCTAGTCTAATGCTTGTTCCGCCAAACCCATCTTGGAATCGACGGAAAGTATGAGAGTCAAAGTTCTCATTCTTTTCCATATAGTAGTCCGCCGTCTGATATTCATTATTTGTCGGTTTAGTCACTGATTTTGGCGTTACGCCTGTAACTGTGACTATCGGTTTAATCTCTTTACCAGCATCAGGAATAATTAAAAAGTTATTTTCTACAGCGCGTAATTCTCCATCTTTCACAGTTACTTCAGCTGCATCTACTTGATATGATACTAATAATGATGAGGCGATAACGCCTGATGCTAGAAGTATCTTTAATGTCTTGTTTTTCTTGCTTATTAATTTTTTGTTCATTTCTATATTCTCCTTTAATTTAAATAATAAAAAGCCATCAAGTAATTTTCGTTACCTGATGGCTATGTCCCTTAAAACAGTTATTCAGTTGGTGCTCGCGGGGAATTCATATTAGCGACTCCTTTCTTATTTATAAATAGAACCCCAATTACAGTTACATTTGTAATTGGGGTATAATGGAATAAACTATTTAACTGGTGGTGTATATTATGACAAAAGAAACTGCCTTTTCTTTACAACTTGGTAGACCCATTACTGCACTTGAAGCAAATGACTTAGCATTAAAAGGCATTTTAAAAGATCGTCATGCTTTTCAGTGTTCAGATCAATGCAAAGTGCCATACACTTGTGCAAATTTCAAAACAATTGCTAATGAAAGAAAAAAAGCACCTTACTTTGTTTGTGGCAATCAAGATGCTGTTCATGATGAAAGTTGTCTTGTAGGTATGGAAATTAGCAAAAATAATCAATCAAAATTAAATAAATCTGAATTAAAAAATTCAGGTGATTTTAGATTAAATCTCAGCGTTAACGGTTTTAATCCTATTACTAATAATCATGTTAAAACATCATCAAAAGCCATCTCTAATTCGTATGATGACAATTTTAATGAAGATATAAAAAATAATCAAAACACTAAAGTAATTCATTCAAACATCAATTCTCTGCGTAAACTCGTAAGTTTATATAATTCAGATGAATATAATAATAAGGTGACACTACTAAGGATTGGCAGCACTTCTCTGAAGCTAGCTGATTTATTTTTCAATTTTAATGAGACAACTATTCTTACTAAAGATTTGTATATTTATCATGGTCATGTCTGGATTAATGAATATGAAGAATATTATCAAATACGTTCAAAATCAAACTGTACTTTAAATGGTATTACTGATAAAGTTTCATTTTTAATCTATAAAGATAATATGGAATCATATCCTCACTTAGAAATAGTCACTAAACATAAACAACTTAAACTATATATCTTAGCAAATGTTAAAACTTATCAAAATAAATATTTAAACTTTAGATTTAAAAATAATATGCATAATCTACACTTTATCAATATCAATTGATATCTTTGAAAAATTACTTAAAGCGTCAATAAGATTTTTTATTGATTGTTTATCGGATAGTGCCAGCATATGTGCTTTTGTTATATCAATAATACATATGCCATTTTCAATTTTATCTCTATAATATTTCTCTATATATTCGTTTACTTCAGCTAAAGAATTAGTATGCAAACATATAATCTTATTATCAAATAATAGTAAATATTCTTTAATTATTTCAACATGTTCCCTACCACATGATGTGTAGCTATCACTTTCATGTACAAATACCGGTATCCCCAATGTTATACTCCTTTCAATAATAAAAGCCCTTAGACTATGTAGTTAATCTAAGGGCTTTTATTCAAATATTGGTACCATACTTATAAGCTTATGACTAAGTTCACGATGATTAACCTTGTATATCTGTTCTTCATAATCAAAAAATTCTAAATCATTATGATTTATTGGTATTAGAATCATCTCTTGAATCATATCTTCATTATCATATATGTTTACACTTGTTGTTAGTTTATCTTGATAAACATGACCCAAAATTGTATTTTTAACATTTGATTGATATGAATCACTTGCTGTTGCTACTTCTAAAATAGTTGTCTGATATATTTAGTTGTTTCATTCTACGTTCTAAAGGTGGATCAAAATAAAATGTAGTATTTTTATCAATGAACTTCGCTTTATTGATATTCATTTACTGCACCTCCCATTTCTATTATTTATATTTTCTTCTTATTATTAAATCCACTTTTATTCCATAAGTAGTTAGCATAATCACTACGTTTATACGTATGTCGTTTATACATCTGATCTACAACGATATGTATGTCCTTACGATTCCTATGACACACCATCACAATGTCAAACCGATTCCAGGTCGTCATACTTACTGCCATCTTATCCGTAAACATTTTATTAATTCTTATATTTTTAAAACGTTCCTCCAAATCAATATTTGTTACGACTTCTTGTTTCATACCAATAATTTCACCTCCTAACAAAAAAGAGGGTTTTAAAATCAATTGATTTTAAAACCCTCTTTAACTGCCTTATCTATAATATCCATTGTTCTTTCTAATTCATAACGACATGTTAAAAGTTTTTCCTGAAGACAATAATTTTTATATAGCAAATAAAATATAATTAATATAAACACTATAATGATTATCATGCATAACTCAACCTGTAATCATTATTACTTTTAGCATTTAGCATTTTATCATTTAACATGTCATAAACAATAATCTTACTCGTAAAAAGATTAAACAATAATTCTGAATCAGGCATCTTCGTTAATCCTCTAATAAAACGATAAGTATTATCTGTCGCCTTACACTTTGTCCCACAACTCAAATCAATATCATAATCGGTACAACATATGATATCTCTATCTTTTTGTATCAAGAAACCAGCATTATTTACATGATCAACCATATAATCCTTGATATGCTCCTTTATTTCTTCACTGATACCGGGTATTTCATTCTCTAAAACAGCTATATCATTTAATACAACAATATAACTTGTTGTCACTGAAAAAGTTAATGGCAACTCACCATAATACACTTTATTCAAATACTTAAATTTGTTCTCCTTATTTTCTGCACATCCATATTTAATTGCAGCTTCAAATAATGGCATCACTGTAGTAATTGATATATCGTCTAATGATAACGTATTAAACTTCAATCTTTCTAATAGTTCTATCGCTACATTTGTTTCATCTTCTAGAATATATAAATTATCAAATCTATCTAGTAAAGTTGATACAGCATTTTTAATTTCAGATATATCTTCTAAATAAATGTCTTTCATGATTATCATTTCCTTTCCCTTAGATTTTTTATTGTTATTTCTAGCAGATTGATTTGTGAACACTAACATAATTCCATTATAATTAAAAAATTTTTTTACTTTGATTAGGTCTGTTCTATAGAATTTATGGCTTTGAATTCTAAACCTTACATATCAACATCGCTACTTTCGATTATCGCAATGACGAGATTTGCTCCCTTTTCAGATCCTGGCAAACTAATATGAGGATGAACGCTTTTTAGATAAACGATAACTGTTACCCTAATGAGTAACTCAATTTATAGACCTTCTTCTACACTAGCATTTTCGCTTTTATGTGGCTGTTTCCAGCTCATCATCCTTAGAAGTTAAAGAATGAACACAGAGTCATGTTATTTAGTTGTCAAAGTACTATATTGTGTCTACATCACTTTGAATGTATTCACAAATCAATCTGCTAGAATTGATTTTAAGAGTTTTTCAATCTATCTTTTCTTACATAGTTCACTTTTCTAATATGTCTGTCACGATTCGGTCTCTTATAAATAATCTGACCTTGTAAATTTCTTACTGTCTTGATCTGACTGAGTAACTCAGCGAGTGGTAACATTCTTACAGTATTATTTAAAAAGTTGTTGTTATCTCTATGTCTTCTAATCACAATACCATTTCCAACGTTTACATAATCCTCATTACTAAAAGTTCTGAACATATAACCGTTTTCTTCTAATTCTGTAATATCGACAATATGATTAAAGTTATACATCAATCTAAATTTTCTTGTATTAATATTTGCTGTTTTCATAATCAACAACTCCTTTTTATTAATCACTTTGGGAATGATTAATTGACTGTATGGGAATAACGCTGCCTGGTTTGACAACTAAAAAAGAGGACCCACCAACAGCTATTTTCAGCTATCAGCAAGTCCTCTATCCTCTAAATTCATCTTTATCATAAACTAATAACCCCTCCCCTCTATTTCTTATTAACAACGTAAAGAAAGAAGTAAGGTTTATAACTCTATAATTGTAGACAGAACGTCATACAATACAGATTTACTGTATTGAATAAAACACAGTTATAGTTTATTATTGAGATACTGTGCATAACAAATATTATAGCCGTAATCTATAGTATTTGTAGCACAGGATTTAGAGGGGATAAGCCAATAGCTATTTCCAGTAGCTGTTGGTGATCAGGATAGATAAGTGGTGGTACACTTATCCGTCCGTCCCCTTTTTTAATTGTCAAAAAACAGGTTTTGTTATATTCGATAATAAGTTACATTTATCCTTAAGTCAACATAATACACCAAAGTTTTTCCACAATTAAAAAATTTATATAAAATTTAATTTATATAACGCAACTTATTTTTCTTTTAAATACACATCTTCTGAATCATCTAATTCATCATTTGTACCTTTTTCTTTAAAAGGCATAAAAACTTTACACTCAGCATCTGGATTATCTGTAGTTACATTCCGACAATCTTCATCAACGTATCTTAAAACAAGATTATTGTTATTATCTTTATCTAAAGCCCAATATCCTGCATCAGGTGTCTGATCTACATATCCTGCTTTTAATTTATCAAAAGTAACATGGTAATAACCATCTTTTGATTTCTCCTCAGAAACCTTGTATTCACCTTCATCTGTTCTACCTAAGTTACCGTTCTCTTTTACCTGCAATGTACCATCATCTCTGAAAGTTAAGAGATATTCATTATCTCCTCCTTGTGTTGCTTCAAAGGTTTTACCCTTCAATGCAGCATCACCTTCCTGATTAGATCCACATGCAGTTAATATTAATGACAATCCTAATAGACCACCAATAACAATCTTTTTCATAGGCATTTCCTCCATCAGTTATAATACTATTATACCAAATAAGCTATATATATGAATAGCATAATGTATAATTTTATTCTAAAAAGTTTTTTATGGTAACTATGATACTAGAATATACTGGGAATACAACTATTTTCTTTACATTAACAAGATTAACATAAATGCTCCCAAAACACAAACGTATGTTCGTACAAACAAATGTTCGTATAAAGTCGAAAATATTTATATATATTTCATAATATATAACTACACAAGTCTATATAAATATATATTTATGTAAGGGACAACGGACAAAATGTATTTTATTCTAATTTTACACCTAAATCGTTGATTTCATCGTGTTTCAACCCATCACTGGCGATTGTAAAATGTCTGATGATCTGTTCTTTTTCTTGCAGGTTTAAATAAGGCATCACCTTTGTTAAATACATACGATATTGAGCCTTCAGGTTCTTATTCTGTTCGATTAATGTCTGAATATAGTTGTATAGGGATGCTTTTGTTGCAAGTACAACCTTACTTCCTTCTTTGCTTATTAATACTGTTTTAGTTAGCTTCAGGACATCATAATACGTTGATCTTGGTATGTTTAACGCACTTATAACCTCTTTAGGACGCATTACAACCTTCCCTTTTTCCGCATTCTCATTGATAAAACGAATCATATCCCCTTCCCACTCATACCAATGGGATCTTTCACGCTCTTCTCTTGGCTTTGCATGGTGTCTGAAGAAGTAATTGTTCTTGTCATTGTCTGTAATTTCGCACCAAGTATACAATAATAGGTCAATAAATTGCTTTTTAGCACCTTTATATTGCCCTGAATAAGCGCTGTTTACTTTCTGTACAACAATATTTTCGTCTAATGGTTCTTCAAGATTACTGTTAAATTTCTGCATCATTAACAGAGCCTCCTCTTTTTCAACTTTTCCAGCATAGAGTTGAAGGCTCATAGTAAATATTGCATTGTCACGTCCGATTTGTCCGTTACTCCCCTTGATGTGGGTACAATTAATAAGCATGTGGAACCAAGGTTCATGAATGCTTCGTAGAGATGCGAAATCATAGACTTTTGCTGTATCTTTAGTCAATTTTCTACTCTCGATATTTAATTTTTCAAACTCCATAGAGAACTCAATAAATTGGTCTAATGAATGAATTGAGTTCGGGCTGTATGACAATATATTTTCCTCTTTTGGGCATCTGAAGAATCCAAAGTGATTACATGCCATGTCAACTTCTTCAAACACCTGTCTGTAGTGTTCTCTGAGGTTCATGCTGATTCTCTTTGCCATCTTTACTGCTTTATTATCATTCTTTTTAATAAAGATTGGGTTTTTAAGATAATACTGTACCTGGTAACCGTGAGGCGTATCTAGAATGATTGTTGGCTGTAAACCTGCTTCCATCCCTCTGAATACGATATCCGTACGTTTTACCTTGTTTTTATCAATCCCATCAATATCAATTACAAATGCATTTATCTGTTTTAAGTTATCTTCTCTATGACCTATTACCTTATCATCACCAATATATTTCGCTGAACGAAATACATTTGGCGTAATATGAGTAAACGTCTTATGATTATCTACTAATGCCTCTACTGAGCCGATGATTAAGCCTTTTGCCCCTTTCAGACCTGACTTTGTATTGATACCAATTACTTTTCCAGGTCTGAAGACAGAAACAGACTCACTGAATGCGAACTTTGACCCTTTAGGACGCTTTACAGATAGTCCCCCATTCGTCATCTTCTCAAAGATCTCTAGCATATTCAGTTTTTCTCCATACATAAAAAGCTACCTATCCTTTCCTCGAATATTGTCATGAAAGAAACGTATGATCAATATTCCAGAGGAAAAGACGGTAGCATAAATCAGGGTAGGTCAAAGAAAATACACTAATCCCTATAAAATTTGTGCAAACATCTTGTCAGTCTGCCCAAACAATTATATAATAAAGTTAACAAAATTAATTATAAATAGTTTGCTTGTTTTTTGTTTTTGGGCAGGCTGACTATTGAACACTATTTTCGATAAAGAGAGGATTCCCAAAATCCTCTCTTTTTCTTATGGTCTAAAGTTTGGTTACCAAGCAAACTTTAGATTTCTTCCTGGATTCCCAGGCCCAAGAAGCTATAAGAAGAAAATTGTTTCAATCGATATGAAGTTGTTATATTGCTTATATTTAGAATACACAAATATACAAGCGTTGTAAAACGTTAATTTTTTATAGCATAAAACATAAAACATAAATAATATTTTATGTTTATATTCTTTGAAACCCTCTAGAATAAGCCTTTTCTACGAGCTGAATCTATCTTCTGGTCTATGCTGTTTTCATAAACTTTTTCGTATGTTTCCTTATCTTCACCTTTTAGCTTGTCTGCAAGCTTCGATAATGCGAAATCTACAAGCTCTGCTTTATTCATATCTACATAGATTTGATCTAATGCCGTAAGTTTTGCATGTGTATCTCCAGTTACTTTTATAGAAGTAGCTGCAATCTTTTTTATCTGCATCTCTCTATTCGCAAGTGGATTTTCTCTTAAATGTTCCTTATTATTCTTTAAATCATCTAATAAACTCATATTACTTCGCCTCCATTTTTTCTAAACGTTCTAAGAATTCGTCTGTAAGATTCTCATATTCTTGAATCGTCTTTCTATCCCAATGATCTTCTTCAGTAATGCCATATTCATCCCAGTACTTCACGCGTTCCATATGTTTGATGATATGTTCAAAAACGTGTTCCTTATATGTAGCAGTCGCATCTTCTAATGTTGTCATATCTGTTTTCGTCTGCTTGGAGAACATAACAGGTACAATTCCTAGAATTTCAAATTTATTTTTATAAGCATCTCTGAACTTTACTAAGTGTTCTGCAAACTTATCAACTGCTCTGAACGATCTTCTGTGTGTCTGCATCACAATTAATGAATAGTCACATGCGTAAATAGCATTATTGCTAAAATCTGAAATTGTTGGTGGTGTATCGATAATGATTAAATCATACTCTTTTCTAACACCTTTTAAAAATTCATCTAGAATTTTTACCTTCTGATAGCTATCTAGCTGAATTAAATGATATGGTAAGCCTACTAGGTTAAAATCTGCTGGAATCAGATCCATATTATCACTCAATTTAATAGTGATTGCTTTTCTATTTGTTTCAGTGATACCTTTATAAATAGATAATTTCTCTAAACCAGCAACATCCTCTAACATATCTTTTCTGAATGTTCTAAGTAGAAGTTCTGTTGCATCTGCCTGGGGATCAAAATCAACGACTAATACTTTTTTATTTCTTTTTTCAGATAAGACATAAGCGAGTAAACATGCTGTTGAAGTCTTACTGACACCACCTTTAAAGTTATTGATGCTAATTACTTTACCCAATACTATCACTCCTTATAGTTACTTGATTTTATTATAGCATAAAGCATAAAATATAAAACATAATATATTAAACATAAAACATAATTTAAAACATCATGAATATGCGTAAAAGTATAATGAATATAATAAATACTACGATCCACACTAAGCATCCTGAAAACAATAACCATATCAATCTTAATGCAGCTATGACGACACCTGGCAATAATATAAACATCACACCTATTAGGGGTACAGCCAACATTTCGGAAATTTTGTACGTTAAGCAAAATTCGACACAAAAAAAGCCAAATACCTGTACGCTAAGGGATTTGGCTTATGTTATAGATTAATTTTTATTTAAGGGTCTTAAGGAATTTGTGGGTAATCGATGCGAATCAAATTTATATTCTCCAAGAAAATTAATATGCTCCCATCCTAAAGGTGAAATGTGTGGAAGTAATTCTTCTCTTAAAACATTATTTTTCTTAAATTCCTTTGTAACTTCACTTAAATACACAGTATTCCATACACTAATTGCATTTATTAATATATTTAACGCACTGGCTCTTTGGAGTTGATCTTGTATGCCACGTTCTCTAAATTCTCCACGTTTACCAAAAAATAAAGCTCTAGCCAATCCATTCATGGCTTCTCCTTTATTTAACCCACGATGTATCCTTCTTCTTAATGCTTCATTTGTTATATAGTCAAGAATAAAGATTGTTTTTTCAATTCTCCCAATCTCACGAAGAGCTGTAGCTATTTTATTTTGTCTTGCATATGAACCTAATTTCCCCATGATTAATGATCCAGAAACTCTTCCTTCTCGAATTGAATGTGCCAGCCTTAATACATCATCAAAATTCTCTTTAATAACGTTTGTGTTAATCTTACCTCGAAGTATGCCTTTTATGTTTGGAAAATCATTAGGAGAAGAAATGGTATATAATTTAGCGTCACTTATATCTCTTAGTCTTGGTGCAAAACGAAACCCTAACAAATGACTTAATCCGAAAACTTGATCCGTATAACCGGCTGTATCAGTGTAATGCTCTTCAATTGAAAGGTCTGATTCATGATGTAATAATCCATCTATCACATGTACGGCATCCCTGGCATTTGTATTAATAACTTTGGCATAAAAGGAAGAAAACTGATCACTTGTAAAACGATAAATGGTCGTACCTTTCCCCGTTCCGTAATGCGGATTTGAATCTGCATGTAACGATGATACACCGACAGGAACGCGCATACCATCAGAAGACGATGTTGTCCCATCTCCCCAATATGAAGTTAATGATATACGGTGCTGATAATTTACCAGTGTAGCTTGAGCGCGAGTCATCGCATCTTCATGTAATCTCCATTGCATAACATTGGCCATCTGGCGATATGAAATATCAGGAGTTGCTTCTGCCATTTTAGTTAATCCAATATTTGTCCCCATTGCCATTAATGAAGCCATCACAATAGACTTTTCCTCACCTTTAGGCGGTTGATTTGAAGAAGCGTGAACAAATGATTCATCAAATCCAGTCCATTCAGCTACCTCCATTAATAAATCAGTAAGTTTAACTCTAGGAAGCATATTATAAAGCGATAAGCTGAAATTTCTAGCTTCTTCAGGAGTATCAGCTTGAAGTCTCTCAATATGTATCTTTTGTTTTTCAATGTTGATACTTTCAACTTTATCAATATTTTTGGAAATCCATTGAAGTTTAGTATTTAAAGTTTCGCATCTTTCCTGTATATACTGTTCAAAACTTACATTAACAGCTATATTAGTCCCTTTATTCTTTGCTTTTCCCCAATCATCTTTTGACACTAAATATTCTTCAAAATCCTTATGTAATCGACTACCTTCAACCCAAACATCACCAGAACGGATATAGTTTTTGAGTTCTGTTAAGGCAGCCATTTCATAATATTGACGGTTAATGTTACCTTCATCATCAAAAACATGTTTTTGCCAACGTTTAGGAACAAAACTCAAAGGTGAGCCATCAGGGATTTTCCTTTTTCCAGAATCATTTAATTCGCGTATGGTATCTAATGCTTTTAATAAAGGCTCTGCTGATTTAGTAGATTTGAACACTAAAGAATCCAACAGGCTCGGAGTATATTTCCTTAAATAGTTATATCGAGTTTTTATTAAATCAAGGTAATCATAATCCATTGGTCTTGATAATAATTTAGCTTCCTCAATCGATTCTACAATTTTATCCCACGGCATTACTTGCTCTAGTGCCACATAGGGATCAATACCTTCCTCTTTGGCCTTAATTAAAGCCGTTCCTATATCTGCGTAATGCACAACTTTTTCATTTACTGACTTTCCATTTTGTTTTTGTATCTCTTCTTGTGTTTTTCTGCCTTTTGCTTGTAACACCATCATTTGTCTATCATGAATTTCAATGGCATGGTCAGTTAAGTCTTGGGAGAGAGTGATTAAGTGAGCGACTAATAATGCATATCTTTTATCTTCGTTAAATCTTCTAAAAGAATGGGGTTCATATCTTGCCCCAATTCGTGCCAATTGTAAAAGTCTATTGGGGTGTATTAATGCCGTATTGGCTGCGATATTCATTTCTTTAATGTACTTTAATCTTTTTATGACCTTTATAAAAGAATCTGGTGACGACTGTCCGGGAATTTCCCGAAGCCAAGCTAATTGGGTTTTATTATTATTTACCGTTAAATCGATTAACTTTTCTAGTTCACGCTTATGTCTTTCGGAAAGATTGCTTGTTAGTATGGCATATATTTTTTTCTCTGCACGCGTTCTTGCTAGCCAAACCATCCTTTCGATTGTTAGTATGGCAGGAAGGATTATTTTTTCCTTTCTTAATAAATCAATTGCTGTGCGTACTAGATGCATCGAATTCCCATTGTCCAATGCGAATTTTAAAAGAACATTAGAAATCGTACGATAATCGCTGTTATTAAAGTTTCTATATCCATAAACTTGACGTATTTCTTCTAAATGCTCACGTCTAGTTGTATCACGTTGAGCATATGAAGAGTAAACTTCTGGATCTACATTAATTTGATTAGCGACGTAATTAATAAGGCTTTCGGGTATTTCTAACATATTAATTAAAGAACAACCGGGGTTTCTAAGAATGCATAATTGGAGTGCGAACCCTAAGCGATTATGCTCTCTTCTATGACGATTTATAACATCAATATCATAGTCAGATAGACTGTAATAAGAAGTAAATTCAAATTCTGATAAATTATTAAGGTTTAAAATTTCCTTGCGCTGTTCTTGTGTCAGCAGTTCTTTCACACTCAAGTTAAATCAATCCTTATTAATAATTTTGGTATGAGCCTAATTTACTTTGTCTAAGTATCTATACAGTGAGGTTTTGCTGATTCCTGTTGCTTCTGTAATTTGGTTGATTGTATAATCCTTGCTTTTATACATTTTAATCGCCATTTCAACTTTATCCTTTTTCTTCGATGGTCTGCCACCTTTCCTTCCTCTGGATCTTGCTGCTTGAAGCCCTGATTTTGTCCTTTCGCTAATAATATCTCGTTCTAACTCTGCAATATTTGCCATTGTACGAAAGAAAAACTTCCCCATTGCAGTTGAAGTATCAATACTGTCATTAATAGAGACAAAATCTACGCCCAGATCATTGAATAATTCACTAAGTTCAATTAGATGTTTTGTAGAACGTGAAATACGATCCAGTTTATATACAACAATTTTGTCGCCACTGCGTAAGACTTTAAGAAGTTCTTCAAGTTGGGATCTATCTTTTCTAGTTCCGGTCAATTTTTCTTTATAAATTTTTTCTACCCCAAATTTTGTAAGGGCATCAACTTGCATATCCAAGTTTTGTTCCTCCGTACTTACACGTGCATAACCAAATACCATCATTCATCACCTGCAAAAGTAGTTTATAACCCTATATTAGCACCAAAAACGGTATCAGATACTAAAAATGTTACTTTGATTTTGGGAATGAGTTTTGGTTCTATAGATTAATAGAAATAGGTTGTTTTTTTAAAAATATTTATCAGTACCATAAACGGTCGTTTTCGGTATTGGAATCATTTAATTGAAGGGAGTAAAATATATTGACCATGTACTATGGTACATGGTTTATATTATATGTGAGGTGAAGTAAATTGCATTTTCGAGTCGGAGAAATCGCAGAGAAGTGTAACGTTAACAAAGAGACCATTAGATATTATGAGCGTTTAGGCTTAATTCCAGAGCCTGATCGTACCGAAAAAGGATACCGAATGTATTCACAACAAACGGTCGATCGGTTAAATTTCATAAAACGGATGCAGGAATTAGGATTTAGCTTAAATGAAATTGACAAATTGCTAGGGGTCGTCGATCGCGATGAAGCAAAGTGCCGTGATATGTATGATTTCACCGTTCTTAAGTTAGAGGACATCCAGAGTAAAATTGAAGGTCTCAAAAGAATTGAACAAATGCTGATGGATCTTAAAGAAAGATGTCCCGAAAACAAAGATATTTACGAATGCCCCATTATTGAAACACTGATGAAGAAATAAGAGGTGAAACAGGATGAAAAACACAATAAAAAGTTCAGGCTGGTTTCTTGTCGCACTAATCACATGCCCGTGTCATCTGTTTTTACTGCTTCCGTTGGTTGCAGGAACGGCACTGGGTTCATACTTCACGGACTTTAAAGATGTTATTTTCATCGTGATGGGTCTGTTATTTGTCTTTGCTCTTTTCAAGGGCTGGAGAAAACTTGACCCAGAAACAAAGGATGAAACAAAAAAGGAAACAAAAACGCATGATTGTTGCAGTATGGAGAGGTTTAAATCATGAAGGAAAAAGTGTCGCAAGTAGCCACTATATTTTCAGCTTTTGTTATGGCTGCATGTTGCCTGGGGCCACTGATTTTCATACCTCTTGGACTAACTGGGTTTGCAGGAGCATTAGCTTTCTACTCATTTAAGTATCGGTTATTGTTCAGCGTTGCCACCATCATCCTTCTTACTTACTCCTTTTATATGGTTTATGGGAGAAAGGGAAAAAGAAAAAGTTCTGTCATTGGGTTATGGATTACGACGTTTTTTGTTTTCGGCATGTTTCTTTTTTTATTTCTAGTTGAAGGTGGACTATAAAAGATGAGGTGCTTTATATGAGCGTACAAATAATTAGGATTATGATGCTATTATCCCTTCTGTTAGTGGTTAGTGCGTGTAGCAACGAAAAAGAAGCACAAAATACTATAGATGCTAAGCAGGAAGTAAAAACTACCATTGAAACAACTAAAACAGGGACATTCACGGTTTTGGGGATGGATTGTTGTCCACCGTCTGTTGTAGAAAGCGTCCTGGAACAGGTAGATGGCGTTAGCAAAACAGCCATTAAAGTCAGTGGAAGCAAGGGCGAAGTAACGGTTTCCTTTGATGATAAGAAAACGGATTTACAGGCAATTAAGACGGCAGTTTCGAATTTCGGGCTTGGAGTCGAGTAAAAGGAGAGATTTAACATGAAAAAATATCGAGTAAACGTTCAAGGAATGACTTGTACGGGTTGTGAAGAGCATGTAGCTGTTGCTCTTGAAAACATGGGTGCAAAAGGGATTGAAGTGGATTTTCGTCGCGGAGAAGCTGTATTTGAGCTAACGAATGACGTGGAGGTGGAAACAGCGAAAAAGGCGATTGCTGAAGCCAAATACCAGCCAGGAGAGGTAGAAGAATTACAACCGCAAGAAATGGTGCAGTTAGGCGATGAAGGCGATTATGATTACATTATCATCGGTTCTGGCGGTGCTGCTTTTTCGTCTGCCATTGAAGCTGTGAAATACGGAGCGAAAGTGGCGATCATCGAACGTGGAACGGTTGGCGGAACATGTGTGAATATTGGCTGCGTTCCTTCGAAGACATTGCTGCGGGCTGGCGAAATCAATCATCTGGCAAAAAATAATCCATTCATCGGATTGCACACGTCAGCTGGCGACGTTGATTTGGCACCATTGATCAAGCAGAAAAATGAACTGGTGACGGATCTTCGAAACTCAAAATATGTGGATTTGATTGATGACTACGGCTTTGAATTAATCAAAGGCGAAGCGAAATTCGTAGATGAAAAAACCGTTGAAGTCAATGGCATGCAGTTGTCAGCCAAACGATTCTTAATCGCGACAGGTGCTTCACCAGCAGTGCCAAACATTCCTGGACTGGATGAAGTCGATTATTTAACAAGCACAACTCTGCTTGAATTAAAGAAGGTGCCTAAGCGTCTTACGGTCATCGGTTCTGGCTATATCGGGATGGAATTGGGACAACTCTTCCATAATCTAGGCTCAGAAGTCACATTGATGCAAAGAAGCCCGCGTTTGTTAAAGGAATACGATCCTGAGGTTTCAGAAGCAATCACGCAAGCCTTGACAGAACAAGGGGTCAACTTAGTGACGGGAGCATCTTTTGAACGAATCGAACAAGATGGAGACATTAAAAAGGTCCATGTAGAGGTAAATGGCAAGAAGCGAATCATTGAGGCAGATCAATTACTGGTTGCCACAGGAAGAACACCAAACACGGCAACCTTGAATTTACAGGATGCAGGCGTTGAAGTAGGCCCCCGTGGTGAAATCGTAATCGATGAGTATTCAAAAACAACGAATTCACGCATCTATGCAGCAGGAGATGTCACGCTTGGTCCTCAATTTGTATATGTAGCAGCTTATCAAGGTGGAGTTGCGGCAGGAAATGCTATCGGTGGACTGAACAAAAAGCTGAATTTAGAAGTGGTTCCGGGGGTTACATTTACAGCTCCAGCAATTGCAACGGTTGGTTTAACGGAGCAACAGGCAAAAGAGAAAGGATATGAAGTGAAAACATCCGTCTTGCCGTTAGATGCCGTTCCAAGAGCACTGGTTAATCGGGAAACAACAGGCGTGTTTAAACTGGTGGCGGACGAGAAGACACTGAAAGTGTTAGGGGCTCATGTGGTAGCAGAAAATGCAGGAGACGTAATTTATGCAGCGACACTGGCTGTCAAATTCGGTTTAACCGTGGAGGATCTCCGAGAAACCATGGCTCCATATTTAACAATGGCAGAAGGATTGAAGCTAGCTGCTCTTACGTTTGATAAAGATGTATCAAAATTATCTTGTTGTGCAGGTTAATCACCTTTTTAGGAAGCCTTAATGTACGTCTTCAGTTAAAGAAAGCTTTTATAAAAGACGATTCTTCTCTTAACATAGAGATAATTGTCTTTTGTATTCCAAAAAATGTCTTAGCGTGGGTTTTATGTCAAAATGTTGGTGGTACCCCTGTACTTATCAATTTCATTGGGAAAAGATCTTTTTCTTCTTGACCTTCCCCTTAGGTGAAGGTTGTATACTCTAGTTATAGTTAGTTCAGCTGATGGTACCACCAGTTAACGAGGAGGGAGGAAAGTGGAGCAATTTACGATTGGTCAACTAGCCCAACAAACAGGAGTCAGTCGAAAAGCCATTCGATTGTATGAAGAAAAGGGACTTATCCTACCTTCCATTAAGCGGAGTGAAGGCAATTACCGCGTTTATAACCAAGAGCATGTATTTTGTATCAATGGTATCAAACAACTCCGATCTTTAGGCGTATCGCTGGAGGAAATGACGGATCTGGTAGTGATTTTCGAAAAAAACCTGTGGAGGTAGAACCTCGTCTTCAGCATTTGTTAAAGGAGAAACTGACTATGATAGATGAGCATATTAAAGATCTACAAAAGTTACGACAACATGTTGGAGCGTTTCTGGATTCCCCGAAAGACGTATTCAATCAAGTATATCTTCCTAAGAATTTTACAATCGAATGTAGATATAATCATGTAAGTAACATCGAAAAACAATAAAACTGACAAAAAAATCCAAGGAGGAAAAAGTCATGAAAACTGAAATTCAGGAACTTGTAACCCTATTTGACCAGAACAAGGGAGAGGGAGGAGGCTCCATGAAGTGGCTCTTTCGCCCGTTGTTACAAATGCTAACAAAAGGTGAACCAGTTACCGTTGAGGACATTGCAACAACAACCGGGAAGCCCCTCGATGAGGTTAAGGACATTCTCTCGACCTTATCCAGTGTGGAACTCGATGAACAGGGTCGTGTTGTCGGTTTTGGTCTCACCTTAATCCCTACGCCCCATCGCTTTGAAGTTGATGAGAAACAATTGTATGCGTGGTGTGCTCTTGACACCCTTATGTTTCCGGAACTTATAGGGCATATGGTTCATATTGAATCGCCTTGTTACAGTACTGGAAAGCCTATAAGATTGACAGTGGAACCGGATCGTGTTTTAAGCCTGGAACCAACGACGGCTGTTGTCTCAATAGTAACACCGGATGATACGTCCTCTGTTCGGTCGTCATTCTGCAACGAAGTCCATTTTTTTAGCACGGAAAGTGCAGCCCAAAATTGGCTTAACCAACATCCAAATGGGAAGGTGTTACCCGTTAAGGAAGCCTTTGAATTAGGTCGCCTTCTGGGAAAACGTTACGAGGAATCTGGCCCTACCAATGAGTCTTGCTGTGACATCTAATCCTAAATATAACCAATCGTCTTGTTTAATTTTTGAAGTACGAAACCCAAACCAATGAATGAGACCGTGAGACTGCGAAATTTGCGGTGTTTAACAGTAGAAGATCTTCGCGAAACCCTTGCTCCCTATTTGACAATGGCAGAAGAACTAAAGCTGGCTGCCCTTACGTTTGATAAAGATGTATCCAAATTATCTTGTTGTACAGGATAACCATCTTTTATAATATCAAGCCGATATTCCTTAAAGTAAGGAAATCGGCTTTTTTTCATCCGGAAATTGGCTTAGCGTATGTTTTCCGCGTTTTGTTGGTAGGACCCCAACATACACATATCTTTTTTGTCGTCTATTATTCCTTCGATGTTTTCAATGACTGATTTCATAGGTTCTGCATTTTTAAAAATAGAACCGTCATCAAACAAACGTGAAGGAACAGGTGATGGATATATGTCGGTTCTGTATCCTTTATCTTTAAGTGCTTTGTTAACATTGGCAATGCAATTGTCTATATCAACAATCACTATTCTTGACATATATTTTTCCCCTTTCTACCAACTACTTTTGTAAAAGATGATATACTCTCGTTTCGTTTTTAAATCCGCCAACGTGATCAAAAGAAATAAAACAGCCTGAGTCCTTATGTAATTTTAGGTCTCAGGCTGTTAATGTCTGTCTGCGTGACAGGGCTTATTTTCGAACTAAGATAAAGCAGGTCACGAGTTTGCAGTCATTGGATGTTCTGTTTTTTCATTTTATGTCATTTGGTCAATTCTTACATTTTCAGGGCTTGTTTTACGGTTTCCTTCAGAGGGGTCAAGGATCCGATCAGTTTTTGCAGATCATCTGATGTTTTGGACGCTTCTCCTTTGGAAATCGCGTCATAGATCGCTGCCGTAATTTCAGCAAACGGCTCAGGGACACCAGCGTTTACGAGGAAATTTTTCTCTTCTTCGAATGAGACAGGCTGATGCACGACTTTTTTGCCGGAAACCTCGGAGAGAATTTGGGCAAGTTCATCAAAGGTCCACGGTTGATTGGAAACAAGGTTATACGTTTTGTTTTCATGCCCTTCCTCTGTAAGAACCGTTGCGGCAGCCAAAGTAAGTTCATTGCGTGTTACTGAATTAACGATCCCGCTTCCCGCATTCGTAACAATTGCTCCAGACTCTATGGATGCGCGCAGCCCCTCATTTACAAAAAAGTCCGTATATAAGGCATTACGCAGGAAAGTATACGGGATATTGGTCGTACGGATGGCATATTCCGTTGCTAAATGTACGTGTGCAAGGGGAATTATTGATTCCTCAGCAAAGGCATATCCTGTGTAAGCAATATGTTTGACTCCCGCATCTCTGGCAGCTTTTACGACATTTGCATGTTGAACGATAAGAAGCGTATTATCATAATGCGGACCTGAGATAAAGAGCAGCTTGGAGACACCTGCAAAAGCCTTTTGAAGAGATTCCGGTTGATTATAGTCGCCATGGCGAACTTCCACGCCTTGATCGGCAAGAGTAGAGGCTTTTTCAACATTACGCACGATGGCAATGATTTGACTGGCGGGAACTTTTTTGAGCAAATGTTGAATCACAAGCCCACCGAGTTGACCAGTAGCACCTGTAACCGCAATTGACATAATCATTTCTCCTTTTTTTCTAAAAATTTTTTGAATAAATAACATCATCTAGGTGGCGGAAGCCAAAAATAAACGAAGGCGGCCGCAATTGAAGACTGGATTGAGGAATGACTGTTTATTATGTATTTCGGCCATTCTTGCCCACCATTATAATTGCATCAGAAATGTAAATCAAATCTTATGCCTGTGCTGCTAAACAAGGTGAATGCCTCCTATCATTTTGTCGCGCCTATCATAGATAAGGCCGTGCAATCAAAATTTTTACAAGTCAACTCCTCTTTTTAGCTTTTTAATAGTTTGCCGCTGTTGTTCAACTCATGAAAAAGTTATTTTCTCTTTCCCTAAACTAGATAAACCTATGATGCTTCGTGTTTTTTATATATGATAGAGATTTTTTATAAACAAGTACAAATGCGTAATTGATTGTTATCAGGATCTACGACTGTCATCATGCGAAGCCCTTCAAGATCCTCATTTGGAGGCTCAATGATACGGACTTCTTTTTTGCTCTTTAATTCGCTGTACCAGTTGTCAACATTTGGAACAAAAAAGTGTACTAATCCACCTACTTGGCAGTCACCAGTATGTTCAGTCAAATAAATAGTCATTTCATCTTTGGTGATCTGCGCAAAAACAGGAAAATGCGGTTCAAATCGATGTTCCCAGTCAATTTGAAAACCCATCCCATCTATATAGAACTCCTTACTTCTTGTATAGTCAGTTATGCGTAATGCAGGAATTACTTTTTGCATATTGACCTCCTCATATTATGTTATACCTCTTATATCCAATCATTAAGTTATATTCTCTTGCTCTATAGCTTAATAAGCATTATATCAAATTCCCTCATTTGAACACCTAAATTACTCCATTAAATGGCCCTTTAATGGAATAGGGAACGACTATTTTTTCCCTTCCGACAGCTTTCTATATAATGAAGCCCTAGACACATTTGTAATTTCACAAATTTGATTTACAGTCATACCTCCTTCTTTATATAGCTTTACTGCATAATTCATTCCTGCGTGATTTTTATGATATTTCTTTAACCGTCCTTTAAACTTCCCTTCTTTCTTTGCGAGCTCAATTCCTTCACGCTGACGCATAGGAATAAGGTCTCACTCTAATTGGTTAACACCAGCCATTACCGTAATTAAGAATTGACTATATGGATTATCTTCTGATAAATCTAGCCATGTATCCTTAAGTGATTTTAAGCTTGCCTTTTTATTTCGTATTAAATCAATCAATTCAAATAAATCTTGCGTACTTCGAGTGATCCGAGTTAAATCTGTAACATAAATAATGTCTCCTTCCTGTAAATCCTCTAACATTTTTTGAAGTTGTTCACGATCTTTTGTTGCTCCTGAAATTTTTTCTTCATAAATAATATCCATTCCAATTTCGTTCAATTGCCGAAATTGACTTGAAGGATTTTGGCTAGTCGAACTGACGCGTACATAACCGATTTTCTTCAAAATTTCACCTCGTTTTTGAGACAAGTCATACAACAAAACACTAAATCGCTTTATTTGACGTAATTTCGATTATATCTCAATAGATTAAACCTTATTGTACAAGGTTTCCTGCTTTATCATTGTAAATCCGTATAATCCGGATGCTGCCCCTCTAAGAAGTAAGATGTTCTCATACCAATAAGGAACTCATACCATTTAATTAATCAGAAGTGCTTGTTTTCGTGTCAGCAGATCTTTGATTAAGTATAATTACTCCACCGATAATCATAACTAAACCAATAAATGTAAGAATGTTGAATGGTTCATTCCACACCAAAACACCTATTAAAGCTGTCAGAGCTGTTCCTACACCTGACCAGATTGCGTAAGCTAAACTTAAAGGCAAAGTTTTTAAAGACAATGATAATGTATAGAACGCTATGAAGAAGCCAATTGCTACTCCAATTGTGGGGTATATATTTGTAAATCCTTCAGATAATTTCAACATAGATGTTCCGAATATTTCACCAATAATCGCAATTCCTAATGCAACATACCCTTTCATAATCCATCAACCTTCCTTTAATGAGACAATTTAAGTACCACAACACCAGCTATAATGATTAGTAAGCCAAGTAATATTTTTAGATTAAACTTTTCTTTCCAAACAAGAATACCAACAATCGCAGTAAGAGCAGTTCCTGCACCAGACCATATTGCATAAGCAGTTCCTAACGGAATGTGTTCTAATGCTTTGGAGAGAAGGTAAAAAGCACTCCCCATACCTATTACTAAACCAACTGTAGGGACTAATTTCTTAAAGCCATTTGATGCCTTCATCATAGAACTTCCGAATACTTCAAATAAGATTGCGCCAATTAATAATACATATGGATTCATGTGATATCCTCCTAGGTTGTAGATTCAATTAATTTTTCGATGATTTTTTCTCGTAAGTCAAAATTGACTTGTCCCAACTTAAAGAACTCGGAATAATAAAGACCATCGAGGGTAAGCCGAATTGTTGTTGCTAGTACAGAGTCAATACCATCCTCATCAATTTTTGATTGAATATACTCGAAGTGGACGAGGATGTTTTCTGTAACAGTAGGATTCAATTTCGAAAAAGAATGAGATGCTATATTTAGAACTTGAGAATTGTTTAAATCATCAGTGTATGCATGTATTAAGGCGCGAGTCCATTTTCCTTTTTCTATAGGATCATTCTCAGCTAATTCATTAAATCGGTATACAAAGTCTTGAAAAATAAGTTCAGTTATTCCAGCATATAATGCTTCTTTTGAGGGGAAATGATACAATAAACCACCTTTGCTAACATTGGCTTGCTTTGCGACTGCTTCTAATGTCAAAGTATCAAAATCGTTTGAACCTAAGAGTTCTATTGCAGCATTTAGCAGATGCGCTCTTTTGTCCTGTTTTTTTGCTGACATGATTACCCTCCTTTTGTTATTCCATGAGATTATTATACCGTCCGGACGGTTTTTTGTCAAAATAAACTTACCTTGAATTTATTTTGATAGGGATGTTCCAGAATCAAAGTTTGTATTGTTTTTTAGAAAATAATTCTGTTAAAGGGCGCTATTCTGACATATGAACCAGCGTCCTTAATACATATAAGAAACGCCTCAAAATTCAAGATACCTTAGTTCATTAAAGATTTATAAAGTATGCAAAATCATTCAAAATAACGTTCCCAAATAAAAGTTTGGTAACACACCAAAAGGGCGCAAACGCTGTTACATCAACGTTTGCGCCTTTTCTATTGGTACATTGTTTATGCGTTGTTTTATACACTTTCACTAAAAGCCAGTGCCAGCAATAGATTGAGTGTGTTTTGGCGATAGCTGCGTTCGTCACGATGTTGCATAGAATCTTGCATATTTTAAACGTTCCTTAACGTACAAAATTTCCGAAATGTTGGCTATACCCCTTCTTGCGAAGCAAGGTACTAATCGAAACTTTTCCAACGGATAAAGTTAAACGATTAGGTAGCTTGCACCTGACCGAAGTCAGGTAAAATATAGTTTACTTCCAATGTTCTTGTGAAAAATATTGGTTGATTTTACCATACAAAACAGTCCTTTTGGACAACAATATTTAATTATGCTACTCTGCTCTTCACCCTGCAGTACAAAACTTAGTTTTTAAGGACACATCAATCATCCGATTGCCTTTTTCATAATATAAATCCCATCAAATCCCATTCCACGAGTAAAGATTTTAGTATTTATGTGTTTAGTAACTCGATAGCCTTCTCTCTCATATAGTTTTAAAGCTCCTAGATTATTGTCAATCACATCTAAAGTTATTTGGCTGCTATCATCACTTTTTGCATATGCTTCCAGATAGTCAAGCATTTTTTTACCAATACCTTTTCCTCTAGCTTTCGAACTCACAGAAATCATCTGTAAACACAATTCGTCTTTTTCAAGTGGCGTAATGGTAAAATATAGTTTTAGTAGCCATCCTTTTAGAAATCCAATTTTCTTTCTAATCTCAGCATCTATCGTCAAATGAGGAATCCCCTTTTTACTCAACAATACAACACCTAGTACTGTGTCGTCTTCTATGTAATAGTAGCCCATATTATAGGTGATGGCTTTCTCAAGCAATAGCATAGCCTCATCTTTACCAACACGACTAAAAAACCACTTAAGCTTACCCCAAAAGGCATCTTGAAGGATAGAAGCTATTGCTAATCGATTTTTTTCACTGATTTCTTCATACTTAAAGTCCCTAATCATTTATACACCTCTTTTGTGGTTGGTATGGTTTTTCTTCTTGGATGAGAACATACCCTTTAATGTTGGTGCTAACTTAAAATAGTATTCTTCTTCTTTTGGCACGACTTTGGAACTACCTAGCTCTCTTGCCACTTCAAACGCACTATAGACTGCGCCTTCAACAAAAGACACTTTATGGGTATAATCCCCTGCAAAATGGATATGTCCAACAGGTTTAGCTAGAAGCGGTAAATATTCCCTAAATTCCACGTGTGTTTTTTATTAGCTTCAAAAATCACTATTTCACGAAGAATTTAGACTGCTTCTCACACATTGTAACATTATTTACAACCACCTTTCAATCATTTTTGATAAATCATTGATTTCATCTGCAATATTTAACTTTTGTTTTAATAAACGCTGGACAAATTCCTGTTGAAACTCTGTTAAATCGGGTTTTTCAATATTTTCTGTAGCTTGTAATTCAAACATAACTAATCTCTCCTTTTTTCAAATACACGAACTTATGCTTTTGAATTTATGTATTTAATTTTTACGGATTAGAAATAGCATTGACCGAAAAATAATACAAGGGCAATGGAACGTAGTGGAGTTGCAGCGTTTACCCTTGTATTACTTTTTCTAGTTGAACACCAGTTGGATCTTTAACTGGTAGTGAAACTTCAGTGCTAGTCTAAGTAGTTAAAAATTATGTAAATTCATTAAAAGCACGTGAGTGTTTGAAAAAAACCTTAATTAAAAAGGAACTTATCTTCAGATAAGTTCCTTCAATGCCTTTCCAACGATTGATTCATCAATCGTTACTCAATCACTTAAGATTGTGCAGATTTAGATTTCATTAGACAATCACTGCAGAACAGCAGAAGATTGCAAGGGCAACTTGTTGAACGGAGTGATCCCTTGCAATCTTCTGTTAGTAGAACGTCTGCTTTAGCTGACAGTGATACTGTTCTGCTAGATTGTAGAATGATAAATCTGCACAATTCCAAACACGCTAGTGTTTGTTCCTTGCACTGTAAGCCGACAGAAGCCCCCTGGGCTTTGTCGGCTTACTTTAATAATCTGCCATATAATAGTAGTTTTCCTTATCAACATCTATCTGTTTTAATTTATGAAATGTCTCAAATGCTTCTGCTATATAATGATAATATATATCATCATAATCATAACCACCAAAAAATGGTCCCATGTAAGTTGGTAACAAATTACTAGCTTTTTCAGGTGCCTCTATTATTTTTATCAATCTATCGTATACATCTTCTACCATATAATTATCAAGTTTAACTCTGCCAGGATTACCTAGATAATATCTTTCATCAAAATAACCATGTAATGCATTGAACTTTCTAAAATATGCTATTTCATCTAATCTGCCATCTTCTTCTTTTACAATATACATATCTAATCCCATTATATACCCCACCTTTTTTAATTTTGCATAAAGAATATAATATGTTTTATATTATATTCTTTATGTTTTATGCTAAAATAGATTGTTTTCTCTAAAACTAAAATAACTACTTTCTGTAACAATAATATGGTCTAATACAGGTATTCCTAATAGTTCTCCACATTCTTCAAAACGTTTGGTTGCCTCTCTATCTTCACTGCTTGGCGTTGGATCTTATCAAGAGTAAACTACTAAAAATCCATTATCATCAATACTTCTACTTTAAGGACATATGTTTAACGCAT
>NZ_JBVGOY010000080.1:0-255 GCF_058188655.1 Macrococcus sp. CoH-51_TC_04
CGGAATGTGTGTATGAAAAGGGCAAGCGCCCTTGTGACAAGGAGAAACATGAATCACGGTGAATTGATTTTTCGCGACATCGGTCTGGGTGTCAACAAGCATGGCCAGTGCCCGCTGCTAGTGACCGGCATTGTGCTTGTCGAGGCCTCGGACCACATGCGCCTCGAAAGTAGCGTGTTGACCATTGACGGCGTGCAGCGTGACGAACTGGTACGGGGCGAGGCTAAGCTCTTGCCCACCAAGTACGATGGGTGG
>NZ_JBVGOY010000081.1:0-252 GCF_058188655.1 Macrococcus sp. CoH-51_TC_04
TAACGGGGACACGATCAAGGCTGAAGACGTGCCGGAACCGGTCACGGACGTGGAGCGCGGGGAGTCGGTCGTGATATCCGGATGCGGATTCGAATGTGCTGATTCACAAGCACGTTACGCGCTACAAGCCGCAAGGTTCCGACGATGCGGACCCCGCACTTTACGCGCCGCTGACCGTGCAGAGCGTGCCCTTTCACGCTATCTCGCGTATCACGCATCAGGAACGCGACTAAAGACCCCGCACTTTATAGG
>NZ_JBVGOY010000012.1:0-68492 GCF_058188655.1 Macrococcus sp. CoH-51_TC_04
CCCCTATAGAATATAGGAAATTAGCAGCCTAGAAAATAGTGTTTTTATTGAGCTCCCTTAGTAAGGGTGCAGTGCCAATTATAGAGAGGTGTTTTATTGTTAAGAAAAATCACATCACTTTATGATAACTTTAAGGATATCATTCTCACTTACTTTTTATTGTATAACAACGCACCAATACACATAAAGTATGCATTGCTGTAAGGTAAGAAATCACTTTTAGTGAAAGTGATCTCTTCATCGCTAATAACTGTGTATCCTTTACAATTCTCAGTGTTATTTATACAGAAATTATAGAAGTCTTCCAAGTTTATCTTTAATAAATAGTCTACTTCTGTGTCGTGGTGAATACTATTTACATCCTCTTCTGACACCTCTAGAGTATATATATTAATAAATTCTCTATCGATTATATTATCTGAAGTCATCTCCTCAGGAAGTGTACATAAAAAACTTAAACTTTCAAAACCTACTTGAATACCCATCTCCTCTTCGATTTCACGCGTACCATTATCAACTGTTTCATCATTCAATAGGTGTCCTCCAACTGTTACATCAATCATACCTTTATAATCTTTCACATTAGAACTTCTTTTTTGAAGAAATATATTGTCACCTTGTATAAATATACATTGAAACGTTTCATGCCACTCGCCTTGTTGATGTACTTTCTGTCTACTATCAACACCTTTTAATTTTCTATTTTTATAATAAACATTTAATAACTCACTCATTAATATCCACCCTTACCCCGAACTGATATAATTCATCAATTATTTTATTACTAAATAAATTAATGTACTTTAATCTATTAGATTATAATAATAATCATTTCTCAAATTTCGAGAAGTGACTTTCTTCATTTATATTTTTATCTGCTCATTGATAATCGCATTTTCAATAACCTCTATTGTATTTGT
Organism: Macrococcus sp. CoH-51_TC_04; assembly: GCF_058188655.1. Classification (NCBI taxonomy): domain Bacteria; kingdom Bacillati; phylum Bacillota; class Bacilli; order Caryophanales; family Staphylococcaceae; genus Macrococcus; species Macrococcus sp. CoH-51_TC_04. Next base: position 921 of record NZ_JBVGOY010000012.1, read on the forward strand.
ATATTCAACTTTTTCTATAATACAACCTTTACCAATGATAATATTCTTTCCTCTTACTACATCACATAGCACGTTTTCTAGACGAATTTCATCACCCTCGATTAAATCACAAGTCAACTTTCCACTTTTATTTTCTATAAACAATGATGCAAATAAACCTTTATTCTCAGTCGCCTTTCCATCTAGTATAGTAATTTCTTTTCCACCAATTTCTTGTGCTGAACAATTATTCCCAAGCGTAATATTAATCGTTTCGGCATTTATCAAACCATCACTTTCAATTTTTCCACTACATTCAAAATGATCAACTTCGATATCACCTTCAACTGTTAAGTAACCAGATACTTTTAATCTTTCACCCGTAATATTTCCTTCAACATCTAACATACCAGATACATGGACGTCATTACCTTCTATACTTCCCTCAATATTTGTCTTGCCACTTGTTTTCATAGTATCAGCTTTTAAGGAACCTTTGATGCTAGTCATTCCTGATACTTTGAAATCTCTAACTGAAATATCACCCTCAGCATCCATTTTTCCACTTACTTTAATCAAGTCAGCTTTAATATCTCCAGTTACTGAACCTATACCCGTAACTTTAATTTCATCATATTCTCCCGCAGCTATAGTTGTCATCGCATTAATATTTAGATTCGTTGTCATCATGACTACCTCTTTTCAATTTTTGTTGTATAGCTAATTGAATTTTTGTATCATCTAATTCATAAATAATCTTTGCGTTATCACTTATTTTTACTATCTCTTTTGCGCAAATAAGCATGAACACACCCATAGCTCGCACAAAATAATAATTTACATCTTTCATCTCGTTTTGGTGATATATTACTGCACTTTCTAGTACTTCTTCTTTTGAAAAATACCCTGAATTTAAAGCAAGCTCTATAAACATCAATGTCATACCTTCATTATGTGAAACACTATTACGCTTCGTAAAAATGGAGTCTGCAATTTCCCAATAATGTTCTTCAAACAAACTACTATCATAGTCTCTTTGTTCAATTACCTCACAATCTTCTTTAAAAATTTGATACAAATCATCTAAAGCATGATCATCTTTTAAAGTTTTTATCATTTCTATGCGCTCAATCATCTTATTTCTAGGAAAAAATGCTTCTTGGCCTGTATAAGTAGACTTTCTTACAAACCAATCTTCAGGAATCAGCTTCTTTCGTTTCCAACGATACAACTGCCCGTAGCTAATATCACATACTTTCAGCAACTCTTTTTTAGATATTAAATCCTCCATACCATCACCTCAAAAACAGTGTAACATAACATTGTTACACTGTTAACTAATTTAAATAACATTAATAATATTTTCTTTTGAATAATACTGACTAATTATAAAAAAAGACATGTCAAATCGACATGTCTTTACCTCAGTGATTAGGCACAGTTCTAAATAAACCTCATTACTTGTGATACGATTCATTCCTAATTATTCTAAACCCTCGATACACTTGCTCCAGCAGTATCACTTTCATCATCTGATGCGGAAATGTCATCTTACTAAATGATAGGGCGTAGTTAGAGCGATTCATAACACTTTGATGCAGACCGTTTGATCCTCCAATGATAAAGGTTAAGTGACTTTTACCGGTGTTCATCTTTTGCTCCATCTCTTTTGATAACTGCACAGAGTCGAGCTGCTTGCCAAGAATTTCTAACGTATATACAAAGCTGTCCTCCTTCACCTTGCTCAATATTCTTTCCGCTTCTTTCTTCTTCGCAATCTCGATATCTTTCTCACTCATATTATCCGAGTCTTTCTCGTCAGCTACCTCAACGAGTTCCAATTTAGTATATGCACCAAGTCTTTTTACATATTCATCTACAGCCATCTTCCAGTACTTCTCTTTCAACTTACCCACAGTTATTATTGTTATTTTCATGTTTATTCATTCCTTTTATAAAAGTTATCCTACTTATCCACAAGTTAATCACATATTCACATTTCACAATCCTATTATAATCACATTTTAAAGGTTATTCATATAATTTTTGTAAAATTACAATGCATAAAAATAAAAAAGATGCCCGTTTTACCGAACATCTTTTCTTTTTTGTGTATAACTTATTATTTATGCACAAAGTTATCCATAGTTATGCACATATTTTGTGAATTTTCTATACTTATACACATGTGAATACTTAAATCTCATAAATTGGTGTTGCCACGGCTTTATCTGTATCACAGATCACCACTTCATTCTCAGTATCAATATCGTGTGCATTTAATATTTGTTGTACGCTCATACGTGCAATATCTTTCATATTATTATCTTGAGAGAGATGTGAAAGATATATACGCTTTGTACTACCAGTAATCACATCACGCATTGCATACGCAGCATCTTCGTTGGAAACATGTCCCATATCACTTAATATACGCTGTTTCGTTTTCCATGGGTAACGGCCCATACGCAGCATATCTACATCATGATTGCTTTCAAACACATAACAATCACTTCCGTGAATCATACCTTTCATACGGTCAGATACGTATCCCGTATCCGTAATAACTGTAAGTTTCTTATAATTATTATTGAAGATATAAAATTGCGGATCTACCGCATCGTGTGACACACCGAACGACTCAATATCCATGCCTGCGATTGATTTTGTTTCATATGGATTAAAGATAAACTTCTGATCACTCGGTATTTTCTTATCTGCATGTTCAATTCTTTCCCATGTCTTCTCATTCGCGTATATTGGTAATTGATATTTACGTGCCAATACGCCGAGTCCTTTAATATGGTCGATGTGTTCGTGTGTTACAAGTATCCCGTTTAAGTTTTCTACTTTACGATCAATCTGATCGAATAATCCTTCTATTTTCTTACCTGTTAGTCCTGCATCTACTAAAAGTGATCCCTTTTCACTTTCTACGTAAACTGCATTTCCTGTACTTCCACTTGCTAATACTGACATATTAATCATTCTATCACTCACTTAAATTACAATATTGGTTGTTCTGGATTCACCGCGTCTACATAGTACGTTTCAATAGACGAATCCACCTTACGAACTGCGACTTGCCAGGTCGGCTTTAATACTTGTCCTCTTACTTCACGCACAATGGAATAATATCCTAAACGTACGCTCATAACTTCATCGCCGCGTTCTAATTTTGTTTGATAATAAAGTACCTCTAATGCTTCTATCGCTGGGATTACTTTTTTCTTTTCATTATTTTTTCCTAATCCTTCTTGGATATCTTTCAAATATGTTTGTTCAAATGATGTTACTTCATTCTTTTCGTTATATGAAAACTTTATCTGTGCTTTATCATTATTTAATATTGGATATTCTCCATACATCTGGTCGAAATATAACTTTTTATTAGCACGATCAATACCGCTTAAAGTATATTCTTTTCCTTTATCAATCTCAGTAAGTAAATAATTTTTAATACCTTTTATGATATCATCTTCTTGAATTGATGTTAATTTAATTGCCGGTTTAATTTCTACTTTTGTCACTGTGCTCAGTTCTTCACTTTTTTTTTCTAAATCAGAAGAGCTTTGTGTGAACCCAGCACTTTTACCTGATACGATATTCATCTTTACATTCTCTGCAGAAGGAAGCTTCGTTAATTTAATACCTTCTTTTTTAAAATCTAATTTTTCACTGCTCGTATCCTCTACAATATTCGCACGTTGTACTTTCTCATAATATATATAGCCTAATGTTATATTAATGATGAGAAATACAAATATAAACAATGACGTTGCGTGCTTCCAATCCATTATACGAGCCTCCCATCTTGATACAATCTCCACTCATTATTGTATTTCACATACCACTCCGGCTCGAAAGATAATGTAGATTGAATTGTATCCTGATCTGAATAGACCATGTTAAAGCCGACCATCATATTACTGACTTGATCAAAATGATATTCCTGATTTGATGCGAGTTTATAACGGACCTCTTCAGCAGAAGGAAGTTTAGCAATATCTTTTGTTGAAGGGACTGCTACGCTTGTTGAATATAAACCACGTTTATATTCATAAACATCTTTATCTCCCCATACAATATCAATTTCACTAAGATGATTTTCATGAAATACTGGATATCCTTTAAAGAACATTTGATAGCTGATTGCATTATCAGATGATTTTATATCAAAATAACGATAATCATCAGTAAATCCGCCATGTTCACTAATAAAATTGAAACTGCTGATTAAGTGTTCAAGCGGTCGAGGTTTAGCATGATTGACTTCTGATAAATTATTGAATTTATACGTTGATTTATTTTTTACTTTCACAATACCTGTATTAGAGTTGTATGTTTTTGAGTCATTTTTATCTTTACGTTCGATAATACTATTTTTATCACCAAGCACTGCTTTATTAATATCATCTACACTAATTATATCTGCAAGGTAACTATATCTCTTAGTCTCTGAAGGATGTTCCGGCACATAGATACTTGTCTTTTCGTCTGTCGATTGTTCATTTGTTATTATTCCTGTATAGGATTCCATCGATTTTTCACTATGTTTAACGAATTCATTAAAATTATTGCTCGAAGCATCCATTTCAATTGCCACCATTGTCTGATGATCAGTAATGACATATAGGACTAAATTATCTTTTGAATAACTGTCCACAATGAGGCGATTAAATGTTTCATCGACATCACCTTTAAAAGTACTATCTAAAATATCCGATAAATACATAGACAATGGAAAGTCGCTTGCAAAATCTAATATTAGAAATCGTTCTTTCATTCCTTTAGGCATATAATTAATATTGAGTTGCTTTGTACTTATGGCAGTTATTTTCTTATTAGATAGACTATCAATATATTCCAGCAATATATCTTTGTTTGTCGTCCCATAAATATTATTATTCGCATAACTTACCGCTTGATATGGCAAAAAAGCACTGTGAATATTATCTAAATTTTTAGGACTTACCGCCGTTGAACTTTTAGTAATGGAATTTTCTACATTCACAAGATTAGGTTTGAAGTTCCATATTTTATATGTCAATATAACGCTCATCAAAACAAGGATGAAAAGTGTTAGCCCTTTAAATATACTTTTATACATCCCATTCACCGTCATCTAGCACTTCACAAGGTAACGTTATATACACCGAAGTGCCGTACCCTTCCTTACTATTAGCCCAGATTCTCCCATTATGGGCTTCGATAATTTCCTTACTAATTGCGAGACCTAATCCAGTGCCGCCCATTTTACGTGTTCGTGCTTTATCTACACGGAAGAAACGATCAAAGATTTTATCTACTTTATTCAAAGGAATACCGATACCATTATCTTTAATTTGTATTGTCATACGATTGAATAACGTATTTTGTTTCACGTGGAATTCAACTTTCTTTCTTCCTTTAGAGTACTTCAACGCATTCGTAATTACATTATCAAATACTTGCGTCATCTTATCTGGATCTATTTCAACAAATATACCATTTTTAGGGATATCACGTATGAATGTCGCATTCTTTCCTTCTGACATCTCAAAGCGATTGATAATTTTGTGAATAAACATATTAAAATCAATCAACTCTTTATTTAAATTATCATCTGTATTATCCATCTTAGATAATTGGAGCAGATCATTAACTAATCGAATCATACGATCCGTTTCTTCTCTCGTCACACTTAAGAATTGCGGTGCTAAATTCTCATCTTTCCAGGCGCCCTCTTCCAATGCTTCAATATAACTACGCATACTTGTTAGTGGTGTACGTAATTCATGTGAAACATTCGCAACGAACTCACGTCGTTCATTCTCAACGTGATGTTGTTCGGTAACATCATGCAGCACTGCGATATAACCCGTAATAAACCCTGTATCTTGAATAATGGTACTAAACGATGCTCTTACAATAAGCCTTTCTTTTTCATTAATATCGATGATAATACCACCTGCAATATCCTGCAGTTCATCCAATGAATAATGCGCTTCGATTGCAAGGATGTCTAGAACATGACGTCCTTCTACATCATCTTTATTCATATCAAGCATCTTTAGTGCCATTTCATTAACAATACGTACACGACCACGTCTATCTGTCGCAATAACCCCATCTGACATGTGCGTGATTACTGAATCAAGTCTACGCTTTTCACTCTCTGTATTCGCCTGCGCTTCTTGCACACGCTTAGATAAGTTATTAAAAGTTAATGCGAGCTCGCCAATTTCATCGTTACCGTATACTTTAACACGGTTTGTGTAGTTCCCTTTAGACATCTCTAGCGCTTGATTACGCATATCTGCAATAGGTTTAGTAATAGTTCTTGCGATAAAGAACCCAAGAATAATTGTAATTAACAATGACAGACCTGTACCGATAATAAAGATGCTATTGATTTTCATCAACTGCGCATACACCGGCTCAATAGATTCTTCAATATGAATAACACCAAGGATTTTATTGTCATCTTTAATTGGAAAATTCTTTACCCAGACCCTCACCTTACCGCTAGGATCATCACGCAGCTTAATACGATCATTCGTTTTCCCAAGTGATAAAGAATTTTGTATCTGTTTATCATTGATCTTCTGGTTAATATTTTCTTTAGTTGTATCGTTACTTGTCGCAAGGATAACTTCGGAATCATTAATAAAACGAATGGTATCTATCTCTGTTCTTAATGCATATTCATCTACAACTTTCTGGACTTCTTTTTGTATTTTATTTGGCGAAGATTTATTTTCGTTATATACAGTCCTAATATCATAGTTGATAGACTTTATTTGCTGATTAATATTTGTTTTAAAATTCTTTGTAAGCTCTTTTTCGAGATTATTTGTAAAATAAAGTCCGATAATTTGCATCCCAATAATAATTAATAAGACGTAAATAACAACGAGCTTTATATGTAACGACTGAAGTTTTTTAAAAATCGCTTTCATTCTATTACTCCTGCGTCTGCAAGAAATATCCTACACCACGGCGTGTCACAATATATTCTGGATGACTTGCATCATCTTCAATCTTTTCTCTTAGACGTCTAATTGTAACATCTACAGTTCTTACATCACCAAAATAATCATATCCCCATACTGTCTGCAGTAAATGTTCACGTGTCATGACCTGCCCGATATGCTTTGCTAAATAATGAAAAAGTTCAAATTCTCGGTGTGTCAGTTCGATATCTATACCACGTTTCTTTATTGAATAAGCTTCAGGATAGACTACAATATCTTTAATGATGATATTTGTGGACTCTTCCTTCTCTTCAGATTGTGTTTGTGAGTAATGACGACGTAAATTGGCTTTAACCCGCGCAATCAGTTCACGTGTAGAGAATGGCTTTGTCACATAATCATCAGCACCAAGTTCCAGGCCTAACACTTTATCAATCTCAGAATCTTTAGCTGTCAGCATAATAATCGGCATATCGTATTTCTTACGCACTTCACGACAGACTTCCATACCATCACGACCTGGAAGCATAATATCTAGCAATACGATATCTGGTTGAATATCATAGATTAGTTCCACTGCATCATCGCCATCATAAGCGACATGAACTTCATAACCCTCTTTTTTTAAGTTAAATTCTAATATATCTGCAATCGGTTTTTCATCATCTACAACTACGATTTTTCTCGACATACATTTCCCTCATCTCATAAAAATTTTTATAAGTATCTATCTTATAATTTACCACTGTTCAACATCTTTTTCTATACTGCTGACAAGTACAAAAAAAGAAGATACGTAAACGTATCTTCTTTTGAGCGGTCCCGACGGGAATCGAACCCGCGATCTCCTGCGTGACAGGCAGGCATGTTAACCGCTACACCACGGGACCATGTATAAATATGTAATTGAAAAATGGTGACCCCTACGGGATTCGAACCCGTGTTACCGCCGTGAAAGGGCGGTGTCTTAACCGCTTGACCAAGGGGCCGAATTTTTTTAACACAAGATTGATTATAGCATGATAAATTTATAAATATCAAGCATATTTTTAAATAAATTTTGATTTTTTCTGTATAATTATTTATATATATTAGATTGGAGTGCACAACATGGATATAACTTCCGCAAAACCTTTTAAAACCCATAAAAAACTTCCGTTAAAAGAAAAATTAAAACGGTTTATGATCATTACAATTGGCGCGATTCTAATGGCCATTGCACTTGAATTATTTCTCGTACCTAATAATCTATTAGATGGTGGTATTGTTGGTATATCGATCATGATAAGCCATTTCTTAAAATTGCCTATTGGACTCTTTATTTTCTTATTAAACATCCCTTTTTTCTACCTTGGTTATAAACAGATTGGTAAAACATTCGCACTCTCTACGCTCTATGGTATCGGTATACTATCCATCGGTACAGCACTATTACATCCAGTACCCGCATTTGCAGATGAAAAGTTTTTGGTCACTATCTTTGGTGGTGTCATTCTTGGACTCGGTGTTGGACTTGTTATCCGTTACGGAGGTTCTCTTGATGGTACAGAGATTCTTGCGATACTTATCAACAATAAGACTCCCTTTTCAGTAGGTGAAATTGTCATGGTCATTAACTTCTTTATCTACACCGCTGCAGGCTTTGTATTTACTTGGGAATCTGCCATGTATTCTGTTATTGCTTACTTTATCGCATCTAAAACCATCGATATTGTACAGCAAGGTCTCGACGAATCGAAATCTGTATGGATCATCAGCGATCAATACGAAGAAATTGGAGATGCTATTAATGATCGTCTCGGTCGTGGTGTTACTTATTTGAAAGGGGAAGGAGCATACACTGGTGATGACAAGAAAGTCATCTTCTGTGTCATTACGCGATTAGAAGAATTTAAACTTAAAGATATCGTCAATCATTATGATGACAGCGCCTTTGTTGCCATTGGGAACGTCTCTGAAGTTAAAGGCGGCAGATTTAAAAAGAAAGATATACATTAAAACAATTTTAAAAGCCATAAAACATTAAATGTTTTATGGCTTTTAATTTAAAGCTAATCGCTCAGATGATAGCCTCTTATTTTTCCCATAAGTTTTCAAGTAAGTTCGTTTGATTTCTATCTGGTCCAACTGAGAAGATAGAAATCTTAACGTTACATAACTCAGAGATACGTTCTAAGTAACGACGTGCGTTATCAGGTAGCTCGTCCAATGATTTACATGAAGTCACATCTTCAGTCCATCCTGGTAATTCTTCGAAAATCGGCTTACAACGATTTAATTCGTTTAGATTCGCTGGGTATTCTGTAATTTCCTTACCATCCAATTCATATGCTGTACAAATCTTAACAGTTTCTAAACCTGTTAATACATCAATTGAGTTAATTGATAAGTCCGTAATACCACTTGCACGGCGAGAATGGCGTAATACAACAGAGTCAAACCAACCTACACGACGTGGACGTCCAGTAGTCGTTCCGTATTCACGACCAACTTCACGAATATGATGCCCGTCTTCATCAAATAATTCAGTCGGGAATGGTCCGTCTCCTACTCGTGACGTGTAAGCTTTACATACACCAACAACTTTATCTATAAACGTTGGACCTACACCTGTACCAACTGTTACGTTCCCTGCAATCGGGTTACTTGAAGTAACGAATGGGTATGTCCCGTGATCGATATCAAGCATCACTCCTTGAGCGCCTTCAAATAACACTTTTTCCTCTGCCATAAATGCATCGTCTAATACTTTTGCAGTATCTACTGTATATTCTTTTAGGCGTTGGCCAGCTGCATAATACTCATCAAAGATTTCTTCAAATTTAAATCCTTCAGCATTGAATAATTTTTCAAACATTTCGTTTTTCATTGCTAAGTTTTCTTTTAACTTTGTTTCGAACGTTTCTTTATCAAGTAAATCTGCCATACGAATACCGATACGTTGTACTTTATCTACATAAGATGGTCCGATTCCTTTTTTCGTTGTACCAATCTTATTATCACCGCGTTTTTCTTCTTCTAATTCATCTTGTTTTAAATGATACGGTAAAATAACTTGTGCACGGTTTGAAATACGTAAGTTATCAGTTTTTACACCACGTTCATTCAGTGCATCTAATTCTTTTAATAATGCAACAGGATCTACTACTACACCATTTCCAATAACAGATAGTTTATCTGAATAGAAAATACCTGATGGTACTAAATGCAATTTGTATGTTTCTCCACCAAATTTAATTGTATGTCCTGCGTTATTACCACCTGAAAAACGTGCAATAACGTTTGCTTCTTCTGCTAAAAAGTCCGTGATTTTACCTTTACCTTCGTCTCCCCATTGAGTCCCAACAACTACGATTGATGACATGAGTGCACCTCCAAATTTTGTTCACTAACCTTAAACATTTTAACAATGAAATCGGGAAAAATCAACTAAAAAACGAACATTAATAAATATTCACTTATTTCACTAAAAGACATAGAAATGGAGATTATGAACATCTGACTTTTAAAAAAACATTGATATTTCAGCATTTTATTAAATAACAATTTAATAATTGATCATTTATTATTTTATTTTTTCACAAACTATCTTGTAGTTTCCTAGTCATATATAATATAAAAACCGTACAATTAATTAATAATAAAAATTAATGTACGGTTTTTATTCATTTTATACACTTTACTCATTAATATACATCTGAATGTGCATAATCAATATCTGTAAATTTGTTATATTGCTTTAAGAAATGAAGTTTAACTGTTCCTGTCGGACCATTACGTTGCTTCGCAATAATAATTTCTATTTCCCCGTTTTCCTCTTGAGCCCCTGCATCTACTTCTTCTTCTTCACCATTACCACGATTGTAATAATCATCTCGATATAAGAATGCAACGATATCTGCATCTTGCTCAATCGAACCTGATTCACGAATATCACTCATCATTGGACGTTTATCCTGTCTTTGTTCCACGCCACGAGATAACTGTGATAACGCAATTACAGGACATTCTAGTTCTCTAGCTAAAGCTTTCAGCATACGCGAGATTTCTGATACTTCTTGTTGTCTGTTGTCACTGGAACGACTTCCTGAACCTTGAATAAGTTGAAGATAATCAATCAGTATCATATCTAATCCATGTTCTTGTTTTAGTCTTCTACACTTAGAACGGATATCTGTAATACGGATACCTGGTGTATCATCTATATATATATTTGTCTTAGATAGCTTACCCACTGCTACTGTGAAACGATTCCAGTCTTCTCCATCCATTGTTCCTGTACGTAATCTATTAGAATCTACGTTCCCTGTACTACAAATCATACGTGTTGCTAACTGATCAGCACCCATCTCAAGACTAAATATCCCCACACTATAAGGCGTCTCATCGCCTCGATCATGCGTTGCTACTTGTGTTGCAATATTTAAGGCGAAAGCGGTCTTACCTACCGAAGGACGTGCTGCAATAATGATTAGATCATTTCTGTTGAACCCAGCCGTCATTTGATCAAGATCTCTATATCCAGTAGGGATACCTGGGGTCTGCCCTTGGTTCTTATCAAGTTCTTCAGCATTATTAAAGACTTGCGTCAATACATCTTTGATTTCCTGAAAACCTTCTGTTCCTCTAGAAGTAGACACTTCCATAATGCGCTTTTCGGCATCAGAAAGTAACGTTTCGAGATCTAGTGTCTCATTATAACCATCCGCCATAATAGTGTCTGCCGTATGAATTAATCGTCGCTTTACAGCATCTTTATAGACGATATCCGCGTAAAAATCTACATTACGGGCACTCGGTACAATTGCAGCTAAGTCTACAAGATACATCTCTCCACCAGCCGCTTCTAATGTCCCGTCTGATGTCATCTGATCTACTACAGTTACAATATCTACTATTTCATTTTTCTCAGACAATGTCATCATCGCTTCAAATATATGTTGATGCGACTGTCTGTAAAAATGCCCAGGAACAAGTATTTCTAGAACGGAAGATAATACTTCATTATCGATAAAGATAGCGCCTAAAACTGACTGTTCCGCAACTAAATTAAACGGGAGTTTCTTACCTTCAAGATAATCTGCCATATTATCCTCCTTATCTATTATGCTTCAGTTACATGCACTTTTAATGTGCCGCTTACCTTGTTATGAAGTTTAACAGGCACATTTGTATAGCCTAAACTTCTGATACCATCATGTAAATCCATTTTACGTTTATCAATTTTAATACCATGTTGTTTATTTAATGCATCAGCAACTTGTTTAGAGCTGACTGAACCAAATAAACGACCACCTTCACCTGACTTTGCAGTCACTTTAACTTCTAATGCTTCTAATTTTTCTTTTAATGCTTGTGCATCTTCAAGTTCTTGCTGCTTATCTGCCTCTACTCTTTTCTTCTGCGCTTCTAGCTGTTTTAAATTACCTGGTGTTGCTTCAACAGCTAATTTATTCTTTAATAAGAAATTATTCGCATATCCTACAGGTACTTCTTTAATTTCACCTTTTTTACCTTTTCCTCTAACGTCTTGTGTAAATATAACTTTCATTTTATTCCTCTCCTTCATCATGAATAATATTTCTAAGCTGACTGATAACTTCTTCAACAGTCATGTCTTCAATTTGGGTTGCTGCATTAGATAAATGGCCACCACCGCCCATCTTTTCCATTACAAGCTGTACGTTGATTTCACCTAATGAACGCGCTGATATTCCGACAACATTATCTTTACGTTTGGCTACTACGAATGAAGCTTCAACACCTTCAATGTTAAGTAGCTGATCTGCTGCTTGTGCAACAATAACAGGATGAATCACTTCATCACTAGGACCATGCGCAATCGCAATACCGTTATCTTCAAGAACCACTGTCTGAATAATTTCTGAGCGCTTAATGTAAGTCTCCATATCATCCTTTAGGAAATGCTGACATAATATCGTATCTGCACCATGATTTCTTAAGAAACTTGCTGCATCAAATGTTCTGGAACCTGTGCGTAATGTGAAGTTGCGTGTATCGACAATAATACCTGCAAGCATTACAGTCGCTTCCAGTCGCGTTAATTTATAATCGGTCGGTTGATATTCTAGTAACTCTGTCACCAGTTCAGCTGTCGAACTAGCATATTGTTCCATATAAACAAGTAATGGGTTTGATACAAATTCTTCTCCTCGTCTATGATGGTCAATAACAACCTTTCTGGAAGCTTTGTTTAATATATTTTCATCTATAACCATCTCTGGTTTATGTGTATCCACGATGACTAAAGTTGTGCGTTTCGTCATTAGATTCCAAGCATCTTCTGAACTAATAAAGATTTCGTTTAGCTCTGGCTTTTCAGCAATCTCTGTCATTACACGCGATAACGTATCATCGATATCATGATCATTGAGTATTATATTTGCCTTTAGATTATTCATCTTCGCAAATCGTGCCACACCGATTGCAGCACCAATAGCGTCCATATCAGGGCGTTTATGCCCCATAATCATCACATTATCTCCTTCAACAAGAATATCCTTCAATGCATGTGATACTACACGAGCTCTGACACGTGTACGTTTTTCCATAGGATCTGTCTTGCCGCCATAAAATCTCACATTCCCATTTATATGTTTAATCGCTACTTGATCTCCACCACGTCCAAGGGCTAAATCTAAACTTGATTGCGCAAGTGTACCTAATTCAATTAAGTTATCAGCACCTTCACCAATCCCTACACTCAAAGTGACATGTGTCTTAATTTCACGGCTTTTATCTCTAATATTATCAAGTAAATTAAATTTTGTTTCTTCGATTGAGTGCAATATTTTTTGATTAAAGAACATCATAAACTGATCCGATTGATATCTTTTGATATAAACATTATTAAGTTCTGCCCACTTATTGATTTCCATAGACATTAAGCTATTAATCTCGGTACGTTGGGCGTCGGTCATGTTTTGAGTGACTTCGTCAAAATTATCTAAAAACATAATACCAATTACAGGCTTTGCATCTTCAAATAATTGATGTGTTTCAATCTTATCAGTAATATCGAAGAAATATAGTACATTATTCTCTTCAGAAAACATCACTTTAAATTTGTAGTCTTTGTATTGAGCATTCGCCTCATTAACCGCGCTTACCTTAAGTTGGTTCAGCAAGTTCGGAAAAATATCATGAATAGATTCTGAAATAATAGGCTCACTAATTTTTTCATTCATAAAATGGTTATACCATTCAATATGCTCATTTTCATCTAGCAGCAGAATCCCTATTGGTAACTCACTTATCGCATAGTTCTTTCCATTACCAATTACAGTGGACAAATTCTCAATATAACGTTCATTTTGTCTCAAACTATGTTTAAAGTAAGAGTAGGAAATGCAGATAATAATAAATAGAATCACACTGGTCACTCCAGCTAACATCGCATCTTCAGTATACAAAATCCCTGTCACGATGATAGCAGCAAGCGTCATCACAATAAAGGGTATGATCAATGTCTGCCTGTTATACTTTCTGTTCATGTTGACACCTCTTCGTTAAATTTATAATCTTACTTGCGCTTAATATTAGATTTTAAATTCAATATCATATCTATCATTCCAAAGATTTGTGTCACTGGTGAGAAAATAAATGCAAATATGTATATTAAAATGTTTAATACTGGATGTGTACGTTTTACTTTTATAAAGAAGCTAAACAGCGAGAGTCCCTGGATGAATATAACCCATTCTAACACATACTTAAAGTTTGTGACTATGCCTAACAGCACGACATCCGTATCTGTAATGAAGAGTGCAATAAAAAGCGTAAGAAAGTATAGATATAGCACTGATTTTGGAATACGCCACATATATAACGGTCGGAAATTTGGTGTCGATACTTTAAACTTTCTTACAAATGGAAAAGTAATGCTGATTTGAATAAGGGATAATATAAATAAAAATAAAATTAATAACCCTGGTATTTGTAACACTAATGCATCCATACTCGTTAAAAATAAATCAGCGTATGTTTTAGTAACTGTGCCTTTTTCAACCTCTGCCATTAATAAGTTATAGTAAGCATCTGTAGCAGGGGCAAAAATATCCGCCATTTTCGGTATAACACCAGCCATTTGCAATATAATTATAGCGATTAACGAAAAAACGGTATAAAACACAGTCAAAATGTATAGTATACGTTCCTTAGAAGCTTTCTCTTTTAATAATTGGCCTACAATATAACCTCCAAAAATAACGCTTAACATAATTTGCATTGTGAATATCGAAGCAAATATAACAGCGATAAGAATTACAAAACTCATCACATAGTAACTTTCTTTAGAGTGATAATACAAAGTCACTGCAGGAATAAGCAAAAAAGGTGCAATAATTAAGAATAGCCCTGGTACAAAATGAATGATTATTGTTGCTAATAGCATAATAATAGAAGTTACAATTGTTTTTCTTATATCAATATTCAAATTAAAATCTCACTTTCTTAAAACAAAAATTTCGATAACTACTCTATTTTACAACTTTCTTTCTCAAGTCTCAATTTTTCAGAACAAAATAAAAAACTGAGGCAATTTTGCCCCAGCTACAATTATATTTATTATTCTTCGATTGCAAATTCAGCGTTAACTTCGAATTTAGCTTCTTTACCAATCATAACGCCACCTGTTTCTAAGGCTTGATTAAAGTTGATGCCATATTTTTCACGGTTAACTGATCCATTTACGATAAATCCAGTTACACTGCTTCCATCCATTGGATTTTTATGAACACCGTTAAATTCTAAATCAAATGTTTCTTCATGCGTTTGATCTTTAATTGTTAAGTCGCCTGTTACTTTGTTTTGAGTAATAGACTTAGATACAAATTTAATCTCCGGATATTTTTCTACATCGAAGAAATCAGCAGATTTTAAATGCCCGTCACGGTCTGCATTGTTCGTGTTAATAGAATCTACTTTTACAGAAGCTGTTAATTGTAGAGATGTTAAATCGTTGATGTCTCCTGTAGCTTGTCCATCAAATTCAGTAAATTCACCTTTCACTTTTGATACCATTAAATGTTTGATAGAGAATTCTACGTTACTGTGTACTGGGTCTAGTTTAAAGTTTGTCATCATTAAGTTCCACCTTTTAAGTTTTTTATACCGATTCAGAAATGCCAGTTCATATCGTTAAATAATTATGACCTTCCTTTTCGTTATAATTAATATATCAAATATAAAAAATATATTCAACTATAAAAAATATATAACAAAAGTTTTTATATTCAGATAATTCTGTCTTATTATAACATCATATTAAAAGACGATTCAAATGATAACATTGAACCGCCTCTGCTTATTATTTAATTACAGTTTGTCCACCCATATATGGAACGAGTACTTCTGGAACTGTGATAGATCCATCTTCATTTTGATAATTTTCGACTACTGCAGCAAAAGTACGTCCTACAGCCAGTCCTGAACCATTCAATGTATTTACAAGTTCAGCTTTTGCATTTTTATCGCGCTTGAAGCGAATATTTGCACGTCGTGCCTGGAAGTCTGTCATATTTGAGCATGAGCTAATTTCTTTATAGGCATCATAACTTGGCAGCCACACTTCAACATCATAAGTTTTTGCAGCACCAAATCCGATATCTCCAGAACATAAAGCAATCGTACGATAAGGAATATTTAATTTCTCCAGAATACTTTCAGCTGAACGTGTCATATCTTCTAACGCAGCGTAAGAATCTTCAGGGCGTTCAAAGCGCACCATTTCGACTTTGTTAAATTGGTGCATACGAATTAATCCACGTGTATCACGTCCTGCTGATCCTGCTTCGCTTCTGAAACATGCCGTCATCGCAGTAAATTTCGTAGGTAACATATCATTTGTTAAGATCTCGTCACGATAGAAGTTCGTTAGTGGTACCTCTGAAGTCGGAATTGTATATAAACCTTCTTTTTCAACTTTGAATAAGTCTTCTTCAAATTTAGGAAGTTGTCCTGTACCAAACATAGAAGCAGCATTTACGAGTTGTGGTGTCACCATTTCTTCGTATCCGTTTGCACGATGTGTATCTAACATAAAGTTCATTAATGCTCGTTCTAAACGCGCACCATCTTTCGTTAAAAATGCGAAACGTGCACCTGAAACTTTAGCAGCACGCTCAAAATCAGCCATTTTTAAATTTTCGACGATATCCCAATGCGCTTTTGCGTCGAAATCAAATGTACGTGGTGTTCCCCATTTCTTTACTTCAACGTTTTCATCCTCATCTTTGCCAAATGGTGTTTCATCGCTTACTAAGTTCGGCAAACGTACAAGTTTATCCTTCAATGTTTGAGATACTTCGTTCAACTCAGTATCAATACGCTTTATTTCTTCACCTACTTCACGCATTGCTTTAATTGCATCGTCTGCATTTTCCTTATTACGTTTTTTCTGTGCAATTTCTTCGCTGGTTTTATTACGTTTTGCTTTTAATTCTTCAGTTCTTGCTGTAAGTTCACGTGCTGCTGTATCAAGCGCTAAAATTTCATCAACGATGGAAGTATCAATTGCACGCATTTCTAATTTTTTCTTAACGAATTCTGGTTCTGTTCTAAATAATTTAATGTCTAACATTTGTATTGCCTCCTCATATTTTATATGTGGGTAACAAAAAAACCACATCCCTTGAAAGGGACGTGGTATTTACGCGTTGCCACCCTAATTAATAGTCAGTACGACTATTCTCTCAATTAAATAACGGTTAAGCCGATTTATCCTCAATGCAATGGGTAGAAATTCATCAATACATTTCGTAACTTCCACCAGCCGTTACGTCTCTTATAAAAATGTATTCACTACTTATCCCAAACAGACAAATAATATATTTAAATTTAATTTCATATTATCAAATTCATTTTAGAATTTCAACTATATCTGTTATAGTTATATGGACATTGAAACATAAAAGGAGAATGGTTATGCAGTTAATCAATGAAATACGTATACCTAGACGTAAACCTTATAGTCATAAAGGAGATTACGGACGTATATTACTCATCGGTGGTAATCAAAATATGGGCGGATCAATTATGATTGCTGCTCGTGCATGTGTATATAGCGGCGGTGGTTTAACAACAGTAGCTACCCATCATTCAAATCATACTGCTCTGCATTCCCGTTGCCCAGAAGCTATGGTTTCAGATATTAATGATATTAAACGTTTAACAAAACTTATCGAAAATGCTGATTGTATACTCATCGGACCAGGACTCGGTTTAGATTTCCAAGGAAATAATGTTCTAACGCTACTATTTCAACATATTAAAGAAGAACAGAGCTTGATTATTGATGGGGATGCAATAACAATCTTAAGCAAACTAAAACATCCATTTCCTAAATGTAATGTAATACTTACGCCACACCAGATGGAGTGGGAGCGTATCAGCGGCATCAGCATCGATGAACAGACACCAGAACTCAATCGAATAAAAGCTAATGAATTTGGAGCACATGTTATATTGAAACAACATGAAACAGAACTATACCTTAAAAGCGGTGATTATAAGATTACAGTAGGAGATCCCGCCATGGCCTCAGGAGGTATGGGTGATGCCTTGGCAGGCATCATTGCAAGCTTTATTGGACAATTCGATACAGAGGAAGCGATAAAGCAGGCTGTTTATATCCATAGTCTTATAGGAGATAAACTTGCTCGTGATATGTATGTAGTACCACCATCTGCTATTATAGATCAGCTACCTTATATGATGAAAGAATTAGAAGAGGATGAGGCCTAATGCCTCATCCTCTTCTAAAACGATTATTCACTTGCCTCTATATCTTTAAGCATGTCAGGGTTGTTCAAGTCATTCTTGCGATATGTCTCTGTTTCTGGCATCTTTAATATTAAATCTTCTGCTAATGCCATCTCTACAGATACATCTTCGATTTCATAATCAAATACATGGCCACCTTCTTTACCATCATCACTCAGATAATGGACATGATAGCCACCAACACCAACTCCTTGAATGAAGTGTGGTGTATAGAAACCAAACAATGTTCCGGTAGTGTCCGTATAGTCAAAGTATCCTTGTTCTTTTACTGCCTCTACTAATTTCGGATAAGGTTTCTTCTGCTTTTTCACGGCACGTGCTTTGATAAGCTTAAACTTACCTGTAATCTTAACCGCATGGAAATAGTTCATCCCTTGTATTTCTTCTAGGATAATTTCATCCATCTGTTCTTTATTTAATATCTCTTTGTAATTTAATGTGTGTGTAGGTTTAAATTCAATCATGCTCGCAAAAGGTGTGCGCTCTTCAGCATCCACCTCTCGTATATTTCCATTACTTTCGATGAGATAAGGCTTACCTTCTATAATAACCAATTCTCCATCTAGACCGTCCATCGTTCCAATACCATAGTTACCTGATTTCAGTACTTCTGACATCTTGAACGTGCCTTCAAATAAACCACCAACTAACGCACCCATAGTTGAATATTGATATAAATGATTCATAAGTTCCTCCTTAGTTTGTGCTATCAGGTAAAAGTTCTGCCATTAATTTAGAGTTATTGCTGTAATCTACAGGAATATCTACTACAACTGGTCCTTCTTCTTTCATTGCTTTTTCTAGAATTTCTTCTAATTCACTAGCATGAGTCACACGATATCCTTTAGCACCCATCGATTCAGCATATTTAACATAATCCACTGGGTGTAATCTCACGGCTGCACCTTTGCCATATTTACCTTCTTGCTGGAATTTAACCATATCATAGTAGCCATCGTTCCAGATTAATTGAACGATTGGTGCTTTCATTTCAACAGCTGTTATTAATTCTTGTCCTGAGAATAAAAATCCACCATCTCCTGCCATCGAAACTACTTTTTTACCAGGACGTGCAATAGACGCGGCAATCGCCCAAGGTAGAGCAACACCTAACGTCTGCATTCCGTTTGAAAAGAGCAGATGTCTTGGTGCATAACTTCTAAAATAACGTGCCATATAGATATAGAGTGAACCTACATCTACAGTAACAGTTGTTTCATCATCTATTATGTCGCGTACTGCTTTAACAATGTGTCTAGGGTTAACTTTTTCACTGTCTTTATAGTTTTCAGGAAGCTCATATTTTTTTTCAATTAACTTTTGAATCTTTTCTAATATCTCTTTAGCTGTATCATCTAATTCCACATCATCTTTTTGAAGTTTTTCATTCAAACGTTGAATTGTTAAAGGTGTGTTACCGATCAATTCAGTAACTGGTGCATAGTTGTTATCGATATCACTCTGTACTTCATCAATGTGAATGATTGTTTTTTCATTTTCTGCATTCCATATAAATGGATCATATTCAATAGGATCATATCCAACAGTGATAACCAAATCAGCATGTTTTAATAACTCATCGCCAGGTTGATTACGAAATAAACCAATTCTGCCGTAGAAATTATGTTCTAATTCACGAGACAGAATACCAGAACCCTGGAATGTTTCTACAACTGGCATTGGTGTTTTTGAGAGTAATTCGCGAATAGATGCTGTACATGCTTCAGAAGAAGCTCTCATCCCTAAAAGAAGCACAGGTAATTTTGCTGATTTAATACGTTCAACTAATGCATCAATTTCGTGAACTGGTGCAGGTCCATGTATTGGAGCTTCTTTTACTTTAATAGCTTCTCCTTCTACATTATCAGCAGAAATAACATCTTGAGGAATACTTACAAACGCTGCACCTTTACGACCTTCCACACTTTCACGAAATGCATTCGTCACTGCTTCAGAAATACTTTTCGCATCTTGCGCTTCTACAGAATATTTCGTAACGTGCTTCATTAATCCAGCATTATCAAGTGATTGATGTGTACGTTTTAAACTATCTTCTCGTCTTACATTACCGCCAATGGCTACAATCGGATCACTTTCTGAGTTTGCAGTAATCAGTCCAGTAGTTAAGTTCGTTACGCCTGGTCCACTTGTCACAAGCACAACACCAGGTTTACCAGTAATACGTCCTATACCTTGTGCAATCATAGCTGCATTTTGTTCGTGGCGTGTCACAATGACTTTCGGTCCTCTATCTTCAAGTACATCAAACGCTTTATCAATTTTAGCTCCTGGAATACCAAAAACATGAGTGACCCCATGATTAATTAGAGTATCAACAAATAAATCTCCACCAGATTTTTTCATTATCATCTCTCCTAAATATAATTTTACGTTTTTTTATTACATTTTTATAATAATACTAAACATTTTTAATGGCAAATAATTAAACTGAGATATTTATTTATAAAAAAACATTATTTTAAAGCTATTTATGGTAAGAAAATAACCATTAAAATTTTCTAAAATTTTAATGGTTAAGAAATTTTATTTCATAAATTTAATCTTTATTCTTCACTGTCATTATATGTTGATTGAAATTCAGAACGTTCTAACGAACCTTGCTCTGACACATCAACGGTTCCCATCACATGACCATCTTCAACCTCTATAGTTTCATCAACCGATTCTTTGGCTACTTCAGTTAAATCTGCACCTTGTTCTGCAATAACTTCTCCTGGTTCTTTATCCGCATCCATCACTTCTTCTTTTTCCACTTTAGCGACAGTAGCAACAAATTGTCCTTCATCAAGTCGAATCAAGCGTACTCCTTGTGCAGAACGACCGTTTTGTGAGAATTCTGTAACATCAAGTCGAATAATTACACCATGGTCTGTTACAATCATAATATCTTCGTTACCATTCACAGTAGTGACACAGACAAGATTTCCGTTCTTCTCAGTGATCGTGGCTGTTTTAATTCCTTTACCCCCACGATTTGAAATTCGATATTCACTTTCTTTCGTACGTTTTCCGTATCCATTCTCAGTAACCACCAGCACTTCATGTTCGCCATTAGATTCTATTACATCTAATCCGATAACTTCGTCACCTTCACGCAGACTGATACCTTTAACTCCTGCAGCTGTACGACCTAAAGGACGTAATTTATTCTCTTCGAAACGAATAAGTGAAGCGTGTTTTGTTCCTATAATCAGTTGCTTATTACCATCTGTTAGTCTAACAGCAATCAGTTCATCTTCTTCTCTAAAGTTAATAGCTATCTTACCGTTTTTGTTAATACGCGAGAAGTGAGATAAATTAGAACGTTTAATCACTCCATGTTTCGTCGCAAATATAATATAAGCATCTTCACGCTCAAGATTTTTCACTGCAATCATCGTACTGATGGATTCATCTTTGTCCAATTCAATTACGTTAACAACTGGAATACCTTTTGACTGTCTTGAAAGTTCAGGTATTTCGTATCCTTTTACTTTATACACACGCCCTTTGTTCGTAAAGAACAGGACATTATCATGTGTAGAAGTTGTTACCATTTGACTGACGAAGTCTTCATCCAAAGTATTCATACCTTGAATTCCTCTTCCACCACGATGCTGTGCACGATAAGTTGAAGCTGGAAGACGTTTAATATAGTTATTACTACTTAATGTAATCACGATATTTTCTTCATCAATTAAATCTTCATCTTCAAGATCTTCAAATCCTCCAGCAACTATTTCACTACGGCGTTCATCTCCATATTTATCACGAATTTCAATTAATTCATCGCGGATGATTTGCAGTAACTTCTCTTCATCTGCTAATATGGCGCGGAGTTCGTCGATATACTTCAACAGTTCTTGATACTCAGACTCAATTTTATCTCTTTCCAGACCTGTTAATCGACGTAAACGCATATCAAGGATTGCCTGTGCTTGACGCTCTGATAATTTAAATTGATCTTGTAATCCTTGTAATGCTTCAGCATCGTTACTAGAGGCTCTAATTAAAGCAATAATTTCATCGATATGATCTAGTGCAATTCTTAATCCTTCCAGAATATGTGCGCGATCTTCTGCTTTTTTTAAATTATAAGCAGTTCGTCGGCGAACAACAGTCTTTTGATGTTCGAGATAATGATAAATTGCCTGTTTAATATTTAATACTTGTGGCTTACCATTTACAAGGGCAAGCATATTCACACCAAATGATGTTTGAAGTGGTGTCTGCTTGTATAAATTGTTAAGGATTACACTTGCATTTGCATCACGACGTACATCGATAACAATACGTACCCCTTCTTTCAAACTTGTTTCGTCACGAAGATCTGTAATGCCGTCCACCTTTTTATCACGTGCTAATTCAGCAATTTTCTCGACTAATCTCGCTTTATTTACTTGGTAGGGAATTTCTGAAATGATAATTGTCTCTTTACCATTCGGACGCATCTCGATCAATGTCTTTGCGCGCATAATTACAGATCCACGTCCTGTTTCATATGCTCGACGTATACCGCTTCGTCCCAATATAAGACCAGCCGTAGGAAAATCTGGTCCTTGAATGAACTCCATTAATTCAGGAATAGAAATATCAGGATTTTTACTTAGTTCTAATACACCATTGATGACTTCTGTTAAGTTATGTGGAGGAATATTTGTTGCCATACCTACTGCAATACCAGAAGCTCCATTTACAAGTAAGTTAGGAAATCTCGACGGTAATACAACAGGTTCGCGTTCATTTCCGTCATAGTTATCTGTAAAGTCAATTGTGTCCTTATTAATATCACGCATAAGTTCCATTGCAATTTTTGACATACGCGCTTCCGTATATCGCATTGCAGCCGCTCCGTCGCCATCCATAGACCCGAAGTTACCTTGACCATCGACAAGCATGTAACGGTAGCTGAAATCTTGTGCCATACGCACCATTGCTTCGTATATAGATGAATCTCCATGCGGATGATATTTCCCCATTACATCTCCGACAATACGCGCAGATTTCTTGTATGGTTTGTCTGGTGTCATTCCTTGGTTGTTCATACCGTAAAGTATTCGACGATGAACAGGTTTCATGCCGTCACGTACATCCGGTAATGCACGAGAAACAATAACACTCATTGCATAATCTAGAAATGAATCTTTCATTTCTTTGACGATATTTTGCTCCTTCAATTTTGAATCATGGTCTAAAGTCATAGATGGCGCCTCCTTAAAATACTATCTTTATACATCAACGTTTGCGTATTCTGCATTCTCTTCAATGAACGTACGACGATGTTCTACAACATCTCCCATCAGCATCTCGAAAACTTCATCCGCTTCAATCGCATCGTTTAATGTCACTTGTAACATTGAACGGTGTTCTGGATTCATAGTCGTCTCCCATAACTGATCCGCATTCATTTCTCCTAAACCTTTATATCTGGCAAGTTGCCATTTCGGTGTCGTCGGCAATTCTTTTCTCAATTTATCAAGTTCACGTTCGTTATATACATAATATTTTTTCTTACCTTGTTCCACTTTAAATAATGGAGGTTGTGCGATATAAACATATCCTGCTTCCAGTAGAGGTCTCATAAATCGGTAGAAGAATGTAAGCAATAATGTTCTAATGTGTGCACCGTCCACATCAGCATCTGTCATAATAACAATCTTATGATATCTAGCTTTAGAAATATCAAATTCTCCACCAATACCTGTACCCATTGCTGTAATCATAGAACGGATTTCATTATTTCCAAGAATTCGATCAAGTCTTGCTTTTTCAACATTTAAAATTTTACCACGTAACGGTAAAATAGCCTGCGTCTTAGAGTCTCTTCCTGATTTCGCTGAACCACCCGCTGAATCTCCCTCTACGATATATAATTCACTAAGGGATGGATCTTTGCTTGAGCAATCCGCAAGTTTTCCTGGAAGACTGGAAATTTCAAGTCCTGACTTACGACGTGTCACTTCACGCGCTTTCTTCGCTGCAAGTCGGGCACGCGATGCCATAATCCCTTTTTCCACGATAATACGTGCAATTGGTGGATTTTCTAATAAGAAACGTTCAAAGTTTTCTGCAAACAAGTTATCAGTAATTTGACGTACTTCTGTATTACCGAGTTTTGTTTTCGTTTGTCCTTCAAACTGCGGGTCTCCATGCTTAATGGAGACGATTGCAGTAATCCCTTCACGTACATCTTCTCCCGATAACTTCTCATCGGCTTCTTTAATCAATTTATTCTTTACACCATAACTATTGATTACACGAGTTAATGCACGCTTAAATCCATCTTCATGTGTACCACCTTCATAAGTATGAATATTATTTGCATAGCTCAGAAGATTTGTTGAATAGCCATTGTTATATTGAATTGAAATCTCTACTTCAATCTCATCACGATTATCATGAATATAAATCGGTTCTGGGAATAGGACTTCTTTAGATTTGTTCAGTAATTCAACGTACGATTTAATTCCACCCTCATAGTGGTATATATCATGACGAATTTCTTCTTTATCTCGTTCATCCTTAACTTCAATCTTGATGCCTTTATTTAAGAAGGCAAGCTCTCTAGTTCGTTTTTGAAGAATTTCGTATTCATATTCTGTTGTTTCAGAAAATATTTCTGAATCCGCTTTAAAACGAATGACAGTTCCAGTCTTATCGGTTTCTCCGATTACCTTTAAATCAAATGCTGGTACACCACGGTGATATGCTTGATGATGAATCTTGCCATCTTTATGAACATATACTTCCAATGTAGACGATAAGGCATTAACAACTGATGAACCAACGCCATGCAGTCCTCCTGAAACTTTATATCCGCCGCCACCAAATTTACCACCAGCATGCAGTACAGTTAAAATGACTTCAACCGCAGGACGACCCATTTTTTTCTGAATATCTACCGGAATACCACGACCATTATCCGTAACTTTTATCCAGTTATCTTCTTCTATCGTCACTTCAATATGATCTGCATATCCAGCAAGGGCTTCGTCAATACTATTATCAACAATTTCCCAGACAAGATGGTGTAACCCCCTTGATGCCGTAGAACCAATATACATACCAGGACGTTTTCTTACCGCTTCTAATCCTTCTAGTACCTGTATCTGATCGGCACCATACTGATCTAAATTTTGTTGTTCCACTATGTTCACCTATCCTTTAGTTAGTCGAAATCTGTCCTTCTAATACATTGAATAATTTCGCTCTATTGATTGTTTCGTGTTCAATACCTTCTACTGACGTTGTCGTCACAAATGTTTGAACTTTATGTTGTATTGTCGTTAACAGGTGCGTCTGTCTATCATCATCCAACTCACTTAGTACATCATCCAGCAATAAAATTGGATACTCTCCAATTTCCTGGTTAATAAGTTCAATCTCTGCTAATTTGATAGATAATGCAGTTGTACGCTGCTGGCCCTGCGAACCATATGTCTGTACATCAATATTATTTATTTTAAAGCTTAAGTCATCACGATGCGGTCCATATAAGCTTTGAGTTCTTTCAATCTCCTTGTCCATATGCACATTTAATATACGAATCGTTTCCTCAAACATCTCCTGCTCAGCTAATTCATAGTTCAAGCTTGCATTGTATCGTAAAGAGAGGTGTTCTTTATCTTTTGTAATGCCTGTATGAATCGGTATTGCTAATGCTTCTAGCTGTTCGATAAACTTTTTTCGTCTCAATGTTAACTTCACTGCATATTGGGCAAACTGTTCATTGATAACTTCAAGCATTGTTTTATCATTACTACTCGATAATTTCATTTGCTTTAACAAATGATTTTTCTGCTTTAATAATCGCTGATAACTTGATAAGTCATTTAAGTAAACGGCAGATATCTGACCTATTTCCATATCGATAAATCTTCTTCTTATTTGTGGGTTCCCTTTGACTAAATTCAAATCTTCAGGAGCAAAGAGTACAACATTCATATGGCCAATATATTCCGTTAATCGTTTCTGTTCTAAATAGTTTACTTTAGCTTTTTTTCCTTTTTTAGAGATGGACAAAGATAATGGCATAGTGCCATGTTTGTAAGACAACATACCTTCGATATGACTATATTCATGTCCCCATCCTATCAGCTCTTTATCATTAGAAGTGCGATGGCTTTTAGCCATTGCGAGACAGTAAATTGCTTCAAGTAAGTTTGTTTTTCCTTGTGCATTAATGCCTATGAAAATATTTACTTCATCACTAAAATTTAATTCCGCAGTTTCATAATTTCGATAATGAGTTAGCGTTAACGTCTTTAATTTCATTCTGTCGTCTTATACGTGATCTGATATGTTTCACCTTCAACTTCCAGTAAATCATCCTGAAGCAACTTCTTACCACGTCTATTTTCCGGTTCTCCGTTTAAAACTACAGGATGATCCTGCAAATACCATTTCGCTTGTCCACCTGTAGAAATAATGCCTTCTGATTTCAGAAATTGTCCTAGCGTAATTTCTTTATCAAGTTCGATAATATTTATCATTTCACGGCTCACTCCTATCATTCAGTCATTATATAATTATACCGTTAATTCACAAAAAATGCATGTGTTTTAAAAGAATAAAAAGCGTTGGAATAAGATATTCCAACGCTTTTACACATAAATCATAATTATTGAAGTTTAATTTGCATAATTTTCTTTTTTTACACACAACATAGTTATTGTAATTAGTAGAAATGCGATGCCCGCTAAAAAAGGAATCGTGACAAATCCAAAATAATTAATATACTGAGCACTACAAGGCACTCCTCCAACACAAGGTTTAACCTCTGCAAATCCTGGTATCTTCTGCTCCATATAATGATAACATGAGAAGCAGAAACCTATGATAGAGAAAGTCATTATTAAATATTTATAATGATAAGTGTGATTAAATACTGCAAACCCTGCAATAATCACTATAGGATACATAAGTATCCTCTGATACCAGCACATCTCACAAGGAATAAAATGACGTATTTGAGAAAAGTACAGACTTCCCAATGTGGCGACAAGTGCAATTACCCAGGAAATATAGAAGTATGTAGTATTTTTCATTGTTTAACTGCCTCATCGATTACTTTGTCCACTTCAGCAGGATCCATTGGATTTTTAACTTCTTTTCCGTTTACAATGATCGTCGGTGTCATTGTCACATTATGTTTTTCAACGAGATTGATATCCTTTTTTACTGCTGCTTTTTCTTTTAAAGCTTCAACATCTTTTACAAGTTGATCTACATTACTGACAGAGGCAGTTTTTGCTGCTTTCTTAACAGCATCAATCGTCAACCATTCTTCTTCTGTATCAGGTTGCATTTCGAATAATGCCTGTTGAAATGCACTATACTTGTCAGGTTCTTGTTTAATCAATGTTTCAGCGGCCAGACTCCCAAGCATCGATCCTTCACCATGAAATGGTGTATTAATGAAATACAGCTTAGCTTTTCCGCTATCTATGTATTTCTTTTTCAAATCTGGTTTGATATCTAATTCAAACACCTTACATGCAGGACATTTAAAATCTCCAAATTCTATGATGGTCACCTTTGCATCATCTTTACCAATCATTGGTTGATCTTTAATATCGATTTGATCTAATAATTTTAATCCTTGCTGATTGTTTGTATCTGCAGTACCTAATGATTCCGTATCTACGGAACTTTCTTTCTTATTCTGGTTAAAAATGATCAATGCAGCAATGACGCCAATAACAAGCAGAGTCATTATCATCGTAAAAATCAGTGAGCCTTTATTTTTCATAACTATCTCCTATAAAATTAATTGATAGTATAAATTTTATATTAATTAACCAAATTTTGCACGTGAATAATCATTAAGATTTTGTGACATTATTTAGTTTTAAGTGCACGTTTGAAGTTTTTAAGCATACTTTTATCTGTACTGAACACACTTCCTTTATATATTTTAGCGGCGATAAAGAGTAGCAAAATGATTGTAACAATACAAACAATTATACCTATCATAATCTCGATATCACTCGTTTTAGTTGAAATCGTTCTGAGTAACATGATTTGAGGTGTGAAGAACGGAATATAACTTGCAATTTTTACAAGTAATGTATCTGGTTTAGATAAACTAAACATCGCAATATAAAAAGCAATCATATTTAGCATCGTTATGGGCATAATTGCCTGTCCTATATCTTCGATACGGTTTGTCAAAGATCCAACAATCGCACTAGAACTTATATAGATAAGTAATCCCAATATTAAAAAGATGATTGTATATATTAATATCCTTATATTTTCTGGACCAAAGGTAAACCCTAATTCACTGACGGTTTCTTCCAGGCTAAATGCATATATACAAATGATAATAGCAATGGCGTATATCATCATCTGCGTCACTGCCACAGCGATTACACCTAATATTTTAGCCATTAAGTGGGTAATCGGAGAGATGCTCGTAATAATCATTTCGATCACACGCGAAGATTTTTCTTGAGCAATTTCTGTAGCAATTTGACTTCCGTAATTAATCGTAATAATAAAAATTAAAAATAAGCCTGCATAAACTAGTGCCGTATTTAGCGCTTTACTTTGTTCTGATACGTTATTGTTCGCATCTTTAGGCTTAATAACTTTATCTGTAACTTTTGCTTCACTCATCACACGGCTTAAATCATCTTGTGATAAATTTAATGATTGTGCAATATTGTTACTTTGAAATGCTGTTAAAGTTGAACGCACTGCACCCATCACACTGTCACTTGCGTATTCGGTTGAATATACTTTTGCTTCAATTGTTTTATCTTCGTTTTCCTTTATGTCAATTAAATATTTATAAGTTTCATCTTTAATCCCTTCTTCACCTTTTTTAAAATCCACAATTTTTAGTTTCTTTTTCTTGTCAAGATTATGATAACTTTCTTTAAAAGCTGTTGCCAAAGCTTTATCCGAGCTTGAAATTACAGTAATTTCATCTTCACTCCTATCAAAGAAATCATAAATTTTATCAGCATTACTTAATCCAACGAATATAATAATCATGAATAGCGTCGAGAAGATAAAGGATTTACTTGATATTTTCTTCCAATATGTCAGCCAGAATGTCGGTATAAATTTATCCAATCGCACCACCCACTTTCTCAATAAAGATGTCGTTCAGAGAAGGTTCATCAACTTGAAATCTTGTTACAAAACCTATGTTTTTTACCGCTTCAAAAACAATGGGTGCAATCGATTGATCTTTAATCGTTAATCTTACATCATTTTTATTTTGTTTGAACTTTATAACACCCTCAATTTCAGCGAGATGACTAAAATCATGGTCCCCTTCGATAATAATTTCTTTCTTTCCAAAATCGTGTTTCACTTGCTTAATATTACCCGAAACAACCGTCTTGCCTTTATTTAATATGCACACATAATCACACATTTCTTCTACGTGTTCCATACGATGTGAACTAAACACAATCGTTGCTCCATTGTCGTTCATCTCTTTTACTGCTGATTTAAGAATTTCAACGTTTACTGGATCTAATCCACTGAATGGCTCATCTAGTATTAATAATTTAGGATTATGTATAATTGCTCCGATTAATTGAATTTTTTGCTGATTACCTTTTGATAATTCTTCAATTTTTTTATGTTTATTCTCCGGTACTTCGAAACGCTCTAACCAGTAATCTAACGCTTGATCAACTTCTGACTTTTTCATACCTTTTAAACGTGCCAAATATTGAATTTGTTCCGAAACTTTCAATTTCGGATTTAAACCACGCTCCTCAGGTAAATATCCGATATTATCTGTCATTGAATAATTAATCGGTTTTCCATCAAACGTAATTGTCCCTGATGACTTTTCTAACAAACCAAGAATCATCCTGAAAGTTGTTGTCTTACCTGCACCATTCCCACCAAGAAATCCGAGCATTTCTCCTTGAGGAACTTCAATATTGACATTATCCACAGCTTTAAACTCTTCAAACTGCTTTGATACATTTTCAAGTTTTAACATAGACATCTCCTTTATTGTATTTACTAACAATATTATACAATTTTTAGTATAAAAATTTCAAAATATAATAAAAAAAACTGAGCAATCGCTCAGTTTTAATATGTTCTAATCGGTAAAATCAATTGGATTAAATTATCGTCTTCGTCAGGTTTTAGAATGAAAGGTCTCATCGTTCCAAAGAATTCAACACGTACATCATCAACATCGATTGCACGCAACGCATCCATCATGTACTTAGAGTTAAAAGAGATTTTAATTCCAGTTCCATCGAATTTAGATGTCTTTACATCTTCCTTTACAGTACCTATTTCAGGAGACGTAGATGATAATTCTACCGCATTGTCAGTTGCAGATAGCTTAATGACATTATTTCCGCCTTCACGCGCTAATAACGATGCACGATCTATAGCATGGAAAAAGTCACCATTATTAATTGAAAGTGCTGTTTCTGAGATTTCAGGGAATAATCTCGATGTATCTGGATAATTTCCTTCAAGTAAACGAGAAATAAAGTTAATATGTCCAAATTTGAATAAAACTTGGTTCGCTGCAAAGAAAATATCAATCGTATCTTCATTATCTCCAATAATTTTATTGAGTTCGCTTAAAGCTTTACCAGGAATAATGACATTAATTTCGTCGATATTCGTATCTTCTAGTTTTAGTTTACGTAAAGCTAAGCGATGTGAATCTGTTGCAGTACAGTTTAATATATTATCTCTTATCAGCCAGTTAACACCTGTTAATACTGGACGTGTTTCTGACGTGGACACTGCAAAATTTGTTTGCTTTATAATGTTTTTAAGAACTTTTACAGGTAATGTGATTGCTTCTTCTTCACTTACTTGTGGTAGAAGTGGATATTGATCAGAATCAATTCCTGAAACATTGAACTCTGATTGCCCTGATGTGATTTTTGCCTGGAATTGATCATTCGTTTCAATGGTTACTGTGTCAGCAGGAAGTTTTTTTATGATATCAACAAAGAATCTACCTGGCAGTACGATTGATCCTTTATCTTCTACTGTAAGAATTTCTTCATGATTGAGTTCTGAATGAATTGTAATTTCGATAGATACTTCAGAATCTGAACCGGTTAAGACAAGTCGGTTATCAAACACATCTAATTTAATACCGGTTAAGACAGGTAAAGTTGTTCTTGGTGAGATTGCTTTTAATGTGTCATTTAATTGTGCTATAAAGTAGTCTCTTTGAATTGTAAATTTCATAGATAAATCTCCTTAATTGATATTTATAAGTATATAATATCTTTTTTAAAATAGTAATAATAGTAATAGGGGCTGTGAATAGGTGGATAAGTGGATAAATGATTAGAGTCTGTAAGTATCCACATGTGCATAACTTGTGTGTAAGCTCAGCACTATTATCCACAATATCCACAATTAGCTGGTGATATCTTTTTCGATATTTTTCAGTTCGTTCTTTAAGCTCTCGTCTGTTTCCAGTTGATTTTTTATCTTTTCATGTGCGTGTATCACTGTAGTATGATCTCGTCCACCAAATTCTTCACCAATCTTTGGTAAAGAGAAGTCTGTTAGTTCACGTGCAAGATACATTGCTATTTGTCTAGGAAAAGCAATCGATTTCGTACGTTTCTTAGCACTAAAATCTTCGAGACGCACATTATAATATTCTCCGACTGCAAGTTGAATATCCTTAATCGTTACTTTTTTAGGCTTACTAGTAGCAATAATATCTTTTAATGCTTCAGCGACAAGATCGGAATTAAGTTCACGATTTACAAGTTTTGAATATGCAGAGACACGTGTTAAAGCACCTTCTAATTCACGAATATTGGACTGAATTTGCGTAGCGATATAAAGCATTGCTTCGTTCGGGATATCAATATTTTCTTCTTCTGATTTCTTTCTTAAGATAGCAATTCTAGTTTCCAGATCAGGTGGCGTTACATCGGTAATTAATCCCCACTCGAAGCGGGTACGAAGGCGCTCTTCTAATGTTGGGATTTCTTTCGGTGCACGGTCACTAGAAATAACAATTTGTTTATGGTTCTGATGTAACTCATTGAAAGTATGGAAGAATTCTTCTTGGGTAGATTCTTTACCAGCAAGAAACTGAATATCATCAATTAAAAGAACATCCACATTTCGATATTTTGATCGGAATTCTTCAGTCTTGTTATCTTTAATCGAATTAATAAATTCATTCATAAACTTTTCACTAGAAATATAAACAACTTTCGCATTTTCTTTATGCTCCATCACGTAATGTCCAATTGCATGCATGAGGTGCGTTTTACCAAGTCCTACACCACCATAGATAAATAGGGGGTTATAAGCTTTTGCGGGCGCTTCTGCGACAGCTAAACTTGCTGCATGGCTGAATCGATTTCCACTGCCGATTACGAACGTATCAAATGTATTATCTGTATTTAACTGATTTGGTAATAGTTCCTGATTTGTTTGCTGCATCTTTCTTACAGGGACTTCTTTTTCATTATTCGTAAGTTCATCTTCAGAAGAAATCACTTTTATATTGAGTTTTTCTCCGATCTCTTCGATAAATGCTTCTTGAATAAAATCAATATAATTTGTTTGCAGCCATTCTGAAATAAAAGAAGTAGGTGCCTGAATCACTACTTGATGGTTATTTAACACTTTAATTTTTGTATCTTTAAACCATGTATCATAACTTGCAGGTGCAAGCCTATGCTTTATATTTGCGAGTACTTTTTCCCAAATGGTATCTATTCCGCTCATAATATATCCTCTTTCTAATCAAAATTCTTTTTTAGTTATACACATAATATCTAATTGTGTATAATATTAATAACAAGTTCAAAATTAATTATCCACAAGTTACACACAAATTGTGGATAATTAATCAGGAACAACTTTATCCACAGAAAATATAATCAAATCTTATCAAAAAAAAGTAATAATATCAATATGTTTAAATGGTTATCCACAAAATTATACTTAATCACACACGTTATAAAAATGAGCTGTGGAATTTAGGAAAAACCAGTGGATAACTTTAAAAGGCTAAAAATAGGCTATTAGTTATCCACAAAACCATTAAAAATATATGTGGATAAGTGGATAAGCATAATAAAAATTAAAAGTTGCTTAACATATAGAAATTTGGTATACTCCAATAGTTACTATAAATCACTAGGCGAAATTCTAATAAGAATCGATAGATGAAATTTCATTTAATGGAGGTGTTTTTAAGTGGTAAAACGTACTTATCAACCAAATAAACGTAAACATAGTAAGGTTCATGGATTCCGTGCACGTATGAGCACGAAAAACGGACGTAACGTATTAGCGCGTCGTCGTCGTAAAGGCAGAAAAGTATTATCAGCATAAGATCACTGAACATTCAGTGGTCTTTTTTTTGTTTAAATAGGATATAAATTTTAGTATAATAAATAAGAATATGTAATGATGATGAGATGGTGTATAAAATGGAGAAAGCGTATCGTATTAAGAAGAATGAAGATTTTCAGAAAATCTATAAAAATGGTAAGTCTGTAGCGAATCGCCAGTTTATTATATATCGTCAGAAAAATAGTGAAAATGAGCATTTCAGACTCGGTATTTCAGTTTCTAAGAAAATTGGTAATGCTGTCACTCGAAATAGAATAAAGCGTGCGATAAGAGAAAGTTTTACGAAACATAAAGAAGATATTATTAAAGATGATTTTATTGTAATCGCCAGGCAACCTTCTAAAGAAATGACAACGAATGAGATCAATAAAAGTTTGGAACACGTAATGAAGATTGCCAAAGGTTTTAACAAAAGAATCACTTAAAGACGGAGGAAATCTATTGTTAGAACAAACCTTTATTGATGTTACTGTAGAAGATGCAATTAAAAAAGGATTAGATATCATGAATGTTTCTGAAAGTCAGGTGAAGATTGAAGTATTGAATCCTGGAAAGAAAGGGATATTCGGGATTGGTAAACAAAATGCAGAGGTTAAGCTCATTATAATTAATCCGGAAGTAAAACGCGAAAAAACGAGTATACCTATCAAAGAGCAATCTTCAGATAAGAATATAGATGACACGCCTAAAGTTACAATGCCTGAAAAGAATATTGAGATAAAGTCAAATAGAAATCAACAATCTCTGGAATCGGTTAAAGAGTATGTATTGCAAGTTATTGCTGCTATGGGATATGAAGCTTCTATGGAAATTATCTATAAGAATAAGGATGAAGTTATTATGAATATTTCATCAGCAGAAGCATCTCGAATAATTGGTAGACGTGGTCAAGTTTTGAATAGCTTGCAAGTCCTTGCACAAAACTATTTCAATCATCTTGAAAAGGGATTCGTCACAATTACGTTAGATATCGAAAATTATCGAGAAAAGCGAAGAGAAACGTTGCAGAATCTAGCTTTAAATATGTCAAAAAAAGCCATAGCGACTGGTGAGCCAATTAAATTTGAACCAATGCCGAACTATGAGCGTAAAATTATGCACCAAATCCTTGGAAAGATAGAGAACATTGAAACATATTCAGAAGGTAGAGAGCCTCATCGTTACCTTGTCATTCGTTCAAGATAATATTTACTTGATTAACTCTAAAAACGATTGTTTTTAGAGTTAATCTGTTTATGCGATGCAAAGTGATTTATTATTCGTAAGATTAAGCTTAAAATTTAAAAGAATCAAAGGAGGGAATTTTATGGAATTGGATACTATTGCAAGTATTTCAACACCCATGGGTGAAGGTGCGATTGCGATTGTCCGCCTATCAGGTAGTGATGCCGTATCGATTGCGGATAAATTATATAAAGGCAAGTATCAATTAAATGACGTTGCATCACATACGATTAATTACGGGCACATTATAGACCCAGCGTCGAAAGAAGTTGTTGAAGAAGTGATGGTCGCAGTGATGCGAGCGCCAAGAACATATACGCGTGAGGATATCGTGGAAATTAATTGTCATGGCGGAATTATGACGGTTAATCGTGTGCTTGAACTCGCACTTACGAATGGAGCAAAACTTGCTGAACCAGGTGAATTTACAAAACGTGCTTTCTTAAACGGAAGAATTGATTTATCTCAAGCCGAAGCCACGATGGATTTTATTCGTTCTAAAACAGATCGAGCAAGTCGTGTTGCAATGCAGCAGATTGAAGGACGTTTAAGTGTGCTGATTAAAGGTTTAAGACAATCTATCCTTGAAATATTAGCTCAAGTAGAAGTGAATATTGACTATCCTGAATATGATGATGTTGAAGAAGCTACCAATACATTTTTAATGGAAGAAGCGCGTAAGATTGAAGGAAGTATTACGAATCTTTTACAAACAGCTAATCAAGGTAAAATTTTAAGAGAAGGATTATCTACAGTAATTGTTGGTAAACCGAATGTCGGAAAAAGTTCGATGCTGAACAACTTAATTCAAGATAATAAAGCTATCGTTACAGAAATTGCAGGAACGACTCGTGACGTGCTGGAAGAGTATGTGAACGTGCGTGGCGTGCCACTAAGACTTGTAGACACGGCGGGTATCCGTGAAACAGAGGATATCGTTGAAAAAATCGGTGTAGAACGAAGTAGAGAAGCGCTTAAGAAAGCAGATTTAATATTGTACGTATTAAATAATAATGAAATTTTAACAGAAGAAGATTATAAGTTAGCAGAAATAATAAAAAATGAAGATGTAATCGTGATTATTAATAAGACCGATTTAGAAAATAAATTAGATTTAGAAGAAGTTAAAACGATGATAGGGAATGCACCAATAGTTAAGACTTCAATGCTATCACAACAAGGAATTGAAGAACTCGAAGAACAGATTCGTACATTATTCTTTGCTGGAGAAGTGTCAAATCAAGATATGACATATGTATCAAATGCAAGACATATCAGTCTACTTAAAAGTGCAAAAACTTCGATTGGTGATGCGATATCTGCAGCAGAATTAGGTGTGCCAATTGATATGATTCAAATCGACCTGATAAAAACATGGGAATTACTCGGTGAGGTTATTGGTGAGTCTGTCGACGATGGGCTTATTGATCAACTCTTTAGCCAGTTCTGTCTCGGAAAATAAGGAGGAAAAATTTTGGAACAAAAATATGATGTAATTGTTGTTGGTGCTGGACATGCAGGTGTAGAAGCAGGACTTGCAAGTGCGAGAAAAGGTGCAAAAACACTGATGCTGACAATAAATCTGGATTCTGTCGCGTTTATGCCTTGTAATCCATCAGTTGGTGGACCGGCGAAAGGTATCGTTGTACGTGAAATTGATGCTTTAGGCGGACAGATGGCTAAAACAATCGATAAGACGCATATTCAAATGCGTATGCTCAATACTGGGAAAGGTCCAGCAGTTCGTGCGTTACGTGCTCAAGCAGATAAAGTTTTGTATCAGCAAGAAATGAAATCTGTTATAGAAGCTCAAGACAACCTGGACATTATGCAAGGCATGGTGGAGCGTTTAATTATTGAGGATGGAAAAGTACTTGGTGTGGAAACAGTTATAGGGACTACGTATTTAGCGGATGCTGTCGTCTTAACGACAGGAACATTTTTACGTGGAGAAATCATTCTTGGAAATATTAAATATTCTTCAGGTCCCAACCATCAGATGCCTTCTATAAAGTTAGCTGACCATCTTCGCGAGATTGGGTTTGATATCGTTAGATTCAAAACAGGTACACCACCACGTGTAAACAGTGATTCTATTGACTATAGCAAAACTGAAATTCAACCAGGTGATGATCTGCCACGTGCATTTAGTTACGAAACAACAGAGTTTATCATGGATCAATTACCATGCTGGCTAACCTATACAAACGGCGAAACACATCAAGTTATCGATGATAATCTGCATCTATCAGCAATGTACTCGGGTATGATTAAAGGAACAGGACCAAGATATTGTCCTTCAATTGAAGATAAGTTTGTCAGATTTAATGACAAACCAAGACATCAAATCTTCTTAGAACCAGAAGGAAGACATACTAAAGAAGTATATGTGCAGGGACTTTCTACAAGTTTGCCAGAGCATGTGCAATTGCAAATGTTAAAAACGATACCTGGTTTAGAAAAAGCAGACATGATGCGTGCAGGATACGCTATTGAGTATGATGCAATTGTACCAACGCAACTTTGGCCGACACTAGAGACGAAGAAAATTGAAGGACTTTATACTGCAGGTCAGATAAATGGGACAAGTGGTTATGAAGAGGCGGCAGGACAAGGACTTATGGCAGGTATTAATGCTGCAGCGAAGGTTCTAGGACATGATGAATTAATATTAGGTCGTCATGAAGCATATATTGGTGTACTCATAGATGATCTTGTAACAAAAGGGACGAATGAACCTTATCGTTTACTGACAAGTCGCGCTGAGCATCGTCTATTACTGCGTCATGACAATGCAGATTTAAGACTTACAGAAATAGGCTATAACGCAGGACTTATTGATGAGCTTCGATATAATAGATTCAATAATAAAAAAGCTGCTATTTCCGAGGAAATAAATCGTTTATCTCAAATCAGAATTAAGCCGAATGAAAAAACTCAAAGTATGATTGAATCGCGTGGAGGAACACCATTAAAAGATGGCATACTTGCGATTGATTTATTAAGAAGACCTGAAATGGATTATGCTTCAGTCGTTGCTTTAATCGAAGAACAAGGAATGATTGATGAATCTGTACAAGAACAAGTAGAAATTCAGACGAAGTATGAAGGATATATTCAAAAATCATTACAGCAAGTAGAAAAAGTAAAACGTATGGAAAATAAAAAAATTCCTGAGAATATTGATTATGATGATATTCACAGTCTGGCAACTGAAGCACGTGAAAAGTTAAAGGAAGTGAAACCATTAAGTATTGCACAGGCATCACGTATTTCTGGCGTAAATCCAGCAGATATCTCAATTTTATTAATTTATATTGAACAAGGGAAAATAAAAAGGGTGAATTAGATGAATGAGATGAAATTTTTACAACATTTAAAAGAAAAAGGCTTCGAACTCACAGATGAACAACAAAAACAATTTGCAATTTACTATGAAACTTTAGTAGAGTGGAATGAGAAAATTAATTTAACAGCTGTAACAGAAAAAGAAGAGGTATATTTGAAACATTTCTTTGATTCTATTACACCGAGTTTCTATTTTGATTTCAATAAAGTAAAATCTATTTGTGATGTTGGTGCTGGTGCAGGATTTCCTAGTATCCCATTAAAGATATTATATCCACATTTAGAACTTACAATCGTTGATTCCCTAAATAAAAGAATCAACTTCCTTAATCATTTAAGCACAGAACTTAATTTGACAAACTGCCATTTTGTACATGATCGAGCAGAAACATTTGGTAAAGGCGAGTACAGAGAACACTTTGATGTAGTTACAGCAAGAGCGGTTGCGAGATTATCTGTATTAAGTGAACTCTGTTTACCACTTGTGAAAAAAGGTGGTCATTTTATTGCGCTTAAAGGTGCACAAGGAGAAATAGAGGTTGAAGAAGGATTGTTTGCGATATCTATATTAGGTGGAGCGGTGGTTGAAAATCACCGATTGACGCTACCTGAAGAAGATAGTATGCGTTATATATTAGATATTGAGAAAAAAAGACAAACCCCTAAGAAGTATCCGCGTAAACCAGGGACACCAAACAAGGAACCATTACTAAAATAAGTATTTGAATTGAAAGTGAGTCGATTGTTATGAAAAAACCTTTTTCAAAATTATTTGGGCTGAAAGAAAAGGAAGAAGATGTAGAAGTAGCGCGCCAAAATGGTAATGTTGTAAAAGTTTCTGTCGAACGCATCGTACCGAATCGTTATCAACCACGACAAATCTTTGATGAAGAAAAAATTAAAGAGTTGGCTGAATCTATTCGTTCATATGGATTACTTCAACCTATCGTCGTTCGTCCAATCGAAGAAGAAATGTATGAGATTATTGCTGGAGAAAGACGTTTCAGAGCACTTAAGATGAATAATACAGCTGAAACAGAAGTCATTGTTAAGCAGATGAATGATAAAGAAACTGCTGCAATTGCATTAATTGAAAATATTCAAAGAGAAAATTTATCA
The DNA here is from genome assembly GCF_058188655.1 of Macrococcus sp. CoH-51_TC_04. NCBI lineage: Bacteria > Bacillati > Bacillota > Bacilli > Caryophanales > Staphylococcaceae > Macrococcus > Macrococcus sp. CoH-51_TC_04. The sequence goes on from NZ_JBVGOY010000012.1 coordinate 40,694, forward strand.
GCTGTAGAAGAAGCAGAAGCTTATAAAAAATTGCTGGATCTAGATGGAATTACACAGAATGATCTTGCAACGAGCCTAGGAAAAAGTCAGTCATTTATTGCTAATAAGCTCAGATTACTTAGATTATCCCAACCGATACTGGATGCATTAAGTAAGCATCAAATTACAGAAAGACATGCCAGAAGCTTGCTTGCTTTAGATGAAGCGGGTCAGTCGCAGATGTTGAATATTATAAAAAGTCAGAACTTAAATGTAAAACAGACAGAAGAACGTGTGAAACGTATGCTTGCTGGAGAAGAAGTGAAACCTAAGAGAATTGGTTTTACTCGTGATATAAAGCTCGCTTTTAATACAATTGGAGAAAGTTTGAAGGCTGTAGAAAAAAGTGGGGTTAAAGTAAAGCGAAAAGATACGGAATATGAAAACTTCTATGAAATTTCGATAAAAGTATTTAAAACAGATAAATAGAATCATCGTCCCTGCAGAGAGAGTGCAGGGATTTTTTATTGAGGACTTTATGGTCTACACTTTTATTGTTTGTGCAATATAGAGCTAAAATTGATATAATCGATATTATATGAAATGACGATTAGGAGAGAGTATTCATGACAAAAATTTTGGCGATTGCCAATCAAAAAGGTGGCGTGGGTAAGACAACTACGTCAGTAAATTTAAGTGCGGCACTTAGCGAACTTGGTAAGAAAGTACTACTGATTGATACAGATCCTCAAGGAAATGCAACAAGTGGTGTAGGGATTGATAAGAATAATGTGACGAATTCAGTTTATGATATGCTTGTAGAAGATACCGATATTAATAAGTGTGTGTTGAAAACAGCACAGGAAAATCTTTATATTATTCCGGCAAATATCGCCCTGGCGGGTGCAGAGATTGAACTTGTGTCAGCTATGAGTAGAGAAGTTCGACTTAAATATGCTTTTAAAGAGCTAAATGAGGAGTTTGATTATATTATTATTGATTGTCCACCATCTCTCGGACTACTTACAATCAATTCCTTTACCGCAGCAAGTGGTATTATTATCCCTGTACAGTGCGAGTATTATGCACTTGAAGGCTTGAGTCAGTTGCTGAATACAATCAAGCTTGTACAACGACATCTTAATCAGTCGCTTGTAATTGAAGGTGTATTACTTACAATGTACGATGCACGTACAAATTTAGGTAATGATGTTATCGCAGAAGTGAAAGCACATTTCGAAGATAAAGTATATGAAACAATTATTCCAAGAAATGTACGTTTATCTGAAGCCCCTTCTCACGGACAGCCGATTAATGTATATGATGCGCGTTCTATGGGAGCTAAGACATATAAAAGCTTAGCTGAGGAGGTAATTAGTAATGGCTAGAGGTTTAGGAAAAGGTCTTGGTAGAGGGCTGGATGCATTATTTCAAGAAAATCGTCAGGATGAAATTGTTGAAGAGCTGAATGTTGCAGAATTGCGTGCAAATCCATATCAGCCAAGAATAGAGTTTGATGAAGCAGCGTTAGAAGAATTAAGTGAGTCGATTAAACTTCATGGAGTACTGCAGCCGATTGTTGTACGAAAATCAGTTAAAGGTTATGACATAGTGGTTGGTGAACGTCGCTTTAGAGCGAGTAAGCTAGCAGGTAAAAATAAAATTCCTGCGATTATTAAAACACTTACAGACCAACAGATGATGGAGCTCGCAATTATTGAGAATTTGCAACGTGAAGATCTTAATCCATTAGAAGAAGCAAAAAGTTATGAGTCACTAATGAAACATTTGAATTTAACACAAGCAGAAACAGCAGATAGACTTGGGAAATCTCGCTCTTACATTGCGAACTTATTGAGATTATTAAATTTACCACAAGAAGTAAAGAAAATGATTAATCACAAAGAAATTTCAGGAGGCCATGGACGTACTTTACTAGGGCTAAAAAATGAAGAAGATATAATTAAAGTGGCACACAAAGTTGTTCGAGAGGCGATGAGTGTACGCGCTTTAGAAGACCTCATTAAAATGATGAACCAAGAAGAGGTAGAGACACATAGTAAAGAAGTTAAAGTAAAGCAAAAGCCAAAGTTTCTTGTGAAACATGAAGAGTCTTTGAAGCAGAATCTAGGGACTAAAGTAGAAATTTCTAAATCACGCAAAAAAGGAAAGATTTCAATTGAATTCACTTCTGAAGAGGAGTTTAATCGTTTGATTCATTTGCTTGAAAATGTAGGTGAATAGATGGATAAATTAGTATACTTTTTTAAGCGATTAATTAAGCCTTATACGGATCCTGAATTTTGGGCTGGAGTAGGTGCAAATATTTTCTGGGCATTAGTATTGCTCGTTTTTGGATTGTTCCTAATTAAATTTATTCACAAGATGATCGAACAATTTTTTTATGTCCGCCGAAGAACAAATTTATCTCATTCTGAAAAAAGAGATACGACGCTCATCAAATTACTTCAAAATATAGCTTCTTATGCAACATGGTTTATCATTATCACTACTATCTTGAGTAACTTTGGGGTCAAAGTTGAAAGTATTATTGCTGGAGCAGGGGTGGCTGGTATTGCAATTGGTTTTGGCGCACAAACTTTAGTGAAAGATATTATCACGGGTTTCTTTATTATCTTTGAAAATCAGTTTGACGTAGGTGACTATGTTAAAATTAATACAACTGGCACAACTGTAGCAGAAGGTACGGTACAATCAATTGGATTACGTTCAACAAGAATTCGATCATTTACAGGAGAGCTTACGATACTGCCGAACGGTACAATGAATGAAATCGTCAATTTTTCTGTTAATAATTCACTTGCAGTATTTGATATTACAGTTTCAAGTGAAGAAAACCTAGAAGATGTTGAGGCGTTGATTAAACCCTATCTGGAAACTTTGATGGATAAGTATGATGATTTGATTAAATCTCCAGAAATACTAGGCGTTGAGGCAGTGTCAGCCGGGGAAGCTAAGATTAAAATTGCAGCAGAAACGTTACCAAATCATCATGTAAAAGTTTCACGTATGTTAAGACGTGATTTGAAAGACTATCTGGATAGTAACGGAGTAAAAGTACCAATGCCTCGAATGATTATGTATAATCAACCAGATAAAAAGGGTGGATAGTATGGATAAAACGTATGATTTAAATGATATAGTTGAGATGAAAAAACCCCATGCATGTGGTGAGAAACATTTTAAAATTATTCGTTTAGGCGCAGATATTAGAATCAAATGTACAGGTTGTGACCGTAGTATTATGCTGCCTAGACAAGAGTTCAATAAAAAAATAAAAAAAATAACGCATCATGCGTAAGTAAGAGGAGATAATATTATGGCATTAACAGCAGGAATCGTTGGTTTACCGAATGTAGGAAAATCAACTTTATTTAACGCAATTACGAAAGCAGGAGCTCTAGCTGCAAACTATCCGTTTGCGACAATTGATCCGAATGTAGGAATTGTAGAAGTTCCAGATCACCGTTTGAATAAATTAACTGAACTTGTAGAACCTAAGAAAACTGTTCCGACAGCATTTGAGTTTACGGATATTGCAGGCATCGTAAAAGGGGCATCTAAAGGAGAAGGATTAGGTAATAAGTTCTTATCACATATTCGTGAAGTAGATGCAATTTGTCAGGTTGTACGTGCTTTTGAAGATGAGAATATTACTCATGTTTCTGGTAAGGTAAACCCCGTCGATGATATTGAAGTTATCAATATGGAACTTGTTCTTGCAGACTTAGAGTCTGTAGAGAAACGCTATGCACGCGTTCAAAAGATGGCGAAACAAAAAGATAAAGATGCGATGGCAGAAGAAGCGGTTCTTGCGATTGTCAAAGAAACTTTAGAAGCTGAAAAGCCAGTACGCAGCATCGAGTTTTCTCCGGAGCAGGCAAAGCTTGTTAAAAATATGCACTTACTTACTGCAAAACCAATGCTTTATGTTGCAAATGTTTCAGAGGATGATTTAATCAGCGGTGAAGAAAACGAACATTTAAAAGCGATCAAAGCATATGCTGAAGCTGAAGGTTCAGAAGTGATTGTTATTAGTGCGAAGATTGAAGAAGAGCTTGCAACACTAGAAGATGAAGATAAAGAAGAATACCTCGCTGATCTTGGTATTGAGGAAGCGGGATTAGACAAACTTATCCGTGCATCTTATCACTTATTAGGACTGGCTACGTACTTCACTGCAGGTGTTCAAGAAGTTCGTGCATGGACATTCAAAAAAGGTATGACAGCACCACAATGTGCAGGCATTATTCATACGGACTTTGAACGTGGTTTCATTCGTGCTGAAACAGTCAGCTATGATGACCTTATTGAATACAATGGCATGAGCGGAGCCAAAGAAGCAGGTAAAGTACGTTTAGAAGGTAAAGAATATATTATGCAGGATGGAGACGTTGTGCATTTTAGATTTAACGTTTAATATTTAAAGAAAGAATGGCCCGGTAAACTTAAGTTTACCGGGCCATTCTTTCTTATACTACTGATTACGTATTTTTTGAGTACTTGTTACAAGGACTTTTAATGCTTCTTTCACCTCTTCTTCTTTTCTTGTTTTAAGCCCACAATCAGGATTAACCCAGAACAATGAGCGGTCAATTTGTTTTAAAGCACGTTCGATTGCGTTTGTTACTTCTGCTTCAGTCGGTATACGAGGACTGTGAATATCATAGACTCCTAAGCCGATACCAAGATTATAGTTGATGTCTTCGAAATCCTGTATAAGATCGCCATGACTTCTTGATGTTTCGATAGAGATAACGTCTGCATCTAAGTCATATATCGCATGAATAATCTGACCGAACTGAGAATAGCACATATGTGTATGTATCTGTGTGTCGTCAGCTACTGAAGAAGTTGCGAGTTTGAAACTGTGTACCGCTTTATCTAAGTAATCCTTATGGAATTCACTTCTTAATGGTAAGCCTTCTCGGAGTGCGGGCTCATCGACCTGGATAATTTTAATACCTGCCTTTTCTAAAGCGAGTACTTCTTCATTAATTGCCAATGCTATTTGATTTTGAACTACTTCACGTGGTATATCTACACGTTCAAATGACCAGTTTAATATCGTTACCGGCCCTGTAAGCATGCCTTTTACAGGTTTGTTTGTCAGTCCTTGAGCATAGACAGTTTCATCTATTGTTAATGGGTGTGTCCACTTTACATCTCCATAGATGATTGGGGGCTTTACGGCACGTGAACCATAAGATTGTACCCATCCATACTTGGTAACGAGGAAACCTTGAAGTTTTTCGCCAAAAAACTCGACCATGTCATTACGTTCAAATTCTCCATGTACTAAGACATCAAGCCCTATTTCCTCTTGAATGTCAATCCATCGTTTAATCTCATCTTTTAAGAACTGCTTGTACACCTCATCTGTAATGCGATGATTTTTCCAGTCAGCACGATATTGTCTTACCTCTTTTGACTGTGGGAAGGAGCCGATTGTCGTTGTAGGTAGGTCTGGTAAATTCCAACGTTGCTGCTGTAGCACTTTACGTACTTCAAATGTTGATGAACGTTGATCGGGAATATTATAGTTGTATTCTAGATTTTTAAAAGATTGATTCTGGAATGTTTCGTATTTTGATTTAAGTTTGTTAAACTGCGTTGCATTGTTATTGTTAAAAAGATTTTTTAACGCTTCTAATTCTCCTAGTTTCTCAGTAGCAAAGCTCAAGCCATCTTTAATCTGCTCATCTAGTGTCTCGTCCTCTAAAGATACGGGTACTAAAAGGAGTGAAGATGAAGGATTAATATATAGGTCTTCGACATGCTCAGAAAGCTTTTCGATTAGTTGCTGCTTTAGTGCAACGTCGGCAGCCCATACATTTCTGCCATCTATAACACCTGCAAAAAGCGTCTTATCACCGCTTAAGTCTCCTGCTAGTATTTGTTTTAAGTTATTGCCACGATCATGAACCAAATCTAATCCCAGACCTTTAACAGGCAGCCCATTTAAAAATTTGACATCTGCAGCTTCAAAGTAAGTCTGAATGATTAATTTATCTGCTACTTTAGCATCATTAAAAGCTTCATATACTTCATGCGTGATATCTTTTAGCACTTCAGCCTGATCAGTAACCAAGATAGGTTCGTCAACCTGAATAAGCTCAGCACCTTCTTGTATTAATGAATGGAAGACTTCGGTATATAAAGGGATTAACTGACGTACTTTTTCTTCGAAGGAGCTAGTGCCTCCTTTTGATAATGCAACGAAAGTAATAGGACCTACAATCACAGGATGAGCATTAATCCCAAGTGATAGAGCAAAGCGGTAACGTTCCAGTAATGTATTATGATTTAACTTAGGCACTACATTATCCCATTCAGGCACGATATAGTGATAGTTTGTATTAAACCATTTGATTAATGCACTAGCTACGTGTTCTTTATTCCCTCTAGCAATATCAAATAATAAATCATCATCTATCTCTCTTCCTTGAAATCGTTCTGGAATAATATTGAAAAGCAAAGCGGTATCTAGAAGGTTATCGTATAATGAGAAATCTCCCACAGGTACACTATCGAGGTTATAGCTACTTTGTAATTTTAAGTTATCTCGGTGTAGCACTTCTAATTGTTTATCGAGTGCTTCTTTATTAATATTTTTATTCCAGTACCCTTCAATTGCTTTTTTCCATTCACGTTTGCGTCCGAGTCTCGGAAACCCTAAGTTTGTCGTTTTGATTGTCATAATATTGCCTCCTGTTTGTGTTTGGTAATTGATTTTGAATATGCAGCTAGCTCAAGCGAGTATTCAACTTGCTCGAATGGCGTAATGATATATAGTCCGTTAAAGTAAGCATGAACAGTATCAATTAAGGATTTACAAAGATCTATACTCAGCTTTTGTGTAGCGGATTTATCATGTTCTACTGCCTTAAAACGTTCTAAGATATCTTCTGATATTTTTATTCCAGGAACTTCGTTATGGAGAAACAGTGCATTTTTATAGCTTGTAATGGGCATTATCCCGATAAATATCGGAACATTTAGCTGTTGTGTGGCAGTGTATATTTCTATTATTTTTTCATGAGAGAAGACAGGTTGAGTAATGAAGTAATGCATACCACTCTCTATTTTCTTCTTCATATTTCTAATGGCAGCATCCATATTTTTTACATGTGGATTAAAGGCGCCTGCAATATTGAAATGTGTTTTGGATTTTAAAGTACCACCGTCTGTATTAATTCCTTTATTAAATCTTAAGGCGAGTTCTGTGAGTCCCTTGGAATTCACATCGTAGACATTGGTTGCCCCCGGTAGATGTCCGATTTTAGAAGGATCTCCTGTAACTGCGAGAATTTCATTGATTCCTAACAAAGATAGCCCGAGTAGATGAGATTGCAAACCAATTAAGTTTCGATCTCGACAAGTTATATGAACGAGGGGTTCAATATTAAATTTCTGCTTAATGAGGCTTGCCGCTGCAATATTAGAGATGCGGACTGTAGCTAGCGCGTTATCAGCTAGGGTCACTGCATCGATGCCAGATGCATCTAGTGCCTTGATGTTTTGGAAGAACCTTTTTGTATCTAGATGCTTGGGCGTATCGAGTTCTACAATAACTGTGGGTTGTGTTTTAACGCGTTGTGAGAGACTCAGCTTGTGCTTTTCTTTTATCACATATTCATTTTTCTTACGGAAAGGAACAACCTTTTTATCTGTGACCGGTTTGAGATTCCCGACTACCCCTTTGATTTTCTGGATGTGTTCCGGCGTAGTCCCACAGCATCCTCCAATTAATCGAATGCCTTCATGTATGAGCTGTTCAGCTACATCGGCGAAATACTGTGCATTATTACTATATTTAAAATGATTGTGATCTATATCCAGTAAACTAGCATTTGGATAACAGGATAAAAACGCGTGTCTTGGGATATCAATATGCTGAAATGTTCGCTTCATATGATGTGGCCCGTGATGGCAATTTAAACCTACAATATCTGCTCCTGCTGAAATAAGCTGATCAAAAGCCTCGCTGATTAATGTTCCATCAATTAAATAATGGGTATTAGAAGCAGTGAGCTGTGCAATTATCGGAACGTTATATTTTTGATGTGCCAGTGATACGACGGTAAGTAATTCTTTTAGATCATAGTAGGTTTCAAACAATAATCCATCGACGTCGCATGATATTAGTGCATCAATCTGGACTTCCGTATGATATTGAATCTCAGGAAGAGATAGCTTTCCCTGTTGAACATCTCTTAGTCCACCAACTGTTCCAAGAATGAATGTATCTTCTTTAGCCGCCCGTTTTGCAATGTCTACAGCAGCTTCATTGATGGCTTTAACTTTATGCTCCAGACCGAAGCGTTGAAGTTTAATGAAATTAGCAGCATATGTATTGGTCTGTATAATATCTGATCCTGCTTCAATATACGAGCGGTGAATTTGTTCCACTTTTTCTGGATGCGTGAGATTATAGCGCTCTGGACATGTATTTAAGCCTTCAGAATATAATATTGTTCCCATAGCGCCATCGGCTACTAAAATTTTTTTCTCCAATGTTTCTAATAATCTACTCATTATATTCCTCCTTTATTACCCTTATTGATGATTGGAACGTTTCATATTAATCCCTCCTTAGTAATGCTCTATACAAAAAAAGCTTTCGTCCTTTAGATCTGAAGAGTTATCAGATCTAAAGGACGAAAGCTTAGTTCGCGGTACCACCTTTATTTATTGTTCTATTACTAAAACAATCTTATCCAGTACGCTAAGTTGTAATAGGCTACGGCTAAGTATACGAAAGTGTAGAAGATAGTATGCCAGTACGCTATTGAACAACATATTAATACTGTATCGCTATAACGGGCGAACCCGGTGGTACCTCATATTGGCACCAACACTCCAAGGCCATTTTCGAACTTTCTTTCAATGTCTTCTCTCAGCATACGAAGATTCTCTGTAAAAGCAGTGTAAGTTTTACTTTCCTTTTTCTAGTGTTTAGAGTATAGAGTTTTGTTTAATTAAGTGTTACTTTACATGAATATAAAAATGCTGTCAACAAAAATTTCAGAAAATTGAGAATACATTTTTTGATAATATATTTTAAAACATCGGACGATATGATACGTTATAACATGAGGTGAGGAAATGAAGCCGTTAAGACGTATTATATATTGTATTAAACTGATTGATAATGATGGTATGCAGCCCCCAGTGTATGATATCAGCTATCATTATCTTATTCAGGTAGTTGGGGCTGGAACGCGTGTAGCGGTTGATGAGTCTATCTATGAGTATGTGACATATAGCTCTGAAACAATACGTTACCTAGATATCTATGCGATTGACACCATTTATCCGGAAGCTAAGGAATACAGACAATACCTTTATTTAGCACAGAAAGAAATACAGCCTTTTTATACGAAACGAATCAGAACATATAGATTAGAAAGTCTTTGTTAAAAAATATTGCAGATATATTTAATGATTGATGAAATAAGTAAACTATGCTATAATTCTCTATTGTGAGTAATGAAAATTATTCCTTGCTTTATAAAATTATAAAGCCGCATAGACCATAAGGAGGTGTAAATGATGAGAAATTACGAAATTATGTATGTCGTACGTCCAAACATTGAAGAAGATGCTAAGAAAGCTTTAATCGAGCGTTTCGAAGAAATTCTTACTTCAAACGGAGCGGAAATCATCGAATCAAAGGATTGGGGTAAACGTCGTTTAGCTTATGAAATCAACGATTTTAAAGAAGGTTTCTACCGAATCGTTCGCGTTAAGTCTACTGACGAAGCTACTAATGAATTTGATCGTTTAGCTAAAATCAACGATGACATTATCCGTCATATCGTTGTTCGCGAAGAAGAAAAATAATAAGATTATGTGGGGGCGATTTATTTGCTTAACCGAGTTGTATTAGTTGGTCGTTTAACTAAAGATCCAGAATACAGAGTCACAACATCAGGTGTGTCAGTCGCTACATTTACTTTAGCAGTAAATAGAACATTTACTAATGCACAAGGAGAACGTCAGGCTGATTTTATCAACTGTGTCGTATTCCGTAAGCAAGCTGAAAATGTTAATAATTTCTTGCATAAAGGTAGTTTAGCTGGGGTTGATGGCAGATTGCAATCACGTAGTTATGATAATCAAGAAGGACGTAAAGTATACGTTACTGAGGTCGTTTGTGATTCAGTTCAATTCCTTGAACCGAAGAACACTAACCAATCACGTACGAACAGTCCGTCAGATGACTATTCTAGCTATGACCAAGGAAGTTACGGTCAGACACAAGGCCAGAATCAAAACTATCAGTCATCAAATAATCAACAACCAAATACATCAGCACCATCAAATAACCCATTTGCCAATGCAGCAGGGCCAATTGATATCAGTGATGATGATTTACCATTTTAATTACTAATCTATAAGTAAGGGAGGCAACAATCATGGCAGGTGGACCAAGAAGAGGCGGTCGTCGTCGTAAAAAAGTTTGTTATTTCACAGCAAACGGTATTACACACATTGACTATAAAGAAGTAGATATGCTTAAAAAATTCATCTCTGAACGTGGTAAAATTTTACCACGTCGTGTAACAGGTACTTCAGCTAAATACCAACGTATGTTAACTGTAGCTATCAAACGTGCACGTCATATGGCTTTATTACCATATGTTAAAGACGAAGCATAAGCTTAATATATAAAGGAGAGACAGTAAATGTCTCTCCTCTTTTTTTATATTTCTTTTCATGTATCCTATTTTCAAAATCTTAAAATTACACCTTCTTGAATTATAATATAGGTTATGCAGCAATTATATTTCAAATTTCTTGGGTTTAACTTAAATGAAGAATTAGGTTAGGAGCAAAAAATTAATACATATTTAACTTATAAGAATATCATGTATATGCTAGGTTAGTACATTTGTTCAATCAAATCTTCTACAATAGTAGAGTCAATATTATTACATAATAGATACTTAGTTCGATACATATGTTCGATGGCTAATTGTAGACTTGAATGGTTTATTATATTCTTTACAAATAAATTCATTGGAACAGGTGCATCATTATGAAGGCCGGGTTGGTGATAGTTAATATCATATAAGTAGAACCCAAATTTCTCATAGAAAGATGCTAACGGACTATTTCCTGTTGTATCTTGCTCACACTCAAGCATAATAGTATTTAATGTAGTACCATTTTGTTCGCATAGCGCTGTCATAATGATTTCCGCTTCATTCATTAGTGCACGTGCAACATTTTTACCTCGAGATTCTTCACTTACGACTAAGTATACGATATATCCAATGTTGTACATTACTTCAAGATGAAATGAAGTAAATCCTAATAGCGTGTCATTTTCATAGGCAGCAATAAAATGATAACGCTCAAAATCCTGACGTTTAAGATCGAAGCTATTATAGAATACATCGATTGGTTCACAAATTGATTCTGGAAACTCTTTTGTATAAAGTGCCATACATTCGTTGAAATAGTGATCGGCTGAATTTAAAGCTATTATTTTCATAATCAGGCTCCTGTTCATGTATATATTAGTATTGTAACATGACTAAATGTTAAATACATGGAAATAAAAAAAGAAGCCTCTAAGGCTTCTTTAATTTATATTATAAACGACGATCTGTTAAATCATCGTTATTATGGTCACGGTCTTTTAAATGTGCGTTAGAATCGTCGATATCAACTTCTTCTTTACGTACGTTTTCAGATACATGCTCAGTTTCAGTTACACGGTTTTTCTTGATTACTAACTCTTCAGAAACTACATTGTCTTTTTCGATGTTAACGCGTTCTTCAGTTAATGGTACACGGATTGTTTCATCTTCTAAATTGTTATCGAAGTGATCATCTGCTACTGCACGGTCTGTCACATCGCGACGCTCAATTGTTACTTCATCATGTGATACTGGTACATCGAATTCTTGACGTTCTTCGACAACGTTTTTATCGATTGTAACTTCACCTGATTGAACTGTATCTTTGTTTACACGTAAACGTTCTTCGTGTAACTGGATTTTCTCATCTTCGCCTAGATCATCACGGTTACGGATATCTTCGTCCACTAAGTTTAAACGTTCCTCACGGCTTAATTTATTATATTCTTCATTGTTAAAGTTATTCATATCTACTACTTCCTCTCTGTTTTTTAAATTGTTATCACGGTGTTTACCTGAATAATCTGCATCTGATTCAGCATTTGTACTTGCTGCAAAACCTAAGCCAGTGTGATCATCTTCCTTGTTATAATCTGGAGTAGCTTTATCGTTTAATGTACTGCCTTCTTGTCTTTCAGTGCTATGACGATAAGCATCATTATCTACATAAAGTAAGATTTGACCGCTTTCGATAGCGTTTTCGTATTCAACCTTCTCAGAATCAGTTAAATCTAATTTGTCGTATACGCGACTTTGTGGGTCTTCACCAGTAAAGAATGCAGCCACTTTGTCACCGAATGTACCTTCTGCATTTCTATATTGAACGTCAGTGTAATCCAATGCTGAACCTTCTAATTTATGTTTAGAAATAACATGAATATCACGTTCAGAAATGCCTTCAGCTTTTAATTGATCGATTCTACGTAATAATGTTTCTTCGTTTGAAAATGTTTCTAACTGTCTTTGTCTCATTATTCGTACCTCCAATGTGGTTTATGTACTTTCATGATGTCTTTGTTTTATTGTTATGCTAAATATATACCCAAGCGTTAATAATCTAAACACAAAGCATTAAAAATTCATAAAAAACACTTGACATACAAACTACATTTATATGGAAGAAACTCTATGAAAACATTATAAATTTGTATAAATTATTTTGAAAAAATTGAGTAATTTTTACATGTTATATCAGCTTTTTTATGTGTTTGATAAAAATAGCGGTTTCAATTTTCTGACTTATTATTAAATATAAAAATAATATTGCTAAAAGTTAATGATTTTGTTATTATCAAGAACATTAATATTAATTGCATACAAATTATACTCATATAAATTAAAGGATATGGCTTTAGAGTTTCTACCGCATCGCCGTAAATGATGCGACTATGAGTAATTAAATAAAGAGTTTTTTTATTTATTACTCATCTAAATGATTTAGATGAGTTTTTTTGTATAGTATGGGAGGCTGACAAGTGGAAAAGTTACAACAACGTGTAAAAGAAGATGGTGTTGTTATTGATGGTGGTATTTTGAAAGTGGATTCGTTTCTGAATCATCAAATCGACCCTGAATTAATGTATGAAGTTGGTGAAACGATATACAATAAGTATAAAGACGAAGGGGTTACTAAAGTTTTAACAATTGAAGCTTCTGGAATTGCACCAGCTATAATGGCTGCATTAAAGTTTAAAGTACCTTGTCTTTTTGCGAAAAAATCTGTACCAAGTACATTGACTGAAGAAGTATATCATACGGATATTCATTCTTATACGAAAAACAAGACGAGTCACGTTGTCGTGTCAAAACGATTCTTAAACGAAAATGATCGAGTAGTTATCATTGATGACTTCTTAGCGAATGGTGAGGCAGCACTTGGTCTATATAATCTCGTACAACAAGCCGGAGCTACGTGTGTTGGTGTTGGAATTGTAGTCGAGAAAAGTTTTCAGTCAGGTAAACAGCGTCTGCTTGATGCAGGATTAGATGTAACGAGTTTATGTGAAATTGCTGCACTTGATAATGGCAAAGTAACATTAGTAGGAGAGGGCGAACTTTAATGAAAAATTTATTGTTAAGTTTGCAACATCTTCTTGCAATGTATGCCGGAGCAATTATTGTTCCGATTATCGTCGGACATGCGTTAGGTTTTAGTGCACAAGAAACGGCATATTTAGTTTCTGTCGATATCTTTATGTGTGGTGTTGCGACATTCCTTCAAGTATATAAAGGTATCGGAATTGGATTACCAGTAGTACTTGGATGTACCTTTACGGCCGCAACCCCAATGATTATGGTAGGTTCAAAACACGGTATCGATGTACTTTACGGGTCGCTCTTTGCTTCTGGTATTATTATCGTTCTTATTTCACCGTTCTTTTCATATCTTGTAAAAATATTTCCACCAGTAGTGACAGGTAGCGTCGTAACGATTATTGGGATTACGTTAATGCCAGTAGCGATGAATAATTTGGCAGGAGGTCAAGGAAACAAAGATTATGGTGCGCCGATAAATATTCTATTAGGTCTCATCACATTGATTATCATATTGGTTATTCATAGGTTATCTTCCGGATTTATACGTTCAATTGCGATATTGCTTGGTTTAGTCATCGGTACAATAATTGCTTCATTCTTTGGATTAGTAAATATAGGTGCAGTGCATGAATCAAACTGGTTTGAATTACCGAAACCATTCAGATTTGCAGGATTTAAGTTTGAAATAGGTTCTATCCTATTGTTTGTTATTGTAGGAATCGTCAGCTTAATCGAATCAACAGGTGTATATTCTGCGCTAAGTGAGATTACAAAAACAAAAATAGATAGAAAAGATATATCTAAAGGTTACCGTGCTGAAGGGATTGCAATTGTATTAGGATCAATCTTCAATGCATTTCCATATACAGCATACTCACAAAATGTAGGGTTGGTTTCATTATCAGGTGTGAAATCAAATAAAGTTATGTATGGCATGGTCGCTTTGTTATTGCTATGTGGATCGATTCCTAAGCTTGGTGCAATTGCGACAATCATCCCTACATCTGTACTTGGAGGCGCAATGATTGCAATGTTTGGTATGGTCATGGCATACGGTGTAAAAATGCTTGGCGCCATTGATTTTACAAGACAAGACAATCTCTTGATTATTGCAGTATCTGTAGGTATTGGATTAGGAATTACAACCGTTCCAGAAGCGTTTAGCAAGTTCGGTAGCGACTATGAATGGCTGACACAAAATGGGATTGTTATTGGTACTTTTACTGCCATTATCCTTAATTTATTTTTTAATGGATTAAATGATAAACAAATGCGTCAAAATATGAAATAATAGAACTACTAAATTTATAAAAATATTTGGAGGTAAAAGTGAATATGTGGGAAAATAAATTTCAAAAAGAAGGTTTAACATTTGATGATGTGTTATTAGTGCCAGGTCATTCAGAGGTATTACCGCATACTGTCGATTTAAGTGTATCATTATCAGAACGATTAAATTTAAAGATTCCAGTATTATCAGCGGGTATGGATACTGTTACAGAAGCTAAAATGGCTATAGCTATGGCACGCCAAGGTGGTTTAGGTGTTATTCATAAAAGTATGAGTATTGAGCAGCAGGCTGACGAAGTTCAAAAAGTTAAGCGTTCAGAAAATGGGGTTATTACTAATCCATTCTATCTGACACCTGATGAGCAAGTATTTGCAGCTGAACATTTAATGGGCAAATATCGTATTTCTGGTGTGCCAATTGTAAACAGTGCAGAAAATATGGAGCTTGTAGGGATTCTCACAAACCGCGATCTTCGTTTCATAGAAGATTATTCAATTAAAATTTCAGATGTTATGACAAGTGAAGCACTCGTAACGGCACCAGTAGGTACTACATTAGAGCAAGCAGAAGAAATATTACAACGTCACAAAATTGAAAAATTACCGATTGTGAATGAATCTGGACAGCTAAAAGGGCTTATCACAATTAAAGATATCGAGAAAGTCATTGAATTCCCTAATGCTGCAAAAGATGAGCAAGGACGTTTATTAGTAGCAGCAGCAGTAGGTATTGCAAAAGACACGATTACACGTGCCACAAAACTTGTTGAAGCAGGAACTGACGCATTAGTTATCGATACAGCACACGGTCATTCTAAAGGTGTATTAGAAATGGTATCAGAACTTAAGAAACATTTTCCTGAAGTGACATTAATTGCTGGTAATGTAGCAACAGCTGAAGGTACACGTGCATTAATTGAAGCAGGTGCGGACGTTGTTAAAGTGGGAATTGGACCAGGTTCAATTTGTACGACACGTGTTGTAGCAGGTGTCGGTGTACCTCAAATTACTGCAATTTACGAGGCAGCGACAGAAGCTAAAAAGCATGGTAAAGCAATCATTGCAGATGGTGGTATTAAATTCTCAGGTGACATCGCAAAAGCGTTAGCTGCAGGGGGGCATGCAGTAATGCTAGGTTCATTGCTTGCAGGTACAACTGAATCACCTGGAGATACAGAAATCTTCCAAGGACGTCAGTACAAAGTATACCGTGGCATGGGTTCACTTGGAGCTATGGAGAAAGGTTCAAAAGACCGTTACTTCCAAGAAGATAAAGACGCTAAGAAATTTGTTCCAGAAGGTATTGAAGGTCGTATTGCTTACAAAGGTGCATTGCAAGATACAGTGTATCAGCTAATGGGTGGTTTAAGAAGCGGTATGGGTTATACAGGTTCTAAAGACTTAGAAGCATTACGTGAAGAAGCAATGTTTATTCGTATGACAGGTGCAGGTTTAATAGAAAGCCATCCACATGATGTTCAAATTACAAAAGAATCGCCAAACTATTCAATGTAAGAATATCTTCTAACGGCAAATTACATTATAATAAATTTAACTTAACTAAAAGGAGAACAAACTATGGAAATGGCATTTGAACAAGAGCTCATACTCGTTCTTGATTTTGGAAGTCAGTATAACCAGTTGATCACGCGACGTATTCGTGAGATGGGTGTTTATTCAGAACTTCACGATCATGAAATTTCAATTGAAGAGATTAAAAAGATGAATCCTAAAGGAATCATTCTTTCAGGGGGGCCAAATTCAGTTTATGAAGAAGGTTCGTTTACGGTAGATCCTGAAATCTTTAATTTAGGTGTACCTGTAATGGGGATTTGCTATGGTATGCAGTTAATGACGAAATTACTAGGAGGTTCAGTAGAGCGTGCAAATGAACGTGAGTACGGTAAAGCAGTCATTAAAGCAGAGACACATTCATTATTTACAAAACTTCCAGAAGAACAAACAGTATGGATGAGTCACAGCGATAAAGTCATCAACCTACCTGAAGGTTTTAATGTCATTGCACATTCACCAAGCTGTAAATATGCAGCGATTGAGAACCCTGAACGTAATTTATATGGAGTTCAATTCCATCCTGAAGTACGTCATTCTGAATACGGAAATGATTTATTACGTAACTTCATCCGTGAAATCTGTAAGTGTACAGGCGAATGGACAATGGAAAACTTCATCGAAATCGAAATCGAGAAGATTCGCGAAAAAGTTGGAGATAGAAAAGTTATCTGTGCGATGAGTGGTGGCGTAGATTCATCAGTTGTTGCAGTATTAATCCATAAAGCAATCGGCGATCAGTTAACATGTATCTTCGTTGACCATGGCTTACTCCGTAAAGGTGAAGGCGATATGGTGATGAAACAGTTCGGTGAAGGATTTAACATGAATATTATTCGCGTTGATGCGAAAGAACGTTTCATGAGCAAATTAGCAGGGGTATCTGATCCTGAGAAGAAACGTAAGATTATCGGTAATGAGTTCGTATACTTATTCGATGAAGAAGCAACGAAATTAAAAGATGCTGATTTCTTAGCACAAGGAACTCTTTATACAGATATTATTGAATCAGGTACAAAGACTGCACAAACGATTAAATCACACCATAACGTTGGTGGACTACCAGAAGATATGCAGTTTGAATTAATCGAGCCTGTGAATACATTATTCAAAGATGAAGTACGTGCGTTAGGAATTGAATTAGGCATTCCTGAACACTTAGTATGGCGTCAGCCGTTCCCAGGTCCTGGACTTGGAATTCGTGTATTAGGTGAGATTACCGAGGAAAAATTAGAAATCGTACGTGAATCTGATGCGATTTTAAGAGAAGTGATTGCCGAAGAAGGTCTTGAACGCGACATCTGGCAGTATTTCACTGTATTACCTGATATCCGTTCGGTCGGTGTTATGGGTGACTACAGAACATACGACTATACAGTAGGTGTACGTGCCGTAACAAGTATCGATGGTATGACAAGTGACTTCGCTAGAATCGACTGGGAAGTATTGCAGAAAGTATCAAGCCGTATCGTAAACGAAGTAGACCACGTTAACCGCGTTGTCTATGACATTACATCTAAGCCACCAAGCACGATTGAGTGGGAATAGATTAGAAAGAATCCTTTAATCATAAAGATTAAAGGATTCTTTTATTTCATAAAATACATGATAAACAAATAAGCGATTGTAAAGAACAACGCATTTGTCACGGCAAATTTAAAATTAAAACGATATTCATTCTTTGAGAAGCGATTGATTAACAAAGCTGTGACATAACTTGCTGTGATACAGATAATGAAGATCATGAGTCCGAATAATAATATTTCCATTTGGCACCTCCTGTTTTCTTTATTATAACAAAAGGTGGGATATAGTTTATTTCATGTGAAACGTTTCTTTTCTTAATGATCCTAGACTGACATGTCTTTGTATAAAAGATGAATATAAATCATTTTAATGAATTATTAAGATTTATTTAAGAATTTACGTAGTTTCATTTTTAATGTGAAGGGTATTAACGTATTACAGTCAACAATTACTGCAGTGAGTAAAAGTAGTTTCAGCTAATCGTTATATTAATTAGAGGAATGATTATAATAGGCATATATCTTGTGCTGAAGCAGTAACAGAGGTTGTTGCCGATATTAAGTCAGAAGAATAACAAAGAGGCCATAATTGGCCTCTTTATTTATAATATTTTTTATATTGTATAGGAGCGATATTATGCCGATGACGGAGAAAAAGTTACATGAGATTTATAGAACGTTGGTCGATGGTATGATTGAAAAGGATACGCATTCAATCGATAGGATTATGATGGATGGCAGTCATATTATACATATTACCGGGTATAAGCAGAAGAAATGCGAATGGCTCCATGCTGTTCAATCGGAAACGATGAAATATTATAGTGTTCGTGAAGAGTTCCTGGAAATCATTTATAGAGAAAAAACGGCACGTGTTATTGCGCGTAATTTAGTGGATGCAAGAACTGATGGCTATCGCATTGTTTGGCCATTGGAACTGACGATATTTTTAGCGAAATTCGGAAAAGAATGGATGATTAGTAACATAGAGACTAAAATGTATTAAAATATTGATCGTGAATTATTGACAGCATCCTTGATATATTATATTATTGATATTGTCTTATTTGGAGGAATACCCAAGTCCGGCTGAAGGGATCGGTCTTGAAAACCGACAGGGGCTTAACGGCTCGCGGGGGTTCGAATCCCTCTTCCTCCGCCATTATTTTGACAATTAAACTTTTATATATTGAAGACCTTAACATTATGTTAAGGTCTTTTTTTACTTATATCTATCGTCAATGTATTTTGAAAACCCTTTCATAAAACCTTTACATACTTGTATAGACAGAGTACAATGTTAGCATATTAAGAAAAGGGGATGGAACATATGGCAGTCAACAGACAAGATGTAAAAGATATTATAAAAGCCATTGGTGGAAAAGAAAATGTTAATGCCGCAACGCATTGTGTTACGAGATTAAGATTAGTATTAGATGATGATAATAAAGTAGATAAGTCAGCTCTAGATAAAATTAGTTTAGTTAAAGGATCGTTCGCAGCAAATAACCAGTTCCAAATTGTTATCGGCCCTGGTACTGTAGACGAGGCATATAAAGTATTTGTAGATGAGACGGGTGTCGGCGAGAGTTCAAAAGAAGAAGTTAAAACAGCAGCAGCAGAGAAGATGAGTCCGATTCAAAAGTTGATAAAAACATTAGGTGATGTATTTATTCCATTACTTCCTGCGATCGTAACAGCGGGTCTATTACTTGGTTTATCAAATTTATTATTAGAAGCTGGTGCAATTTATAAAGGGAAAGCTGTAGTTGATGTATACCCACAAATAAAAGGTATTGCAGAAATCATCAAGTTGATAGCTGTAACTCCATTCCACTTCTTACCTGCATTAATCGGTTGGAGTGCGATGCGTGTGTTTGGGGGCAGTCCGATTCTTGGATTAGTATTAGGTTTAGTGTTAGTTAACCCTGCACTTGCTTCACAATACGGATTAGCGGATGCGAAAACAGGTAAACTTGTTGAAATTCCAACTTGGGATGTATTTGGATTGAAAGTTCAACAATTAAACTATGCAGCCCAAGTATTACCAATCTTAATTGCAACGTGGTGTTTAGCACAAGTTGAGCGTTTCTTAAATAAACGTGCACATGATTCAATTAAGATGTTAGTCGTAGGACCTGTTGCATTATTGTTAGTAGGTTTCTTATCATTTATAATCATTGGGCCAGTTGCATTCTGGTTAGGTAACCAAATTACTGGCGCAATTCAATTTATCTTTGAACAAGCTGGATGGTTAGGCGGATTAATTTATGGGTTAGTTTATGCTCCACTTGTGATCACGGGGTTACATCACATGTTCTTAGCGGTAGACTTTCAGCTGATGAGTTCTAAATTAGATGGAACATATTTATGGCCAATCTTAGCAATTTCTAATATTTCTCAAGGGTCTGCAGCGTTTGCAGCATGGTTCTTATATAAACGTAAGAAGATGGTTAAAGAACAAGGTTTAGCATTTACTTCAGGTATTTCTGGATGGTTAGGTGTAACAGAGCCTGCAATGTTTGGTGTAAACATCCCACTGAAATATCCATTTATTGCGGCAGTAATAACTACGGGTCTTGTTGGTGCATTATTTGGTTCTCAGCAACTATTGGGTAAAGTCGGTGTTGGTGGTGTCCCTGGTATTATGAGTATTAATAGCGGGTTTAAAGGCACGTTCTTAATCGGTATGCTTATCGCGATGGTATTGCCGATGATTTTAACATTAGTATTCTCAAACTTTGCGAAGAAGAAGATGGGCGATGATATTGCAGAACCGATTGTTGCAGATAAAAAGTTATAGGACTTACATTATACCGAACAACTTGTAAATACATGTTGTTCGGTATAAAATTATATAAATACTTTAAGTTAGGGGTAATACAATGGCGGTAACAGATTGGAGAAAGTCGGTTGTCTATCAGATTTATCCTAAATCATTTAACGACACAACAGGAGATGGACAAGGAGATATCAATGGAATTATCGAGAAACTGGATTATTTAAAGCATCTAGGTATTGATTATATATGGCTTACTCCGGTTTATCATTCCCCGATGAACGATAACGGTTACGATATTAGCGATTATTATGAGATTAATCCTGAATTTGGAACTAAGGAGGATTTCAGGCGCTTGTTAGATGAAGCCCATGCACGTGGTATCAAGATCATGTCTGATATTGTCATCAATCATACATCTACCCATCATAATTGGTTTGTAGAATCACGCAAATCTAAAGATAATCCTTACCGAGATTATTATATTTGGAAAGATGGGTCGAAAGACAACCCTCCAACGAACTGGGAATCCAAGTTTGGGGGTAATGCATGGCAATACGATGAATTATCAGGACAATATTACTTACGACTGTTCGATGTGACACAGGCTGATTTGAACTGGGAGAATGAATCGCTACGTAAAGAAATTTACGATATGATTAACTACTGGATTGATTTTGGGATGGATGGCTTTAGGTTTGATGTTATTAATTTGATTTCAAAAGGGACATTCAAAGATTCTGATAAGATAGGTAAAGAATTTTATACAGATGGCCCTCGAGTACATGAATTTCTGCATGAATTAAATCGCAATACGTTCGGTGATAAAGAAGGATTTATGACAGTAGGCGAAATGAGTTCCACGACATTGGAGCATTGTATTCGCTATACAAGGCCAGATCGTCAAGAATTGAGCAGTGTCTTTAATTTTCATCATTTAAAAGTTGATTATAAAAATGGTGAAAAATGGACGACGATGCTCTTTGATTTTGTAGAATTAAAGCGTATATTATTTCACTGGCAGACGGGGATTTCAAAAGGGAATGGATGGAATGCGATATTCTGGTGCAATCACGATCAACCTCGTGTTGTAAGTCGTTTCGGTAGTGACAAGACGGAAGCAGAACGCGTGAAATCTGCAAAAATGCTGGCAATTGTTCTGCACTTGCTTCAAGGTACGCCTTATATCTACCAAGGAGAAGAGATTGGTATGACAAATCTCTATTTAAATAGTATAGAAGATTATCGTGATGTAGAGTCATTAAATGCTTATCAAATCATGAAAGCAGAAGGACGCTCAGAAAATGAGATTCTAAAGGTGCTTCAAGATAAATCAAGAGATAATTCAAGGTCTCCGGTACAATGGGATGATAGTAAGTATGCAGGGTTTACAACGAATGAACCTTGGATTAAGGTCGCAGATAATTATCAACAGATAAACGTTGAGAAAGCTTTAAAAGATGAAAATTCTATCTTCTATACTTACCAAAAACTGATAAAATTAAGACATGAACGAGATATAATAACTTATGGAGAAGTGAAACCGTTATTAGAAGAACATAAACAGTTATTTGTTTATGAGAGAACACTGGGTAATCAAATTTTATTTGTTGTTGCAAACTTTAGTGAAGAACCTGCAGAACTACCAGTATCATTTGATCTAGAAGGCGAAGTGCTAATAACAAATAACGATAATGTATCGCATAAAATAAAGCCGTATCAAGCATTTGCCATTCTTCGATAATGCATTTCCCTAATCTGAAAACAATATTTTAGATATAGAGGTGAAAGAATTGAACAGCAATAAGTACAGAAAGATCTATCAGGACTTAAGCGGAAAGATCATCAACGGAGAATATAAAGAAGGTGCACAACTACCTTCCGAAAACTTGCTCGTACAAAGTTATGGTGTATCAAGAGAAACAGTACGTAAAGCATTGAGCCTGCTTCAAACTAATGGTTATATACAAAAGTTAAAAGGAAAAGGTTCAATAGTTATTTATAATCAAGCAATGAATTTCCCTGTTTCTCAACTCATCAGCTTCGAAGAAATTAAGCATTCATTGAATATGGATTATAATACGGTTGTAGAATCTTTTGAAACTGTAAGAGCAAAAGATCATAAATCTGTTCAAGAAGCTTTGAATTTAGGCGATGATACAGAGTTGTATCGTGTAGTACGAAGTAGAAGAGATAAAGAGCGTGTTAATATTATTGATACTGATTATTTCATTAAATCGATGATGCCAGGATTAAATGAGGAAATAGCACAGCACTCAATCTATGATTATATTGAGAAACGACTAGGACTTTTAATCTCATATTCGAAGAAAGCAATTACTTTTGAGCCTATGACAGACGATGATCTTGAATTGTTTAAAGAAACTATGCCCCCATATGCAGCGGTTGTTCGTTCGGTTGTACACTTGGAAGATGCGTCTGCATTCCAATACAATGTATCCAAGCATAGAGCGAGTGAGTTTAAATTTGTAGACTTCTCAAGACGTACGATAAGAAAATAGTATAACGAAATAGTTGCAATAACTATGAGAAATATAGTATTATTAACTTTGCCGTGCTAAGTGGGGAGGTAGCGGTTCCCTGTACTTACAATCCGCTTAGGTAAGACCTAATTCCTTTGCTGAGGGTAATGAGTTGTGAGGTCTGACCTGAACACGTAGTGTTGAGAGAGCGGTCCTAGTCAATATAAACCCACGAATCATGTCAGGTCCGGAAGGAAGCAGCATTAAGTGGTCATTTGTATGTGGCTAGGGCAGCCGTTCTTGAGCTGTCGATTTAGGTAACGCTTGTGCTTGTTATTCGAAGCGAAGGTGCACGGTTTTAATTTAAAATAATACATTTATTATAGATAAAGTATCGGAACAATTGTTTCGGTACTTTTTTTAATATACTCAGAATATCATTATCGTTTTTATATGATGCTGATATTTTCAATGTTATAATTAATATTATTATATTTTTGGAGGGAACCCTTTTGAGTTATCAAGCGTTATATAGAGTGTTCAGATCTCAGTCATTCGAAGAGGTTGTCGGACAAAAACATGTTACTACGACATTAAAGAATGCAATTCAAAAGAATAAGATTTCCCACGCCTATTTATTTAATGGTCCGAGAGGAACAGGCAAGACAAGTATCGCTAAGATATTTGCAAAAGCCATTAATTGTACCGTGAGTACAGATGGCGAGCCGTGTAATTCTTGTGATACGTGTGTCTCAATTACGAAAGGAACAAACTCAGATGTCATTGAGATTGATGCTGCGAGTAATAACGGTGTTGATGAAATTCGTAATATAAGAGATAAAGTAAAATATGCACCAGGTGAATCTACATATAAAGTCTACATTATCGACGAAGTTCATATGCTGACAACAGGTGCATTCAATGCATTATTGAAGACATTAGAAGAACCACCTGCTCATGCTGTTTTTATTCTTGCTACAACGGAACCACATAAGATTCCTGCGACAATTATTTCAAGATGCCAACGGTTTGATTTTAAAGCAATTTCTGTTAATGATATCGCTGAACACCTTGCTTACGTCTGTCGAACAGAAGAGATTAAGTATGATGAAGATGCCTTGAATTTTATTGCGACAACTGCTGAAGGTGGTATGCGGGATGCGCTGAGTATACTTGATCAGGCAATTGCATTTGGAACTGAGGCATTGACTTTAGAACATGTCCATAGTGTCACAGGAAGTGTAGGGCGTGAAGACTTCTTTGAACTTACGGATTATATAATCACACATGACGTTAAAGAAGCGTTCAAACAATTTCATCGCTTATTGTCTGAAGGAAAAGAAACGACACGTTTAGTAAATGATTTAATTTATTTTTTAAGAGATATTATTATGGATTATGCAGCAGACAATAAAGGAGACGAAAGTATTTATCAGCTTGATATAGGATTACTGTATGAGATGATAGATAAAATAAACGATACATTAGTATCTATGCGTTTTGCAGTAAATACGAATGTTCACTTTGAGGTGCTGATTGTTAAACTGTCGGAACTTATTAAACGTAGACAAGGTGCTACACAAAGTGTTGTTCAAGTTGATACTTCGCACTTAGAAAAGCGTTTACAACAACTTGAAAAGCAAGTCGCAAGTGGAATTCAAAGTGCTCCCGTGCAAGCGTCCAGACCAAAAAAAGAACAAAAACGTTCGAAAAATGCATTTTCAATGCGTCAAATTGAAACGGTGCTGGATCATGCAAATCGACAGGATTTAAACTATTTGAAGCAGAATTGGCATACATTGATTCAGCACGTGGAAAACGAGGGGAAGAAAGCGCTAGTAAGCCTCCTAAAAAATTCTGAGCCTGTTGCTGCAAGCAGCACGCACGTATTAATTAAATTTGACGAAGAAATTCATTGCGATATGGTTAATAATGATGACGCAAAAAGGGAACAGATTGAGTCAATAGTATACACAATTATTGAAAAACAAGTTAAAATGGTAGGAGTGCCAGGTTCTCAGTGGCTGCAAGTCAGACATAATTATCTGGAGAATAAAAAGCAACCAAAGCAGGAAACGCAGCCTGTGGAAGATGATATTGTTACTCAGGCAGAAAACCTGTTTGGTAAAGATGCAATTAACATTATAGATTAATTAGGAGGAATAAATTATGCGCGGTGGCGGAAATATGCAACAAATGATGAAACAAATGCAAAAAATGCAAAAGAAGATGGCTGAAGAGCAAGAGAAATTAAAAGAAGAAAGAATTGAAGGAACAGCTGGTGGCGGCATGGTTACTGTTGTCGTTTCAGGCCATAAAGAAGTACTTGATGTAATTATCAAAGAAGAAGTAGTAGATCCAGAAGATATCGAAATGTTACAAGACTTAGTATTAGCTGCGACAAACGATGCATTATCTAAAGCGGATGATGTCACAGCGCAACGTTTAGGACAACATACTAAAGGATTAAACATTCCGGGAATGATGTAATATGCATTATCCTGCACCAATTTCTAAATTAATTGATAGTTTTATGAAATTACCTGGAATCGGCCCGAAAACTGCAAGTCGTCTGGCCTTTCATGTGTTAGATATGAAAGAAGACGATGTAGTAGGTTTTGCGAAGGCACTTGTAGATGTGAAGCGTGAATTAACGTATTGTTCAGTCTGCGGACATATTACGGATACAGATCCATGTTATATATGTGAAGATAAGACGCGTGATCAGTCTATGATATGTGTAGTAGAAGAAACTAAAGACGTTATCGCCATGGAGAAGATGCGAGAGTATAAAGGACTGTATCATGTTCTGCACGGTGCGATTTCTCCGATGGAAGGCGTTGGACCTGAAGATATTAATGTCCCTTCATTGCTCACGAGATTGCGTGATGAGCATGTACAGGAATTAATATTAGCAACAAACCCAAATATTGAAGGTGAGTCAACGGCGATGTATATTGCAAGACTCGTGAAACCGATTGGAATTAAAGTGACACGTCTAGCGCACGGTTTACCTGTAGGTGGAGATTTAGAGTATGCGGATGAAGTGACGTTATCCAAAGCAATAACAGGAAGAACGGAAATCTAGAGAAATCATGAACAAGCATCCTCAATCAATGATTGGGGATGCTTTTTCGAATAGTGCCTAAGTATCAGTGATAATAACCATGTTAGATATATCGTTAAACATCCCAATATAGACGTTATTATGAAGTAAAGATTGATGTATTTGCATTACATGACAAATATATTAAAAGATTATAGATACTACAATAAGTAATTTTGCATATGGGCTGTTATAATTAATAATTATAATGAGGTGAATAAAATGACAACTGGATTAGTATTAGAAGGCGGCGGTATGAGAGGTATATATACTGCAGGAGTCCTGGATTGTTTTTTAGAGCATGGTATTCAATTTAATTATGTAATCGGTGTTTCAGCAGGTGGGAATATGGCAGCATCTTATCTTTCAAAGCAGAAAGGAAGAAATAAGAAAGTATCATTAGATTTTTTAGATGACAAACGTTACTTATCACTTTCTAACTATATAAAGAATAAAGAGATGTTTGGAATGGATTTTATCTTTGATGAAATACCAAGAGAATATGTACCGTTCAATATGGAAGAGTTTCTTCGATATAAAGGAGAATATGTCATCGCATGTACTAACTGTGAAACCGGAGAAACGGAATATTTTAATAAAGCATATTTAAAAAAAGACTTAATGACGATTCTTCGAGCTTCAAGTTCTTTGCCACTAATGGCACCAATAGTAGAGTACGATGGTAAGAAACTATTAGATGGTGGAGTAACAGACCCGATACCTTTAAGAAAGGCACAGCGCGATGGCATGATCAATAATGTAGTCGTACTCACTAGGCCGAAAGGATATGTAAAACGTTCCAGCCGACTTTCTAAATACTTTAAAGTAAAGGGGTATAAGAAAGTGGATGAAGCGATGCAGAAACGCCCCGCAGTTTATAATGAGACGTTGCAATATATAGACAATCAGGAAAAAAGCGGGCATGCAATAGTAATTCGTCCATCTAAAGATTTAAAAGTAGATCGTATGGAAAAGAATCGCGATAAGCTTTCAGCAATGTACGAATTAGGCTATCATGATGCTCTAGAACAACTTCCTAAGATAAAAGGATGGCTCGATCCAAAAGAAAAGTAAAAACTTTTTAAAAAAAGTAGTGAAAGTGTAATTTTTATGCTTGTTATAGTGCTTAAAACCCTGTATAGTTATATCTTGTCCGGCAGAGATAATTCATACAGGACAAGCGCTTCGAAAGACAACAAAAAACTTTTTAAAAAAAGTTGTTGACTTTCGAAAAACAAGAGAGTATAATTAAATCTTGTGAGACGCAAAGAATAACGCAATGAACATTGAAAACTGAATGACAATATGTCAACGTTAATTCCAATAATTTGAGTGATTAAGTTCACTCCCAAGAG
>NZ_JBVGOY010000082.1:0-251 GCF_058188655.1 Macrococcus sp. CoH-51_TC_04
TCTTCAGTGCTATAGATGTTGTTACCGATGGTTTCTTTCAGCATTGTTTTGTATAGAGACAGAATTTCTTCATCACTGAAGAAGGGCTTTGCGACGTTATAAATTTCGTCAGGCACTTCCATCGGTTTGATACGGATATTTGAGTTCTTGATATTGTGATATAAAACTTTTGAGTGTTTTTTTACAGAACGTTTTCTGTTACTTAAAAAGATATTTAATAGATTTAAAAAGAATATAGTTTCCTTTTTTGC
>NZ_JBVGOY010000083.1:0-251 GCF_058188655.1 Macrococcus sp. CoH-51_TC_04
CAATAAGGGTGTGGGGATTTTTGTCGATGGCAATTACGTAGGTTAAACCAAGGGGCTTCGGACCCTTTTTGCTGGGTGACACATGAACACAATACGCGTTGACGATGCTGCGTACCAAACTATCGACTGGGAAGGTCCTCTAGACTTTCCGGGGCAGGAGATAGAGTGCCCTGAGTGCAGAGAGTGGCACGCGGCCGATAGGTGGGCAGCGTATGACACCTATTGCGAATCATGTGGAGGACACCCAATTC
>NZ_JBVGOY010000084.1:0-250 GCF_058188655.1 Macrococcus sp. CoH-51_TC_04
GTTGAAGAGCGCGATGGTGAATGCAATCAAGCCATCGTCCTAGACCTAAGTTCGGTCATTAGTTTCAAGCGCAGTAAATAGTAGTTTTCATAAACCTGAAGAGTAGTGCATGCAAAACAACCAAGTGTTTCACGGCAAAGTTTCTGAAGTACGTGTGATCGAGCACTCACGCTCGTCGAAGTCCGGAACGGACCTGATCACCTTCCAATTGAAGTATCCGCGCTACATTCATGCCGAGTTCATGACACAC
>NZ_JBVGOY010000085.1:0-249 GCF_058188655.1 Macrococcus sp. CoH-51_TC_04
AATGGAGCGAAAGACGGGATTCGAACCCGCGACCCCAACCTTGGCAAGGTTGTATTCTACCACTGAACTACTTTCGCGCACTTATTAAAAATAATTATGAGCCATAGAGGATTCGAACCTCTGACCCTTTGATTAAAAGTCAAATGCTCTACCAACTGAGCTAATGGCTCAAAAATGGTGCCGGAAAAAGGACTTGAACCCTCAACCTACTGATTACAAGTCAGTTGCTCTACCAGTTGAGCTATTCCG
>NZ_JBVGOY010000086.1:0-249 GCF_058188655.1 Macrococcus sp. CoH-51_TC_04
TGCGAAGCAGCCAGCGTTCCCGGGGAACCGCCCACCATGTCTACCGGAACCGCCGCAACCGGACCCATGACGCTGCCGCCGAACACGTCCCATTCGTAACCCGAACCATTCGCACCGCGTAGCACCAGATACGCGCTTCCGCCCGGAGGCATTGTCACCGAAGCAACAGGAATCGATGAGTTGTTCACGTACAGCTTATCGACGGCCTGCACTGCTACCGTCAGGGACCCGACAGCATCACCCGGTTGG
>NZ_JBVGOY010000013.1:0-57566 GCF_058188655.1 Macrococcus sp. CoH-51_TC_04
TTCGTCATGGCGTATTTTTTTATAAACCATTAATGTATCTTCCACCTTAGGTGGCTAACTTGATTGTATAACTTACCTCACATAAAATTTCTAAAACAATAAGAGAATAAAAAAATTTCTTTCATTTAAAACATCATACTCTTTTTGCAAAGAAATTTGATAAATCATACTTCAGCTTTTCATGCTTAATCCTTCTTATAAGTACGTCGATTGTAAAATTAAGCTAGACAACAAAAAAGCCTTCTGTTGGTAAACTCAATATGTATTTCCGACCAAAGAAAACATAAGGAGTTAGTACAGAATGGCCTATAAAACATCTTAACACGGATGAACTCACGTTCATAGAAACATATTATGATCAAATCGAAGGTGAGAAATTGTCTAGCTTATTTTGACAAACGAATGGATTTAATACTTGAAGACATTGAATTAAACGCAGCGATTCATCTCATTAGTAGAAAATGGAGTTAAAAATAAAAACTGTAATTGCCAAGTGCAATTACAGTTTCTTTATTTCAACCTTTAGATCTGATAATAAAGCGATAAACTTATCTCTATTCGCTGGAGCAACATATTCTAATAAGATCCTTTCATATTTTTCAAACTTGCTGTCGATACTTAATTTATCTTCTCCAATGTGGGGATTTATTCTCATGAGTAATGCGCCTTTGAAGATAAATTTAAGCGTTACACCAATTGAGACGCTTCTCGTTTTTGTATATTCAGGCAATAGCAGTTTGTAGTTGTTAATTGTATTCTTAAGTTGATCACTCAGCTGAACACGTAAGCGAAGTTCTTTCGTTTCCAGTTCTTCCTTATCTATATATCTTAGTTTGATAGAATTATCGTGAATTACCTTATCCCAGTTCGTGATTGCCGCAACATCATCAATCGCTTTAGCGATAACCATTGCTTGCGTCATATTAGCACTTGCTTCTTCTTCATATTTTTCTTTCAGTAGTCTGAAGTATTCAGAAGTTTCTATTGAAATTCTAGCTTGAAAGTAATCCATTTTTCTCATCCTTGTAACTGAATTCATATTATCAGTGTATATGATATTACGAGAATTTACAAAGGAGAGTCTTCAATCTGCTGTTCGACTGTGAAGTTACGTGATTTAGTCATATTTTTGTGATAAAAATTTTAGTTCTAATATAATTTGTTATTCATTCACTCCACCTGTACAAGGTTCATCACCATGTTTTTGAGCCTGAAGAGTATCAACCAACCATTTATTATCAGCTTCTAAATCATCAGTTAATTCGTCTAATGATACAGGGGAACAAGAAGCATCATAATAACCTGAGATTAATGCATCTGCAATAGCTTGATTAATTTGAAGATTAGATAAATTTTCGATACAGCCACTATCATAATTATCAGTTACACAACTAATTGGAGAAGGTTCATAATTTCCATCGCATATTCCGTTTCCATTAATTTTTTGTTGGATGGAGAAGTTAATTCTATCTAAAGTAGTTGTTCCGCCTTGACAAGATTCAGATAGTTCTCCCGAAGCTAATAATTCTTGATATACTTCATATAGAATACGAGGTTCATATTCATTATATATACAACTCGTCCCTTTTGTATTTTCCATGATACAATTTTTTACTTCTTCACGTTTCTCAGGTTTTTTTAGATTATCGGTGATTTCATCTGTTGAAACTGTTTCACTAGTTGTTTCTTCAACTTTTTCTATTGATTCAGATTTTCCTTTTATAGATTCTTCTGTAGATAAATCTTCTGTTTTGTTATTTTCCTTCTCTTTATCGACTGAAATTTCACTTTTCTCTGTCTTTTGTTCTGTTTCTTTTAATTTATTATTTATATCCATATACATGTAAGTAATACCACCCATAACTACAATCAATAAAACTATAATTGCAATTAATAATTTTTTCATTTAAAACTCTCCTTTTTGTCTTGTAAATTTATTATTTATTTTCATTAATTTTACACCAGAAGTGCTAACCATAATTAATATACATAGATTTTAATTAGTGTAATAAAAGTAAAATTAAATACAATTGAAATGTCGGTTTCCGTAAACTTTTGACAGACTCCTATTCCTATATGGGTAATTTTATATTAATATTTATGAGCATTCTTACTAAAAATTTTCAGACACTGGAAGAGCAGTCCAAACCACTATGATAATAAGATTTACCGTTTAAAGGAATATCAACTTCAATAAAAAATCGATAATGGTGAAGATACATATTCTAGTTGTATGGTGAATCATAATATTATGTTTGAATAATTCTTTTAGAAATACCTCTGCAATTAAATTTAAAGAATTTAACTGCAGAGGTACTCGTTAATTTAAGTGAAAGAGAATATTATTGATTTAATAATTAGAAATCATTTTTAAATTCGTTCGCATCCCATTCTGATTGAAGTATTCTAAGGTAATCAAAATCTTCAATATTTCTTGCATAATTATTTGATTCTTCCAGAGGACGCTCCCAATAAGATATGACGAAATTTTTCCATTTTTCTGGATTATTTCTAAGTTCATCACCTAAAATATGAACACTTTCTAAAATATATTTCCTGTATACATCATCATATAAATAAATAAATGTCACATTATCGTAAAAATCAATGATGATTTCTTCGCCCCACCCTTTATATTTATAAGTATCTTCTCCAACAGGCTTTCCATATAATTTCAACATATAGTTTCTATCATAAAGTTTCGCAAAACCAGAAGTTTTGTCTTGAACAAATCTGTCAACTGTTTGTTTTCTTAAAGGATTATCTGGGAAGTCGGTGTATGCTTTAATCTCACTCATATTTTCTCCGACAAAATTAATATATGAGTGAGATTCTGGATGATATCTGCCATAATCCATAATGGTATAGTACTCAGAATTATAATATTTTTCAGCAGGACTATTTAATTTAATACCATCATTCATGTTAAGTTGGCCCAATTTAATACGGTTAGCAATCACTTGGTCATAATAATCTATATTTGAAAGAACAGGTATAACTTTTACACTTACCTTCGTACTCTTGATTGATCTGAAATCTGAATATACTTGGATTGTAGTAAATACATCTTGTTTAGGAATATTCACTTTAAACTTACCATTTATTGTTTTAGTACTACCAATAACTTTATTATTTTTTAGAACATATACAATACTATCAGTTTTAGCAGTACCTGTAACAGCTGTGCTTTCAGTTGTAATTCTGTTTAATTTTACATTAGTATTTGATAATGGTTTAACAGATAGTATCAAATGACTGAGGTTTTTTAATGAAGATTTTTTCTTATATATATTATTGTACTGATTGTAATATGTTACTGAATTTTTTGCTTTATCTTTAACGTATAAACTAACAGGATTCCATGATCCTTTTGCAGACTTATCTGTTATCTTTAATGTACCTATGAATGTAGTAGCATTCTTTTTTACAAAATTGATTTTATTAATTTTATTACTATTTGGAAGCATATAATTCATTGATACTTGATGTACACCTGTACCTTTATCGGTCACTGATGCTGTAATTTGTACATTATCTCCAGGGTATGCAGTTACCTTACTGATCTTAGTTGATTTTAAAACAGGTTTACTCTTGTCAGTCGCAGCTTCTGTTAAAGAAACAGTACCGATCATGAATCCAATAATTAAAGTAAAAGATAAACAAAACTTAAGCAATTTTTCCATTTACAATTCTCCGTTTCAATATTTAATTGTTATTTATGTATAAAGACACCTTTAAAAGGTAATTATATTATATAAGGTTATTTGTTATTAATAAATATAAATTATGGAAAATAAAAAAATATCCAAATACATTCGAATATTATAAGATAAAATGTATTTTCATTATCTATTTAAACTGAGGGAAATTATGAAAAGATTATTAGGGTGTTAATGTTTTTATTATTATTATTTGCAATGAATTTTGATATTGCAGATGCAATGAAGATTAATGAGAAAAATGTAATAGCGGTACCCAGAGACGAGATAAAAATTATTTCAACTGGTAATGACGATGTAAGTGAAACGAAAATAATTAAAATTAAACCATTATTACCAAAGCAGCCGATTCATCAACTTGGTGGACATCCCTTCTTTTCTCAGGAAGATTCGAGAGTGTTTGAAGAGGATATACAAGCTGATAATCAGCTTGTGCTTCAAATCGATACAGACGATGATGAAAGAGTAGAAATTGCATGGCACGATGATGGTATCAGCAATATTCTGATGATATCAGAAGATTTAAAGGCAATGAATTTTGATAAGTACATTTATACATGGGATACATTATAAGGAATACTGAGGTTCGTTTAACCAAATTAAAAAGCAAGATTTCTATATATAGAAATCTTGCTTTAAAATACGTAACTTAACTAAAAGTTTCGACTTTTGTGTTCACTCTAGACAGGTGAACTTTTTTTATCACTAAAAGGTTTGGTTTTACAGAATATATTTTAATATTAATATTCTATGTTTGGCATTGCGTTTACTTGTTTTTGATAACGCTTAAGCGCATAAAAACCAGCACCACTAATAATTGTTACGATTAATAATTTTTTCAAGCTCACCATTCCTTTATTTTAGCTATTTATTATTTTGGTAATAATTTAGTTCTAAATCTTTTGATGTTTGTTGACGAATTTTTTTCATCAATTCTGTGTCATCAATAAGTGATTGACCATATGACGGTATCATTTCTTTAATTTTAGGTGTCCATTCAGATTTATATTCAGGGAAGTTTTTCTCAAGTACTTCTAATGCGACTGAAACTGAAGTTGATGCTCCTGGAGATTCTCCTAATAGTGCAATCACTGTATGATCTTTAGAGTTAACAACTTCTGTACCGAATTGAATAAATCCTTTACCATATTCAGGTGTGTCTTTAATGACCTGTACACGTTTACCTGCTGTATATAATTCCCAATCTTCATCACGTGCTTCTGGGTAGAATGTACGTAAATGATTCATACAACCTTCTTTAGTCATTAAGATTTGGTCGATAGAATACTTGATTAAAGGTAAATTCTTAACTGCAGAAGATAATAATGTTGCAATATTATATGGTTTAACAGATTTAAATAAATCTAAATTAGAACCATTTTTTAAGAATTTAGGGCCAATACTTGCGAATGGACCGAATAGTAATGTACGTTCACCATCAATATAACGTGTATCTAAGTGTGGTACAGTCATTGGTGGTGTCCCATGTGGCTCTTTACCATAGACTTTTGCGTCATGTTGCGCGATGATGTCTGGATTAGTACAAATTAAGAATTGACCTGTAATCGGGAAGCCGCCTAGATTTTTACTTTCAGGAATACCTGTTTTTTGTAAAAGTGGGATTGCACCGCCACCAGCACCGATAAATACATAATCAGCAATTTCAGTTTGAACGCCACCACTATTAAGTTGACGTACTTTTACTTCCCATTTGCCATCTTGTCTTTGATTAAAATCGATAACTTCGTGATTGTACTGAACATCAGCATTTGGGTGCTGTTCAATATTTAGAGCCATTTTACGTGTTAGCTCTCCGAAGTTCACATCTGTACCTTCATTGATTTTACTAGCGGCCATAATATCACTTGGACTGTGACCTTGCATCATTAATGGAATCCATTTTCTCATTTCTTCGATATCTTCTGTAAATTCGATATTATCGAACATTGGAGATTCTTTCATCACATGATAACGATCTTTTAAGAATTGGACGTTATTTTTACCTCTAACAAAACTGATGTGAGGTAATGGTTGAATGAAGTCTTTAGGGTCTGAAATATTTTTACTTTTAACTAAATGTCCCCAAAACTGTTTTGAAATTTCAAACTGTTCATTAATTTCTTTTGCTGTTTCAATGTTGATTGATCCATCAGGTTGTTTCACTGTATAGTTCAATTCACATAAAGCAGCGTGACCTGTTCCTGCGTTATGACGCTCATTTGAACTTTCGAGACCAGGGCGGTCTAAACGTTCATAAAGTTTTATATTCCAACTTGGTTCTAATTCTTTAAGCATAGAACTAAACGTTGTACTTAAAACCCCAGCGCCAATAACAATAACTGTTTTTGACTCTTGTTTATTCATATGAATCTCCTTCCTATTGCTTATAAATGATAGTATAGTACAATCATGTTGAAATTTAAAATACTTAGCTTGGAATAAAGAAATAAATTTTATTTCATAAAATTAGTACTTAATGATTGTAGTATAGATACCTTGTGATTAGTAACGATAAAAATTTTAACGAGATAGTGAGCTATTGTAACATTTGGAGAAAAAGGTGCAGTATTTTATAATGGTCTGCTTGTCAATGAGCCGGGTATTAAAGCTGATGTAGTAGATACAACAGGCGCCGGTGATACATGTAACGGTGCACTTGCTGTGGCATTAAGTGAAGGGATGGCACTTGATGACGCGATCTTATTTGCAAATAAGGCGGCGAGTATTTCTGTAACAGGCTTAGGTGCACAAGGCGGTATGCCCTATAGAACGGTGATGACAGATGTATAAGACAGGGACGTTAAACGAGTGTGTATTTGTTCTCGATGATCAGACCGTACATGCTTGATTGAAGAGAGTGGTGCAGGTAAATTAGCATGGATGAATATCTTAACCGGTATTCATTCGAAGGATCAAGAAGAGAACGTAGTATATAGCACAACTGTGAATTACAAATCGTCGAAAGAACCTGAAGCAAGAAGCACTAGAAGTATTTCATCATTTGTATAAGTGTTAGTAATTCTATATAATCGTTGTAAAATGATACTATACTATATATTAGGATAGTAGAGATGAGGAGTGGGACATATGTCTATTATAAGTGAAGAAGAAAAAGTAAAAATATTGTCGGATGTTATCGCAATTAAAAGTGTGAATGACAATGAACTTTCGGTGTGTGAATATCTACAAAAACTGTTAAGCCAGTATAATATAGAATCTACGATTGAAAAAATAAACAAAAGTAGAGCAAATCTCATCGCAGAAATAGGGGAAGGTAAACCCGTATTAGCTTTTTCAGGCCACATGGATGTCGTTTCAGAAGGTAACAGTGAAAATTGGAAATACGATCCTTTTGAAATGACAGAAGAAGATGGCAAGCTTTATGGACGTGGTACTGCTGATATGAAATCAGGGTTAGTTGCTATGGTAATAGCAATGATTGAAATCAACAATGCAAATCTTCTGCAGAAGGGCACGATTCGCTTACTGGCAACTGCTGGAGAAGAAATGGAACAAAAAGGTTCAGCACAACTTTATAGCAACGGTTATATGGATGATGTAGATGCACTTATCATTGCTGAACCGTCAGAGTCAATGATAGCTTATGCACATAAAGGTTCTATGAATTTTCGAGTAACATCCAGAGGGAAATCAAGTCATAGTTCTGCTCCTTTTATGGGTCAAAATGCGATAAAACCTTTAATAGAAGTTATTAGAGAAGTTGAAAATGAATTTAATCATGTCTTGAAGGATGTAGAATTTAAAGTTCTAGATTTTTCATCTCTTTCAGATAAAGTTAAAAAGGAATTTAATATTGAAATAAGCAGTGAATCATTAGGTTCTGCTATATTGACGAATACAATTATACAAGGTGGTAACCAAGTCAATTCTATACCTGAACATGCGGTAGCTGAATTTAATGCAAGAACAGTACCTAAGTTTGATAATGATAAGATGAAACAATTGTTTAATAAGATTATCGAAAAGCATAATAAAGAAGGCAATCTAAGTTTAGACATAGACCTAGATCTTCCATCCGTGGCGACAAATGAAAATAATAGGCTAGTGACACTAATAAAGAAACACGGGGAGAACCATCTGAATATGAACCTGTTAGTAGCACCTACTATGGGTGTCACAGATGCTTCAAATCTTCTTAAAGATAAGGATGAAAACTTTCCGTTCGTGATGTTCGGTCCTGGAAATCCATCTTTGGCACATCAGACTAATGAATATGTTGAACAAGAAAAATACATAAAATTTATAGAAATCTTTAAACAGACCGCATTAGATTATTTAAACGAAAAAAATTAAAGAATCTAGGGTATAAACACATTCTTTTCCTAGTGAAATTTGACTTCAAGTGCTGACACAATTCATTTTAACTAAATGGTTAGGGTGCTTAGCTAACTAGATTTTACACCCTTATATTGCATCGATTGTAAAATTAAGCTAGACAACAAAAAAAGCCTTCTGTGCTAAACTCAATATGTATTTCCGACCAAAGAAAACATAAGGAGTTAGTACAGAATGGCCTGTAAACATCTTAACACGGATGAACTCACGTTCATGGAATCAATTTATCATCAAATCGAAGGTGAGAAATTGTCTACCTTATTTTGACAAACGAAAGGATTTAATACTTGAAGACATTGAATTAAACGCAGCGATTCATCTCATTAGTAGAAAATGGAGTTAAAAATAAAAACTGTAATTGCCAAGTGCAATTACAGTTTCTTTATTTCAACCTTTAGATCTGATAATAAAGCGATAAACTTATCTCTATTCGCTGGAGCAACATATTCTAATAAGATACTTTCATATTTTTCAAACTTGCTGTCGATACTTAATTTATCTTCTGCAATGTGAGGATTTATTCTCATGAGTAATGCGCCTTTGAAGATAAATTTAAGCGTTATACCAATTGAGACGCTTCTCGTTTTTGTATATTCGGGCAATAGTAGTTTGTAGTTATTAATTGTATTCTTAAGTTGATCACTCAGCTGAACACGTAAGCGAAGTTCTTTCGTTTCCAGTTCTTCCTTATCTATATATCTTAGTTTGATAGAATTATCGTGAATCACCTTATCCCAGTTCGTGATTGCCGCAACATCATCAATCGCTTTAGCGATAACCATTGCTTGCGTCATATTAGCACTTGCTTCTTCTTCATATTTTTCTTTCAGTAGTCTGAAGTATTCAGAAGTTTCTATTGAAATTCTAGCTTGAAAGTAATCCATTTTTCTCATCTTTGTAACTGAATTCATATTATCAGTGTATATGATATTACGGGAATTTACAAAGAAGATTCTTCAACCAGCTTGCTTATGATGGTAATGACTAGGGCAATGGTAATACTATATGAAAATGGTAAAAATAGGAATGAATTGTACACGAGTACGATTTAACACCTTTAGCGTTAGGGAAATAGATAAAGCAATATCAAACTACTGGTTATTCAATCATCAAGATAACTTGTCAGATGAGTAAAAGGAGACGATTAAATTGTGCAAAGAATTTCAATAATTAAAGATGGAAAACGATATTTTAAAGCAAGCAGCTCTGATTAGCAGTAATGCGATGGTTTTGTGATTGTAAATGAAAAACAAGCTATTACTCTTAGGAAGAAGAGTCCTAGTCACTATAGAAGTGAGATGTACCTTCTCTAAGTTTGTAGCCAATCAAAACTATATATATGAATAATATCAGTCCCCGCGTTTCGATTGAAGCGCGGGGTTTTATTGTTGTGTAGATTACGCATGGGGTAACGACAGAGAATAAAAGAATATATTTTATTATTTAAAAAATTTTTTTAGGTTAACCTAAAGTTATGGTATATTATTGTATAAGGAGATGATAATATGAATAAAAGTCTGGAAGAAATAAATGGTAAGGTGTCTTTTGATAGTGAGGCACATGGCATCAAGAAAATGATTATGTATCTGGGACCAGGGCTGTTGGTAGCCGTCGGTTATATGGATCCAGGAAACTGGATCACATCAATGGCAGGGGGTGCGCAGTTTGGGTATACGCTGCTCTTTGTCATACTGTTATCCAGTCTGTCAGCGATGCTCTTGCAAAGTATGTGCGCGCGTCTTGGGATTGCTAGTGGTATGGACCTCGCTCAGGTTACCAAGCATATGAGCAATAAGCCTGTGTCCATCGCTGCATGGGTTGTTACAGAGCTTGCAATTATGGCTACAGATATCGCGGAGATCATCGGTAGTGCCATTGCTTTAAATCTGCTGTTCAACATTCCTCTAGTTATCGGAGTAACGATTACTGTTGTAGATGTCTTACTGCTGCTTGTCATCATCAAGCTGGGTTTTAGGAAGATAGAAGCTATTGTTGGTGTTTTAGTGTTCACGGTCTTATTTATCTTTATGTTTGAAGTATATTTTTCTTCACCTGAATGGAGAGACGTGCTGGAAGGATTTCTGCCAAGTACAGCTATCGCTACAAACAGTAACCTGCTATATCTTGCTCTTGGAATCATCGGTGCAACCATCATGCCCCATAACCTTTATCTGCACTCATCTATCGTGCAGTCTCGGAACTATATACGTGATAATGTTGCTAAGAAGAAAGAGGCTATTAAGTATGCAGTGATCGACTCACATATTCAGTTGACGATTGCTTTTGTAATCAACTGTCTTATATTGATACTTGGGGCTTCGTTATTCTATGGCAATGGAGAAGAACTCGGCAGATTCTATGATCTATATAATGCGCTAAAGGCATCGACATTCACAGGTGCAGTAGGCGGCGCATTGATGAGTACATTATTCGCTATAGCATTGTTAGCTTCGGGTCAGAACTCGACAATTACAGGAACATTATCAGGTCAGATAGTTATGGAAGGGTTCCTTAACATAAAGATACCGCAGTGGGCAAGACGACTGATTACAAGGATGATTGCTGTAATTCCTGTTTTCCTATGCTTGTGGTTGTATGGTTCAAGTGCAACAAAGATTGAAGATTTGTTGATTTTTACACAAGTATTCTTAAGTCTTGCGCTACCATTCAGCATTATTCCGTTAACGCTAGCAACAAGCAACAAAAAGATCATGGGAGAAGCGTTCGTCAATAAAACATGGGTGAATGTCATCGCCTGGCTGTTAACAGTAATCCTTAGCGTACTGAATATGTATTTGATTGTAGAGACGGTAAAAGAATTTTTATAATAATGATGTAAAAATTATATAATTGAATATGGCACTATTAAAAATGGATATAATGTACTTAGTTAAAAACTACAAATTAAAATTTAGAGCGTAGTGGATTGTATGAGTTTCTCAACTTCAGAGTATTAATTATCTAATAAAAGTAATGAAGTTGGTAATAATTGTATATTAAACATAAATTGAATCATTTAATATAAACAAGAAATAACCTAGGTATTGATATGTTCAATACCTAGGTTATTTCTTGTGTTTTTATTGTCTATCACTCCATCCTACTGAGCACTACTTCCCCGAGTGACTTCGCACAGATCATCATCGACTCTTCATTAATTTCAAACTTCGGATGATGGTTTGGATATGGATCTGCTATTCCTTCAGGTTTAGCACCGACGATGTAGAAGGTTCCTGGTGTTTGCTTTAAGTAATAAGCAAAATCTTCTGATCCGGACAGTGTATCTCCTTCAATGACTTCATCAAAGTAGCTGCCTTCACTTTGTTTAAGAATATCTCTAACTGCACGTGTTTGTTCAACGTGGTTATAGAGTACGGGGTAGTTAAAGTGATAATCTAAGTCAACTGTAACACCGAATGCTTTCTCCAGCCCTTCGACTTGGTTTTTAATGGCTGCGTACGCTATGTCTTTTGATGGTTCGTCCAAGTATCGTGTCGTTCCTTTTAATACGACTTTGCCTTGTATGACGTTATGTGTTCCTGGTGCTTCGAATGCGCCGATGGTTACGACGACTGAATTTTTAGGGTCTGTACAACGTGATACGACGGTTTGTAGTTGTGTGACAAAGTAAGAAGCGGCAACGATGGCATCCTTTGTATTCTGAGGCATTGCAGCATGGCCGCCTTTGCCTTGAATGACGATATCAAAGGTCGAAGAACCTGCATATGTCTCTGCTTCATGTATTTCAATCTTCCCTTGATCAACAAAAGGAAAGACATGGATGCCATAAATTTCATCGAGATTATCCAGGATGCCTGATGCTACGATATCTCTTGCACCACCTGGCGGCTTCTCCTCAGCATGCTGATGGATGATGCGGATTGTCCCTGATAATTCATCTTTTAGTTCGATCAGTGCATCTGCAAGTATTAATAAGTACGCCGTATGGGCATCATGACCACAAGCGTGCATTAATCCGTCACGCGTTGATTTATATGCTAAGTTCGTTTCCTCATGTACCGGAAGTGCATCGAAGTCTGCGCGTAACCCGATGATCTTCCCTGGGTTCCCACTTTCGATATCAACAACGACTGCAGTGCCGCCACCAACATTGGTATGTACTGTGACATCCTTTCCTTTATAGAAGTTCTCGATAAATGCAGCAGTTTCATGTTCCTCGAATGATAATTCAGGATGTGCATGCAAATAACGTCTGATTTCAATCACTCGCTCCTGCTTTTCATCTAGTTTCTTGAATAATGTGTCTTTGAGTGTCATATTGTATCCCCTCATTTTTCTATAATATATCAGATTTAAGTTATGAAATGTTGCTGGGCGAAGTATATCGGCATCTACTGCTGACAATATAAAATTAAAAGGAAATATAATTTTCATTTTTTAAGATAAAGTGTGATAAAAGTTACAGCAAAATAGTATGCATCGTGTCATAATTTCTTTTCGATATTATAAGAAACGGGGTCAGGCCATGAAGCAACTTCTAAAAGTAACGTTCACATTAAGTTTATTATTCTCATCTATTGGAGTGATAGATGACCAGCAGGCATATGCAGCAGCTATTGATAACAAAGGAATAGGATCACAGTATCAGGACGGGCGTTTTAATACAGACACATTAGATGCGGGTCATGGCTATAGCGTAGGGAAGAGAACGTATATTGGTGACAAAGTGACTAAAGTAACGCTCTCGGCAAAAGGGAATCTGCTGACTATGTATAAAGAACGGGACAATAATAAGTTTCAGAAGGCGAATAATAAAACACTAGAGAATAAAGTATGGGTAAATAGGAATGGACAATTGTTTGTATTGAGCACCAGCGCGAACTATCGTGCGATTAAAGGATTTAATAATAACGAGTTCTTTAATACAAGAAAATTTAATGATGAAATCATCAAACTCATCAACAAGGATAGAAAAACAAAAGGGTTGAGCCCCCTGCAATATCGTCCTCAATTGCAAAGCGGAGTAGATGTCCGTGCGAATGAACTTGCAAGCTACGGTAAGATAAGGGTTAACGGTGTAGCACACGTAAGACTCAATGGAGAGCGCTACCTCACTGCCTTTCCGGTGAATGTTCGTAAGCAGGTCGCAGGAGAAAACTCACTGCTGAGTA
This sequence comes from Macrococcus sp. CoH-51_TC_04, assembly GCF_058188655.1. NCBI lineage: Bacteria > Bacillati > Bacillota > Bacilli > Caryophanales > Staphylococcaceae > Macrococcus > Macrococcus sp. CoH-51_TC_04. The sequence goes on from NZ_JBVGOY010000013.1 coordinate 13,208, forward strand.
GCTACATGGGCAATCCATATACACTAGTTTCAGAAAGATATCTAGCTAAAGTATGCTTTGAACAATGGAAGAAGAGTCCGAGCCACTATGCAAGTATGATGTACCCTAAATTTAAAGGTGTTACCTCTTCTGTTAAGCTCGGAAAGGGCGATGGTACATTCTCGAAATTTGTAGCGAATCAGAACTTTACATACAAATAGATACGAGTCCGCGATTGATGATAAACAGATCCACTGAATGATCAGTGGATCTGTTTTCATATTAAGCTTAAATTTTTTGTAAAGGCTTTCTTTACGAATTGTGTCTAGTTTGTTAAGATTGTAAAGATAATGTAAATATAGAAAACAGGAGGAAATTTATGTTAAAGTTTTTACAACCTGCGCCTAAAGCACAGCCTTTAGACAGCAAAGAAGTTGACGCAGAGTACAAGAAGTTACGTCTGCAGGTCTTTATCGGAATCTTTATTGGCTATGCAGCTTACTATCTATTAAGAAAGAATTTCTCGCTTGCGATGCCGGCACTTATTGAACAGGGATTCACAAAGACCGATCTCGGTTTCGCGTTATCGGCGGTATCTATTGCATACGGTATTAGTAAATTTGTGATGGGAACGGTATCAGACAGGAGCCACGCCAGAAACTTCATGGTGCTTGGTCTTGTACTGACGGCAATCGTCAACTTACTGCTTGGCTTTGTTCCGTTCTTTACCTCTTCAATTGCCATTATGTTTGTCTTATTATTCTTAAATGGTTGGTTCCAGGGCATGGGCTGGCCGCCTGCTGGAAGAACATTAGTCCATTGGTTCAGTGTATCTGAGCGTGGGAGTAAAACAGCACTATGGAACGTTGCACATAACGTAGGTGGTGGAGTGATGGCACCGCTTGCTGTATTTGGTATCACACTGTTTACAACATACAACTTCGGCTATCTAAAAGGTTTTGAAGGTGCGTTTATCTTCCCGGCACTGATTGCCTTAGTATGCGCTGCAATAACGTTCTATTTCATGAAGGATACACCTCAATCACAAGGATTACCACCGATTGAAGTATATAAGGATGATTATCCGAATAAAGCACATGAGACATTGGAAGAAGAATTAACGACGAAAGAGATTCTCTTCAAATATGTACTGAATAACAAGTGGGTCTGGATGATCGCAATCGCTAATATCTTTGTCTACTTCGTAAGATATGGTGTATTAGACTGGGCACCGACGTATCTTAATGAAGAAAAAGGTTTTCAGCTTAACGAATCCAGCTGGTCTTACTTCTTATATGAATGGGCAGGTATTCCGGGGACCTTATTGTGTGGCTGGTTATCAGATAAGGTATTCAAAGGGCGTCGTGGTCCGGCAGGATTTATCTTTATGATCGGCGTAACGATCGCAGTAATCGTCTACTGGCTGAATCCTGCAGGCAACCCGTGGATCGATAATATTGCACTGATTACTATCGGGTTCTTGATCTATGGACCGGTAATGCTGATTGGCTTACAAGCACTGGATTATGTACCGAAAAAAGCAGCAGGAACAGCAGCAGGACTTACTGGATTGTTCGGTTACCTGGCTGGTGCGGTGATGGCGAATATCCTGATGGGAGTAATCGTTGATAACTTTGGCTGGGATGCAGGATTTATGCTATTGGTCGGAGCCTCCGTACTTGCGACATTAAGCTTTACCTTCACGTGGAACGTGCGTGGACAAGAAGTAATTAAATAGGACAAAAAATGCATAGAGTATTCTATGCATTTTTTTTATAATACAGGTAAGGAGGTGTGGAGAATGCTGAAGCTAGAACATATCAGTAAACGTTATAGAGAAGGTTATGTGCTCAAGGATATCTCATGTGATGTGCAGCTTGGTGAGTTCTTCGTCCTTGTCGGCCCGAGTGGCTGTGGGAAGAGTACGCTGCTAAACATGATTGCGGGTCTTGAGGATATCACAGAGGGTGAACTCTATATTGACGGACAGCTTGCAAATCATCTGCATCCGAAAGCACGTTCATTGTCGATGGTGTTTCAGAACTATGCGTTATATCCGCATATGACGGTTGAGAAGAATATTCTATTTACGCTAGAGAATCGTAAGGTACCTAAAGCGGTGCGTTATGACAGGATGTTAGAAGCGGCGAAGCTTGTTGGGTTAGAAGATTATTTGAAGAAGAAACCCGGCGAACTCTCTGGTGGCCAGTGTCAGCGTGTGGCATTAGCGCGTGCCATCGCCAGTGAATCGAAGCTGTGCTTAATGGACGAACCGTTATCTAACCTGGATGCCAAGCTGCGCGGCCAGATGCGTGTCGAGTTACGACAGTTACAGCAGCGCCTCGGTATGACGATGATTTATGTAACGCATGACCAGGTTGAGGCGATGACGATGAGTGATCGTATTATGGTCTTGAATGAAGGGCAAGTACAGCAGATTGGCACCCCGCTTGAAATTTATAATGAGCCAAACAATAAGTTCGTTGCGAGTTTTATAGGGTCTCCTGCGATGAATATTGTACGTGGTGATGTAGTGGATGGTATAGTGCAGTTCGGTGACTTCAATCTACCAATTAACATGCCGGTTGCTGATGGTGCGATAGAGGTAGGGTTCAGACCCGAAGATGTGACACGTGATGCGTTAGGGGCGCCCGTTACTGTAACGGCGTGCGAGATGTTAGGAGATACGACGGTCGTCACCTTCATAGTCAATGGCGCGCAATGTATCGCTAAGTTTTCAGAGCAGGTGATGCTTGAGATTGGTGATGAGATTCGCATCTCGATCAATGATAAGAAAGTTCAATATTTCGATTCTGAAAGTGGAGTAGTGATTAAATAAACGGGCAATCGCCCGTTTATTTTTTTTGAATGATTGTTAACTTATTTTAAAAATTAGTTTACAATATAATGGTGCAGTTATATTGTAAAAGTATACAGGGGGGATTTTATGTTAGCGCAACGTATTATTAAAGGAGAAAGTATTTCAAAAGCAGAAGCATTATCGTTATTTGTCGATAATAATATAGATACATATGACTTACTACATGAAGCATATCAAGTGCGTAAATATTATTATGGTCGTAAGGTGAAACTGAATATGATTCTTAATGCGAAGAGTGGGATTTGTCCAGAAGACTGTGGTTATTGCGGACAATCGAAACTGATGAAGAATAAAGACAAATATTTACTGGTTGATAGTGAACAGATTAAATCAGGTGCAGATTTCTGTGCAACACATGACATCGGCACTTATTGTATTGTTATGAGTGGGCGAGGGCCAAGTGATAAAGAGGTTGATCATATTGCAGATACTGTTGAAACAATTAAACACGAACATCCGCAGCTTAAGATTTGCGCTTGTCTCGGTCTGACGAATGATGAACAAGCAAAGAAGCTGAAATCGGCTGGCGTAGATCGTTATAATCACAATATTAATACGAGTGAAAATTATCATGACGAAGTCGTAACGACACATACATATCAAGACCGTGTCGATACCATTGAAATCATGAAAGCCAATAACATCTCGCCATGTTCAGGTGTAATATGTGGGATGGGTGAGACAGATGAGGATATTATTGATATGGCATTAGCGCTTCGAGCGATAGACGCAGATAGTATCCCGGTAAACTTCCTTCATCCTGTAAAGGGGACGAAGTTCGGTAATGAAGATAACTTAACACCAGAACGCTGTTTAAGAATATTATCGATGTTCAGATTGATTAATCCGTCGAAAGAAATCCGCATTGCTGGGGGTAGAGAAGTGAATTTAAGAACATTACAACCCCTTGCGATGCAGGCAGCAAACTCCATCTTTGTAGGAGATTATCTGATTACCAATGGACAGCCGAATGAACTCGATTATAAGATGCTAGAAGATCTAGGTTTTGAGATTGATATAAATGAATCTGAAGTAAATAAAGCAGCACTCAAAATTTGAGTGCTGCTTTATTCACTACCGTTATTAATCAGCGCAAATGGATAGACTTTATCAGCGCTTTCTAGAAGCTGTGATGCAACAACGGTCATCGTCCATCTGGAATTTACGATGTCGTCTATAAGCAGTATGTTCTTACCTGTGAGTTGCTCATGATTGACGATATGAATCGTGTCTTTAATATTTTGTTCTTGCATCATAGAATTTTTCATATCTCTTTGTGATGCGCCAGGACGTATCTTTTCCACAGCTTCGATATATTCGATGTTAAAACTTTGAGCAAGCTGCTCGGCCAATGTTTTGACGAGTCCTGGATTCCTTAAACTTGGAACGGGAACAATCGCATCAATTTCATTCTGATATATCATATCTTTCAAGAAATGGCGGACTGTTGCTACTGTTTTTTCAGAAACCTGATCGTGTTCTTTTTCTAGCATAAATCGTCTGCCGATAGGAGAATATGCATCAGTTGTATATGTCCATCCGGGTTGCATCTGTAAGTGTTCTTCAATCTTTTTGTTATAAGCTGTACGTTTTCTTGGTGCTATTTCACCATGTAACTTATTTTTATATTGCGTCGCTGATTCAAGGTATGGATTATCATTTGTCATTGGGACAAATATACGATTTCTGCAATAAGTACACATGCCACAGACTTCTTTAATGTCTGGGGCATCAAGTTCTTCGGCAATGTATTTCATATAACAGCCATCATAGTTGATAAATCGTTTGAGGTTGTTTAATTCATTCATGCGCGTATCATTGAGTTTGTTCTGAAGCTTCGCATTTGCAGTCGCATCAAATGTATTTTGTTCGTTGATGACATACTTTCTTTTGTGCAGCTCAATATATTCATGGACATAGAGATACTTTAGAACACCTGCAAGCTTTGTCGTATTCAAGTTGAAGTGTGGGAGTATCTCATTACGTGATAAGCCTTCCGGATACTGTCTCAGCAGATCGAGAATCTGTGACAATAGCTCTGGGTCTTTGTAAGATGAATCTATAAATGATTTGATAATTTCTTCATCTTCATCACCATGCAGAAGGATAGCAAGGGCAGGTTTTCCGTTTCTGCCTGCACGACCGATTTGCTGGTAATACGATATTAAGTTTTGTGGCAGTTGAAAGTGCATTACGAATCCGATGTCTGATTTATCATAACCCATGCCAAGTTTAATTGTGGCAACGATGACACGTAGCGTACCTTCATGAAAGCGTGCGAGTACCGCTTCTTCTGTATTATTACCGAATTCATCCTGCATACCGGAGTAATAAGCTTCAGCGTCGATATTATGCAGTTTTAAGAACTCGGCTACTGAATCACATTCTTTTTTTGTGAGACAGTAGATGATGCCTTGTGACTTGCTTATGAAAGAGTGATTCAGTAATGCGTCAGTCACAAAAGCAAGACGCTCAACTTTAGATTGTACCGGATTAATTTGAATAGAAATATTATCGCGCATTAAGTTGCCGCGAAAGACAGCTAAATCATCACCGAGCTGATCTTTAATATCATCGATGACACGATCATTGGCTGTAGCAGTCGTACCTAATACTGCGATAGAATCTGGTAATGTCTTGAGTAAGTTGACGATACGTTGATAATCCGGTCTGAAATCATGGCCCCAGTCTGAGATAGAATGTGCTTCATCCACAACAATCAGCTCGATATCATTGATTGCAGTCAGTGCTTCTATGAAACGTGGATCTGATAATTTCTCCGGTGAGACGATGATAGCATCTGCTGCATCGAGGTTGGAATAGATGCTATCCCATTCATCGCGATTATTACTGTTGATTGTTACAACATTCAACCCGAGCTTTGCAGCTGCATCAATCTGGTTGTGCATCAATGCAAGCAGTGGACTGATAATGATCGTTGGACCACTGCCGTCTTCTCTTAATAGCTTTGTAGCTATAAAGTAAACGATAGATTTTCCCCAACCGGTCTTCTGTATGACGAGCACTTTTCTTTTATTTGCTACTGCTTGTATTGCTTCAAGTTGCCCATCGCGGAACTGAGCGACGTTGCCATATGACGTCTGTAATAACTGAAGTGCGCGACTTTCAATATTCATTATGGAACCTCCCTTTGATATTATCATAACATGCTTTTTCTATGCGCTCAGCTTATAAAAAGCATACAGTTCAATATGCTTGATTATTGCGTCTTACAACATATCATACGTAATATATTTTAGAATATGTATAAGGAGAGGATTATAATGCATAAACGATTATTAGACAGACTGAAAGCAAAAGAAGAGAAGATGATTAAGATTCGCAGATATTTACATGAACATCCTGAACTATCTTTTAAGGAAGAAAATACATCTGACTATATCGCAGATTTTTATAGAGATTTGGATGTTTCAGTCGAACGTAATATTGGACCCCGTGGGATTAAAGTTACGATTGATTCAGGGAATCCTGGCAAAACATTAGCTATCCGTGCAGATTTCGATGCGTTGCCAATACAGGAAGAAACAGGCTTACCCTATGCGTCTAAGGTCGAAGGTGTGATGCATGCATGTGGTCATGATGCACATACAGCATATATGCTCGTCCTCGCTGAAACACTTGCAGAACTGAAGGATACGTTTAAAGGTAAAGTAGTGGTCATCCATCAGCCTGCAGAAGAAGTGCCGCCCGGTGGAGCGAAGGCAATGATACAAGAGGGTGTCTTAGAGGACGTGGATCACGTATTAGGTTTACATGTCATGAGCACGATGAAGACAGGGACCATCTATTATCGACCTGGTTATGTTCAGACTGGACGTGCTTTCTTTAGATTGAAGATTAAAGGAAGGGCGGGACACGGTTCAAGTCCGCATATGGCAAATGATGCAATTGTTGCATCGAGTATATTTGTCACGAGTGCACAAACGATTGTATCTAGACGGCTTAGTCCGTTTGATGCAGGGGTCGTGACGATAGGTTCGTTTGATGGGCAGGGGCAGTTTAACATCATACAGGATACCGTATCATTAGAAGGTGATGTCAGAGCGCTGACAGATCAGACGAAAGAAGTAATCGAAACAGAGATTCGACGCATTGTTAAAGGGATAGAAGTGATGTTTGACGTAGAGTGTGAACTTGATTATCAGGATGACTATCCTGCCCTTTATAACGATCCTGAATTTACGCAGTACGTTGCAGATACACTTCAAAGCGCAGATCTAGACTTTGATGTTGCACTGACCGAGCCACAACCCCCATCAGAGGATTTTGCCTATTATGCTAAGGAGAGACCTTCATCATTTATTTATGCAGGGGCGAGCCCAGAAGATGGACATATATACCCGCATCATCATCCGAAATTTAATATCAACGAAAGATCATTACTGATTGCAGCTCAAGCAGTTGGCACGGTCGTCATAGACTATTTAAATCAATAAAAAGGTGCACAAATAAAAAATGATTGCAAAACTTCTCGAATTTCGGTACTATAGTATTTATTTCTTACTAAAACTATCGGAATTATAGGAGGTTAGTTATGGGCTGGACTATTTTTAGCGGTTTAATTATTGGTTTACTACTTGGATTTGTGATGCAGCGTACACGTTTTTGCTTAACTGGAGGCTTCAGAGATATGTACGTTCAAAAGAACAATAAAATGTTCTATGCATTGCTTGTCGCAATTACAATACAAGCGATTGGATTAGCAATATTAACGTCTTTACATGTGCTCGAAATTCCTTATGATGCATATTCTGTAATCGGTACGATATTCGGTTCATTTATATTTGGTGTGGGTATCGTTCTTGCAGGTGGCTGTGCAACGGGAACGTGGTATCGCGCAGGTGAAGGATTGATTGGAAGCTGGATTGCATTATTTATGTATGCACTGTTTGCAGCGATTACGAAGAACGGTGCATTAAAACCAGCGCTTGATAAGGTTAATGGTATGACTGTTGTAGAATCAAAGATGAGTACAATGTTTGGTTTACCCTATTGGGTATTAGTTTTAATATTAAGTGCACTTACGTTATTCTTTGTCGTTAAAACATTAAGAAAACCTAAAGTTGCGGTACCGAAATTGAAGCAAAAATTTACTGGCGTACGTCATCTATTCTTTGAAAAGAAATATCATCCTTTCTTTGCGGCAGTACTTATTGGGCTTATCGCACTTGCTGCATGGCCGATGAGTTACTCGACAGGTCGTAACTATGGTTTAGGAATCACAACACCGTCAGCCAAGCTATTACAGTTCTTAGTCAATGGTGATGTTACGCTGCTTGACTGGGGTGTATACTTGGTACTTGGAATTCTTATCGGTTCATACATTGCGGCAAGAGGATCAAGAGAATTTAAATGGCGTCTTCCAGATAAGATTACGATTCGCAACAGCGCAATAGGCGGTGCATTGATGGGGATCGGTGCAGCATTTGCTGGAGGATGTTCTATCGGTAATGGCTTAGTATCCACTGCCACGATGAACACACAGGGCTGGCTGTCATTATTATTTATTATTCTTGGAACTTGGTTTATGAGTTATTTCTTATTCGTGAAGCCGATGAAACAAGCGAAATCTGAAATCGCGGCTACAAAGGTTAAAACACAGACAGTATAGGAGGATAAATATGTTATATGAACTTGGAACTGTAGGAATGGTATGTCCCTTTCCTTTAATAGAAGCGCAGAAGAAAATGGAAGCATTAAGTTCAGGTGATGAACTTAAAATAGATTTCGACTGTACACAAGCGACGGAAGCAATTCCGAACTGGGCAGCTGAACAAGGCTACCCTGTTACAAACTATGAACAGTTGGATGATGCTTCTTGGACGATTACCGTTCAGAAAAAATAAACTAAAGGATCCGGAAAATTTTCCGGATCCTTTTTTATGTGTCTTTATTATGCGTAATGACCTTCGTCCCTTTATTATCAGCGATTTCATGTGCACGTTTAACGGCTTCAGCTTTAGTGGAGAAACTATCGGAGGCGCGCTTTGCACCTTTCGACCTAACTTTCCAAGTATCTTCGAAGTACACTTCTACATCATTATCCATAAGTTCTGGATTGCTCGTACCCTCGTCATTATGAAGCGTAATTTTTTTATTCTTTAATTCCTTAAGTTCTTCTTGTGAAGCGGATTGATACCACTTCTTAGCTTGAGCTGTTGCAATTGGAATAAGATCTGATTCTTTATAACCTTCTTTCAGCATCGCGTTTGCAATATCAATCGCTTTCTTACGTTCGAGCTGTTCAAAGTGTTTCCATGTGTCCGGATAATCATCCATTGTCCACATAATATCATCTCCTTTTATATACTATAACCGATTATCTAGGTATTAATCATCTGTAATCAGCGATAATCGATTCATAGTTGAAAGAATGGCATTTCTTTTTATATTGAATTTTAATGTGTGTGTTGCATTTATACAACTGTTTATGTAAAATACACATATAATATTTGAAATACAATCGATGAGGAGGAGATGTGATGGTAGAACAAAAGATAAAGAAGAAAGGGTTTATCGATCGATCTTTAGATATCATCGAGAAATCAGGGAATAAATTGCCTGATCCAGTTGTTATTTTTATTTCACTATGTCTTATCATTTTGTTTGCTTCATTTGTTACTGGAACGATGGGTGTTTCTGCTAAGAATCCAGCTGACGGTAAAGTGATTGAAGCAGTGAACTTATTAACGCCTGAAGGTATTGCTAAGATTATTTCAGAAGCAGTTAATAACTTTGCAGCATTTCCACCACTTGGCCTCGTCCTTGTTGTGATGATCGGTGTAGGAGTTGCAGAGAAAACGGGGTACTTTGAGACGTTAATGAAGTATACCATCGAGAAGACACCGCGCAAGATTATTGTTCCAATGATTATATTGGTAGGAATCCTTGGAAATGCTGCGGGTGATGCGGCACCAATCGTACTTCCTCCAATCGCTGCGATGGTCTTTATTAAGCTTGGTTATCATCCGGTCGCAGGGCTTGTTATGGCTTATGCCTCAGCGCTCGGTGGGTATTCAGCAAGTTTGATGATTGGGATGAGTGATGCATTAATCGTGTCGTTTACAGAACCAGCGGCGAAACTTGTCGATGATAGTGTTCCAGTAAATGCGGTGATGAACTACTATTTCCTATGTGTGTCTACAGTAGTGTTACTCATTGCTGCTTGGTTCGTTACAGTCAAGATAACAATACCTAGATTTGGAGCATATAAAAGCGATGTGCATACTGCTGCTGAAGATGTCACTCCAATAGAACGTAAAGCAATGATCTATGCAAATATTGCATTGCTGATTGCGATGGTGATTGTGATGTTTTTAGCGGTTCCTGAGAATGGATTATTGAGAAATGCGAAAACAGGAAGCCTTATTCAGGACTCTCCACTTATGAATGGAATCGTTCCAATTATAACAGTGCTGTTCTTCGTGCCAGGACTGGTCTATGGCTTTGTAGCAGGGACGATGCGTTCTACGAAGAAGTTTGCAGAGATGCTAGGGGATGCGATGAGTACGATGGGACCATTTATCGTAATCGTATTCTTCGCTGCACAAATGCTTGCGTATTTTAAATGGAGTAATCTTGGAACGATCATCGCGATTAAAGGGGCGGAGGCTTTGCAAGGGCAAAACGGCGTTGTACTGATACTCGGCGTATTAGCTTTGTCTGCGTTTATCAATATGCTGATTGGTAGTGCATCAGCCAAGTGGGCAATCATGGCTCCTATCCTAGTTCCGATGTTGATGTTACTCGGATTCCATCCAGCATTTACACAAGTAATCTACCGTGTCGGAGATTCGATAACAAATCCGATTACACCGATGATGCCTTACTTACCACTATTATTGTCTTATGCACAACGCTATGTGAAGGATATCGGCCTTGGAACATTGATTGCAGCATTGATGCCGTTCTCTGTAGCATTCGGTATATTCTGGACAATATTATTAATTGTTTGGTATTTAACAGGACTTCCAGTGGGACCAGGAGGACCGATCCATTTGAAATAGGGTGTAGAATTTAAGAGTGAAATTGGCGCCGTGCCAAATTCGGACAGGAAAAGAAGAGTGAAATTGGCGCCATGCCAAATTCGGGCAGAAAAAGAAGAGCGAAATTGGCGCCATGCCAAATTCGGGCAGAAAAATAAAAGTGAAATTGGCGCCGTGCCAAATTCGGACAGAAAAATAAGAGTGAAATTGGCACCATGCCAAATTCGGACAGAAAAAGAAGAGCGAAATTGGCGCCATGCCAAATTCGGGCAGGAAAAGAAGAGCGAAATTGGCTCCGTGCCAAATTCGGACAGAAAAAGAAGAGTGAAATTGGCGCCATGTCAAATTCGGGCAGAAAAAGAAGAGTGAAATTGGCGCCATGCCAAATTCGGGCAGGAAAAGAAGAGTGAAATTGGCGCCATGCCAAATTCGGGCAGAAAAATAAGAGTGAAATTGGCGCCGTGCCAAATTCGGGCAAGAAAAGAAGAGCGAAATTGGCGCCGTGCCAAATTCGATATATGATTGACTTAAGGTCTTAAGAAAGATGTCAATAAAATGGCATCTTTTTTTATGTTAAAATGGAATAAACTAGAAAAAGAGGTGTGGCAATGAATTCATATTTATCATTTTGGAAGCGAGCATTTGATTTTAAAGGAAAGTCTTCTGTAAATGACTTTAAAATACCATTCAATTTTCATTTGTTATTAGCTTTCATTATTTTTCCTTTCGTACATAGTTTTGTTGGTGGAAAGCTGTGGACAATACAAGATATCAAGATAGGTAATTTAATGATACCAATTAAGATTTCAAGTTGGGTACTTTATTTATATGTCATTACATACATTCCTACACTTGCTTTAACAATGAGAAGATACCACGATTTAAATGAAGAAAAAGAAATGGGATTATTATTTGTAACATTTCCGCTTATTTATATCATTGGGACGTTTATGCTACTTATTGCTGGGCAGGGATTACCTGATACTTTGATGGTCTCAATCATTATCGTCATCCTCCTGATCCTACCTTTAATATGGTTTATTGCAGAATGGTTTAAATTATCATTTAAAAGTATAAAGTAATATAATTAGGGTGAAGGAGGCGTTAATTTTGAAAAAATTACTTAAAGAAAAGACATCGTTTGTATCAGATATGTTAAAAGGAATGGCTCTTACTGATGAATCTCATGAAGTGGTTGCAGATTCTATTATTGTACGTAAAGAAAAGAAGATAGGAAAAGTTGCACTTGTATCAGGCGGTGGTAGTGGCCATGAGCCGGCACATGCTGGTTATGTTGCTGAGGGCATGCTAGATGCAGCAGTTTGCGGTGAGGTATTTACTTCTCCAACACCGGATAAAGTTCTTGAAGCCATTAAATCAGTTGCAACAGATGCGGGTGTATTACTGATTATTAAAAATTATGCCGGAGATGTCATGAATTTTGAGATGGCGATGGAACTTGCTGAAATGGAAGGAATAAAGGTTGATCGCGTGATTGTACGTGATGATGTTGTAATTGAGAATAAAGAGCAACGCCGCGGTGTGGCAGGTACGGTCATCGTTCACAAAGTTGCAGGTTATTATGCTGAACAAGGGTTATCATTAGAAGAAATTAAATCAAAAGTTGAAGCATTACTTCCGAATATTGCAACCATCGGAATGGCGATTAAGCCTTGTATGGTCCCTACAACAGGTCGATATGGATTTGACCTGGCAGATGACGAAATGGAGATTGGTATTGGGATTCATGGTGAGAAAGGAATTTATCGTGAAAAGATTGAACCAATTGATAAGGTTATCGAAAGGCTGATGACTGAAATAGAAGCGAATTTAGAGTTTGATGACGCAGTAGTAATGCTTAATGGCATGGGAGGTACACCGCTAAGTGAGCTTTCGGTAGCCGCGCATTACTTAGATGAATATTTTAAATCAAAAAACAAATCAATTACTAAATTTCTTGTAGGTGACTATATGACAGCATTAGATATGCAAGGATTTTCGATTACAGTAGTCAAATCAGATGAAGCATTGATTGAAGCATTAAGTGCAAATACTAAAAGCAAATATTTTTTGTAGGAGTGGTTGGATGAATGCACAAGAACTTTCAGTAAATTTAAAGGCATTATATAAAGTATTTGAAGAAAATGAAATATTGCTTACAAACTTAGACCGTGAAATCGGTGATGGCGATCATGGTGTGAATATGCTCCGAGGATTTAAAGCAGTCGATGAAAAGTTGTCAGGTGATACGATCAGTGAAGTCTTGAAAAATTGTGGTATGACACTGATGAGTGTTGTCGGTGGGGCGTCAGGTCCGTTGTATGGTTTCTCATTTGTAAAGATGTCACAAGTTGCTGAAGAAGAAATTAGCCGTGACAATGTTAGTAAGCTTATTGAAGCTTTTAAAGATGCGGTTGCAAGCCGTGGTCAAGTTTCAGGTGGAGAAAAGACGATGTATGATGTGATCAGTAAAGTTAGTGATGCATTGAATCAAGGTAATATCCCATCGATTGAAGCATTACAGCAGTATGCAGAAGAAACGAAGGATATGATGGCGACAAAAGGTCGAGCAGCTTATTTTAAAGAACAGTCGGTAGGTACAATTGATCCTGGTGCACAGAGTAGTGTATGGGTGTTAGATGCCTTACTTTCGGGAGTGAGATAATGGAAATATTAATTGTAAGTCACAGTGAAGCTATTGCTAAAGGGGTTAAAGCTTTGCTTGAACAAATGGCACAAGATGTTGTTGTAAAGGTTACTGGAGGTATAGATGGAGAGATTGGTACGTCTATAGATGATATTATGCAAATGTTTGATAGTGTCGAAGGAGAAGCACTTTGCTTTTATGACATCGGATCTAGTAAGATGAATATAGAGATGGCCTTAGAAATGAATGACTATAGTAATATCCATATTGCACATTATCCGATTGTTGAAGGTGCATTTCTAGCAAGTGTAGAAAGTAAGATTGGTAAAGGCTATAAAGAAATACTGGAAAGCTTAAGTAACAACTTTAAAGAAAAATAAAAAAGCGCGAAATTGGTGGTGTGCCAATTTCACGCTTTTTTATATCATATTTATTATCATCTTAATTGCAGCAAGGGCAATCAATAGTGCGAGTATTACTCTTAATAATTGCTGGTTCGTCCTCTTTGATACTTTCGTTCCGATAGGCGCAAATAACAAACTTGCAATGACTAAAGGAATCATCATTACAAAATCAATTTGACCTGTCATCGACTTCATGAGAAATGTGCCAATGGATGAGATAAATGCAATCACAATGCTACTCGCAACTACACTTCTGAAAGGTGCTTTAAAAATTGCAAGCAATACAGGAACAATAATGAATGCGCCCCCTGCACCGACGATTCCAGAGAGTATCCCTATCGTAAGTGCTGTGATAAATAGTGCGATTTTATTGAAGTGTGTGCACTCATTCTCTGGCTTTACTTTGACAAACATTAAAAATACGGCAACTATTGCTAAAAATGTATAGACGATATTGATTAATGATTCATCAAATATTGAAGCACTATATGCGCCGATTAAACTTCCAAGGAATATACCAGCTCCCATTGGTACAATGATCCCTTTATTGAGGTCAGGGTTATGCCGCTGACTCATGCCGCCGCTCATCGTACTAAAGAATACTTGTGCTGCCGTGAGTCCGGATGCAATTTCTGGTGTTATCTTATATCCGAATATTGGTGGAATAAATAGCAGCATCGGATAAATTACAATAGCTCCCCCGATTCCGACAAGTCCTGATATAAATGCACCAAATGCTCCAATTAAAGAGAGAATTAAGATTAAAGACGTGCCCATTCGATCATGCCGCCTTGGACATTTGTCGTCTTAATATCAAACTGTTCCAAATAGTCACATGCCATACCACTTCGGTTACCTGAACGGCAAATAATAATGTAGTCATCGTCTTTATTAAAGTCACTTACATGCTGATCCAGTTCAGATAATGGAATATTTTTAGCATCTTCAATATGTCCTGCTTCAAATTCATCAATTTCTCTAACATCGATTAACAGTACTTCGGCATTTTGTTCTAATAGTTGTTTTAAACTTTTTACTGTAATTGTATTCATATGCATTACCTGCTTTTTATTAGTAGATTTACTGCTTCTTTTACAAAATTGTCAGTATCCGTATTATTTTTTACGTTCTCTTTTACACATTCTGCTAAATTCTCACTTACAATGACGCCGATTAATCGTTCAATCCCACTTCGGGAAGCACTAAGCTGTGTTACGACATCTTTGCAATCTTTGTTTTCTTCCATCATCTTCAGGACGCCATTTAATTGTCCTTGCAGACGCTTTAGACGATTGATCTGATTTTTATCGTATTTCATAATGATCCTTCTTTCTAATTTATTGATATCCATACTATATACCCCTCTAGGTATCTGTGTCAATTAAAAAATACCCCCATAGGTATTTGACAAATGAATATTGTTCATTGTATGATACCCCCATAGGTATGAAACGAGGAGGAAACAATATGAGAAAGATTATGATTATAGGTGGTGTTGCAGGTGGCGCATCTGTAGCAGCACGTTTGAGACGATTAAATGAACAAGATGAAATAACGATTATTGAAAGAGGTCCGCATGTATCATTTGCAAACTGTGGATTGCCTTATTATATCGGTGATGAGATAAAAGATAGAGATAAATTATTAATTCAAACACCTGAACTGATGAATAACCGTATGAATATTAATGTCAGAACGAATACGGAAGCCACTCAGATTAATTCTGATAATAAAACAGTCGTACTTAAAACAGAGCATGGGGTTGAAGAAGCATCTTATGATGTCCTTATTCTATCGATGGGAGCGCGTGCGATTGAAGTACCGATTGAAGGTGCAAAACAAAGCCATGTCTTTACTCTAAGAAATATTCCGGATATGGATAAAATAAAATCTTACATAAATGAGCACAATGTTAAAACAGCGTCTGTCGTTGGTGGAGGATTTATTGGATTAGAGATGGCTGAGAATTTACATGCATTAGGAATTGATGTAACCCTGTTTGAGTTAGGTGATCAAGTGATGCCGGGCATGGATAAAGATATGACTAAATTATTAGAAACACATATGGTGCAGCGCGGTGTCCATTTAAAGTTAAAGACTTCTATTAAAGAAATTAATGAACATAATGTCATTGCAGAAAATGGGGAAGTCATTCAAAGTGATATGGTTATTATGGCTATAGGGGTCATTCCAGAGTCTGCAATTGCTCAAGAAGCAGGGATTGAGACGAGGGTTAAAGGTGCTATCAAGACAAATGATGTCTTTGAAACATCAATAAAAGATATATATGCTATTGGTGATGTTGCTGAGATTACACATAAGATTTCACAGCAGGATGTACATATCCCGCTTGCGTGGATTGCGAATCGTCAAGGACGTCTTCTTGCTGATCACCTTAATGGAAAGGTGATAGAAAAGATGAAACCAATCGGTACGGCAATTGCGAAAGTATTTGATCTCACTGCAGCAAGCACAGGACTTAATGAACGTACATTGAAGATGCAGGGACTTGATTATCATATTATTCATGTATCTGGACAATCAAATGCGACATATTATCCAGGTGCTGAGCCGATGACGATCAAGGCGCTGTTTAGTCCTGAAGGCGAAATTTATGGTACGCAGATTGTAGGACGAAAAGGTGTGGATAAACGTATCGATTTGATTGCGAGTGCAATGACATTTAACCAGGATATCAGAAGCCTCGCTCAAATTGAAATTGCATATGCACCACCATTTTCATCAGCAAAAGATCCGGTTAACATGGTGGGTTATATCGCACAAAACGTACTGGATGATGAGATGAAGATGGTTCAATACGATGAAATTGAAAATTTTAATCAATTGATAGATGTACGTGAACCGATTGAATACGACATGGGTACTATTGGCAGTGCGAAGAATATTCCACTTGGCACGCTGCGCGATCGTCTGGATGAACTTGATATAAATGAACCAGTAGCCATCTTCTGTCAAGTCGGTCAGCGTGGCTATAATGCAGCGCGTATATTACAGAATAATGGGTTCGATGTCGTCAATCTTGACGGTGGATTTAAACATTATAAAGCGATGCATGAAACGGTAAATACACCGGAAGTGAATGAAAAAGAGCAGATACACATTAAAGAACGTACTAAGAAGGAGCAGCCGATGAAAAAAGATGATAGACGTATTATTGAAGCAAGTGGACTACAGTGTCCTGGCCCTATTCTAAAAGTAAAAGAAAACATGGATGAAATGAAAGACGGAGAGCAGCTTGAGATTCATGTGACGGATTTCGGTTTCTGTACAGATATCGAAGCTTGGGCTAAGAATACAGGAAATACAATGATCAGTAATGAAATGAAGGATGGAAAAGTCGTTGCAGTAGTACAAAAAGGTGCTGACTTACCGATTAACGTGATGGACGACAGAGAAGGACATCAGCTTGTTGAGACGAAGAATGGTGCAACGATGGTTGTATTCAGTGGCGATCTTGATAAAGCGTTAGCATCATTTATTATTGCAACAGGTGCAGCATCATATGGTAAGGAAGTGACGATGTTCTTCACGTTCTGGGGCCTTAATGTGATTAAGAAACCTGGTGTGACTGTTGCAAAAGAAGGGCTCGATAAAATGTTCAGCAAGATGATGCCGAAACATGCGGGAAAACTCCCGATATCTAAGATGAATATGGGTGGAGCAGGTGCACGTATGATTCGTCACGTAATGAACAAGAAGAAAGTAGATTCTTTAGAAACAATGATCGAAAAAGCCCAATCTATGGGTATTAAGATGGTTGCATGTACGATGAGCATGGATATTATGGCAGTGACAAAAGAAGAGTTGATCGATGGCGTTGAATACGGCGGCGTTGCAACATATCTTGGTGATACAGAACAATCAAACTTAAACTTATTTATTTAGGAGGCATATTATGTATTTTAAACAATTTTTTAACGAACAACTTGCACAGTATTCTTATTTAGTAGGATGTCAAAAAACAGGAGAAGCAATTGTCATTGATCCGCTACGTGATGTTACACCTTATATAGAGACAGCAGAACAAGAAGGATTACGCATTACGCATGTGACTGAAACACATATCCATGCAGACTTTGCGTCAGGTATAAGAGAAGTCATCAATATGGGAGCACGAGGCTTTGTATCGGGGCATGGCGGTCTTGACTGGACGTATCAAGATATTGAAGCAGACATTATTCATGAAGGAGATGCCATTAAAGTAGGGAATGTGAAACTTGAAGTCATGCATACCCCAGGGCATACTCCTGAAAGTGTTAGTTTCTTACTCTATGATAATGGAATGGATGTACCGATGGGCTTATTTACAGGAGACTTCATCTTTGTCGGTGATGTTGGACGTCCCGACTTATTAGAAGAAGCGGCTGGTATTAAAGATACGACAGAAATAGGCGCAAGACAGATGTTTGAGTCACTGAAGAAGATGAATGACCTTCCAGATTTCATTCAAATATGGCCAGGTCATGGGGCAGGCAGTGCATGTGGTAAATCCTTAGGCGCTGTACCGATGACGACACTCGGCTATGAACGTGCAAATGGATGGGCGTTCCAGATTGAAGATGAGGATGCATTCGTCAAAGCATTAACGAGCGATCAGCCGGAACCACCGTATTACTTTGCTGAGATGAAGCGTATAAATCGTGATGGTGTAGCGCTTATGCATCACAATATTGTAACACCAGTAGAGACTATTACAGAACAAGCGATAGACCTAAGAGCAAAAGAAATCTATGCAAAGAATATGTCAGAAGGAATCAATGTACCATACAATAAGAAGTTTCTATCATTTGCAGGATGGTATTTAGATTACAGTCGCCCATTACAGCTTGTTGGAGAATTTGATGAAGTGCAACAAGCAGCGTATGATTTGAAGATGATAGGCTTTGACGATGTTCATACTTATGTTAATGTCGTTGATGGAACTGCATATCAAACAATCGAACCAGAAACATTTAAACAGCTGAATAAGGATGATATCAATATACTGGACATGCGTACGAAAAAGGAATGGGATGAAGGACATTTCGACGGTGCTGCACATGTTCATTATGGCAAACTGCAGCAAGCATCTATTCCATTTGCAAAAGATGAAACAATATATGTGCATTGTCAGTCAGGTGTTAGAAGCGCGATTGCGATGAGTATTCTAGAAAATGAAGGATATACGAATATAATCAATGTGAGTGGCGGCTATGCTGCTGTAAAATAAAAAAGATGACATATCTGAAGCACACCCCTAAGGTTCAACTTTAGGGGTGTGCTTCATTTAATGGATACGTCCAGTAGTGTACTGGATATCTTCTTGATATGTGAGTGCTGCTTCAATTGCAAGATGCAATGCTTCTGTAACTGTTGCAATTGGCATTGAGGGATGTGTATCTGTTTGTTCAGGTGCGAAAGGAACATGGATAAAGCCACCACGAATTGAAGGGAATTCGTTTTGTATCATGTATAACAATTGATACATGAGTTCATTGCATACAAACGTTCCTGCGCTATAAGAAACTTCAGCAGGGATCTCATGGTCCTGTATACTTTTAACAATCGCTTTAACAGGTAAATTTGAAAAATATGCATTGTCCCCGTCTTCATGAATAGGTATACCTGAAGGTTGAACACCCGCATTATCCGGTATACGCGCTTCGATCAGATTGATTGCGACTTGTTCTATAGTTATTTTATCACGTCCACCTGCTTGACCCACGCAGATGACAATATCAGGAAAGTTCTTCATGATGGTTGCCTTTAATTGTTCAGCACCTTGTTGGAATACTGTTGGCAATTGTTGTTTTATAATCTCTGCGCCCATTATAGTATCCGGGAGTCCTTGGACTGCTTCGAATGATGGATTGATGGTTGCATCACCGAATGCATCGAATCCTGTTACAATAACACGTCTCAATAGAATCATCCTCTCTTTTTGTTATTACTATTTTATACATAAATTGAACAGATGTATAATATAAGTAACGATAATGGGAGGTAATGAAATGACGACATTCAATGCTTATCAGGCTAATAAATATGACGCTTTCTTTGAAACTAAAAAAGGTAGATATATCTATGAAGTGGAAACAAGAGATCTACTCAACATGCTTGATCTAAAACCTGGCATGCGTATCCTGGAAATCGGCAGTGGTACAGGGCTATATATCACGAAGTTTGCAGAGCAAGGTATCAAGATGGTTGGAATTGATATTTCTGAACATATGACAGCGATAGCACAGCAAAAAATTGACCATCTAAAGCTTGACGCAGAAGTGCATGTTATGGATGCAAATCATATTGATTTCCCGGAAAATTATTTTGATGCTGCTTTTTCTATGGGGGTTTTTGATTTTATTGAACAACCTGAAAACGTCTATCAGTCAATCAGTAAAGTGGTAAAGCCGGGTGGTAAGATTGTGATAGCAACTGTAAATCGTGAAAGTCAATATGGTGAACTTTATATGAGTCCAGAATTTAATCAAGGTAAAGTATATGCACATGCACATTTTAAGTCGCTGGATGATTTAGTTGCGATGCGACCTGACCATGTATTTCAGAAATCAGCATGTTTATTTGTTGCTTATGATGCAGAGGAATCGATGTTTACATTAGAAAAGGAGGAGGAATTAAGAAATACAATTGCTGGTGGATGGATTACTGTAGGATTTATAAATAAAAAATAGAACTGTAGTATTATAATTTCTTGTATCCGGTTACATTTTTTTAGATTAAATGCGATGCGAGTATTACAAATGACAAAAAAAGGTCTATAATAGAGGTATTGTATTTTATCAAAAATGGGGGCAGAGATAATGAAACGTAAATTTAAAGAAACAGATGTAATCTTGATCGGTGGCGGCATTATGAGCGCGACACTCGGTGTATTGTTAAAAGAACTTGATCCATCAATTAATATTAAAGTGTTTGAAAAGCTAGGAGCTTCAGGACTCGAAAGCTCTAACGCCTGGAATAATGCGGGGACAGGACATTCAGCACTGTGTGAACTGAATTATACGACAGAAGATGAGGACGGTAATATTGATATTACAAAAGCGAGTGGTGTTAATGAACAGTTTCAGTTATCTAAACAGTTATGGGCGTACTTAGCACAGCAAGGCAAATTAAAGGATCCTGGCAACTTTATCATGCCCGTACCGCACTTAAGCTTTGTGGAAGGTGAGCAGAATGTAGATTTCTTGAAACGTCGTCTTAAAGCTTTATCTGATAATCCGTTATTTGAAGGGATGGAACTTACGGAAGACCATGACAAGATGCGTGAATGGGTTCCGTTGATGATGGAAGGCCGTAATCCGAATGAAAAGATTGCAATTACACGTATGGAAGCAGGTACGGACGTTAACTTCGGCGCATTAACAAATGACCTGTTCGATATTATGACAAGTTATGATGGTGCAGTTATTCATTATAATCATACAGTGAAAGATATTAAGAGAAATGACAATGACAGCTGGGATGTTAAAGTCTATGATCAAAATCATAAGACAACTGAAGTCCATAGTGCGAAATTCGTGTTTATTGGTGCTGGAGGATACGCTTTACCATTATTACAGAAGACAAAGATTCCTGAGGCTAAAGGGGTAGGTGGCTTCCCGGTGAGTGGATTATTCTTAGTATGTAAAGACCCATCAATTGTTGAACAGCATCTTGCAAAAGTTTACGGTAAAGCAAAAGTAGGTGCACCCCCAATGTCAGTGCCGCATCTAGACACACGTTATATAGACGGTGAACGTGCATTACTCTTTGGACCATATGCTGGATTCTCTCCAAAGTTCTTAAAAACAGGGCGTTATACAGATTTAATTGAATCTGTAACACCAGGCAATATTACGAATATGCTTTCAGCAGGTGCGAAAGAGATGAAATTAACGCAGTACTTAATTTCCCAAGTTATGCAGAATCATGAAGCACGTATGGAAGAATTACGTGAATTCGTACCGAATGCGAAATCTGAAGACTGGGAGATTGTTGTCGCAGGACAACGTGTTCAAGTTATTAAAGAAACTGAAGATGGCGGCAAAGGAACGCTCCAATTTGGTACGGAAGTGATTACAAGTGAGGATGGTAGTATCGCAGCCTTACTAGGAGCATCACCTGGGGCTTCAACTGCAGTCCATGTTATGCTACGTGTAATTAATGAATGTTTCGGTGAGCGTATGACAGAATTTGAACCAAAGATAAAAGAGATGATTCCATCATACGGTAAGAAGTTAGCAGAACACCCTGAACTGTTTAAAGAAATTAACAAACAGACAGCGAGTGCTTTAGGATTGAAAGAGAAGTAATGATAGATGACTTATAATTTAGTTTGATATATGACTCGAACGATGCTCATAAGCATTGTTCGGGTTTTATTGTACTTGCAGCATCATAATTCATGACTAGCTTAATCATTATGTCAATCGCATGCATTATGATATTTTAAATATAATATTAAGAAAAGAAGGATGGCCTATGCTTGAACGTATAAACATTGTATTACAGAAGTACATCGCTGTATTGACGCTATTGTCTTTATTATGTGGCGTTATCTTTGATGGGTATTTGAAGCACCTTATATTTATTGTGCCCTATATTTTTGCCTTTATGACATTTAGTGGCAGCATCCGTATGAAATTCAGAGACCTTCGTATATTTCTGGAAGCGAAGGGTACAATTCTGTATTGTATGTTCATATTGCACGTTGTCATGCCCGCCATCAGTTATGTGATTGCAACGACGTTGTTTGATGATCAACTGTTAGTGATTGGGTTTGTTATGCTTATGACCGTCCCGACAGGCGTTACAAGTCTGATCTGGATAAGTATTGGTAGAGGAGATGTCGCACTTGGCATCGCTGTGATATTGCTGGACACATTATTAGCACCAGTCATCATCCCTTTCGTGCTACATCTGGTGTCCGGGACGACAGTTGAGATTGATACACTCAGTCTCGTTATTGGATTGATATTCATGATTGTTGTACCTACAATCATTGGGATACTCTTGAACGAACTCACAAAGGGTAAGTTTCCGGACTGGATCGGCAATCGTTTAAGTCCATTTTCTAAAATGGCACTTTTCCTTATTGTATTGATTAACGGAAGCGCGATTGGTCCTTATGTGAAAGATATGAATCTTGAGTTACTGAAGATTATTGCGGTTGTATTTGTTATCGTGGTTATAGGTTACATCATTGCAGTAGGATCTAGTTACTTTATGCAGCATAGCTATGCACGTCATGTGTCGATGACTTTTTTAGGGGGGATGAGAAATATCTCTACCGGTGTCATAGTTGCAACAACATACTTTCCACCAAAGGTTGCAATGCCAGTGGCTTTTGGTATGCTGTTTCAACAGTTATTTGCAAGTATCGTCAGCACACAGCTAGAAAAGAGACGTCCTGGAGAAAACTAAAATTTAATTTTTCGACGGAATTATTAAAGAATTGCAGAAAATACTGCGATTCTTTTTATTTTTGCAGGAAATAATTGAAAAACTGCAGAAGCTTTGATTTTACTCGATTTGCGTTGAAAAAAATTACGTATTATATTGAATTTGAGGTGATATTTTTGATAAAAAAGGTTCACAAACCGAGTACAGTACAAGCGTATTTATATGAATTAGAAAATCGAGTACATATGGAGCTAGACGACTATTATAAATTTGTGAAATATAAGAAAGGCTTTGAAGGTGAGCTCAGGTTCTTTGAAATGATTGAACATCTAGAAGGAGAATATATCATAATATGGGATGTCAATATCATGAAACCTGTACGCGTGCAATTCGATTTCATTATTATTACGGCAAATAACATATTGCACTTTGATATCAAAAATTATAGTGGTAATTATCGTTATCAGAACAACCGGTTAATGAGTGAACAAGGTAAGACGGATAAAGATATCTTTATACAGTTAGACAATGCAGATTCCTATTTAAAACAGCTCATTGCAAAGTACGAGATGCCTCAAAAACTGATCAGTAAAATTATATTTATCAATGAAGATTTCAATTTAACAGGCTTTAGTGGAAAAGACTGTGTAATGTTCTCGCACGAACTTGAACCAGTGTTTAATTACTTAAAGTCATGTAAAGGAATCACACAGCAAATGATCAACTTCGCAGATGCACTTATAAAGCTTCATGACAATGAAGGTGTTGACAACCGAATTCATTATTACAATCTTGAAGATTTAAAGTTAGGCCTGCGCTGCCCGAAATGCAGGAAGATGGAGATGAGCAGAATTCGAAGGAAGACTTATTTTAAATGTAGTTGCGGAAATAAATTGAAAAACGAAAATGCAGTATTACAAGCTTACGAAGTATTAGCTTTGTTTGGTAAGGATAAAGTGAAAAGAAAAGATATTGTAGATTTTACTGGTTTATCAAATCGTACGGTAACGAGATTGATGAATCAGCATTTCTATAAACATTCACATTACAGAGGTACTTACTATAAGAAAGGTGAACAAATTAATATTTAGATAGATTTGATTGCAAGATGGCCCGTAAATTAAAAACATGGGCCAAGATGAAGATGGAAAGAAGCAATCTGGATCAAGATGGCTCATAAAAATAAAACATGGGCCAAGATTAGGACCGAGGTGAGAGGAAATGAAGCAAGATGGCTCATAAAAATAAACATGAGCCAAGATGAGGAGCGAGACGAGTGGAAGTGAATCAAGATGACCCGTAAATTAAAAACACGAGCCATCTCGCTAGTAATCAGGCGAAAGTATATTACAAGACCTAAAAAACACCTCATCCACAATGGATGAGGTGTGCATCATATCATTCAGCGTATTACTGATAGATACCTTTGGCTTTATCTGAGTAATCGATATAAATATTTTTTACTTGTTGGTAGTGACGTAACGTATCTTTGTAAGTTTCGCGTCCGATACCTGATTTCTTGTAACCACCGAATGGAGATCCTGCTGGAATCTGGTTGTATGTGTTGATCCAGATTCGACCAGTGTCTATTGCATTAGCAACTTGCAATGCATCATTTAAGTTTGCTGTGAAGATACCGCCAGCTAAACCATATTCTGAATCATTCGCTTTCTCGATAACTTCTTCTTTTGTTTTAAATTTAGATACCAATACGACTGGCCCAAAGATTTCTTCTTGAACTAAACGTGATTTGTTATCTTCAAATTCAACGATTGTCGGTGGGAAGAAGAATCCTTTATCACGTCCATTATCCATTAAGCGTTTTCCACCAGTAACGATATTAAGTCCTTCTTGTTTAGCAATTTCGATATATTCTTCAATCTTATCGATTTGTGCCTGTCCTGTTTGTGAACCATAATGATTATTTTCATCCATAGGGTCACCTACACGTACTTTTTCAAAAGCATCTTTAAGTTTGGCTACAAACTCATCATAGATACCTTCTTGAACATATAGTCGGCTACCTGCTGAACAAACTTCTCCTTGGTTAAATAAAATACCGAGTTGTGCACCTTCAATTGCTTGCTCAATATTTGCATCATCGAAGATAATGTTCGCACTTTTACCTCCAAGCTCTAAAGTCGCTGGAACGATACGCTTTGCTGCAGCTTCTGCAACACCGTAACCGACTTCAGTAGAACCTGTAAATGATACTTTTGCTACATCTTCATGATTGAAGATTGCGTTACCTGACTCCGAACCTTTACCTGTTAAAACATTTAATACCCCTTTAGGTAAGATGTCCTGAACAATTTCAGCAAACTTCAGTAATGATAACGGTGTTGATGATGATGGTTGAATAACAACGGCATTACCAGCAGCAAGCGCAGGTGCTAACTTCCAAGAAGCCAGTAGCATTGGGAAGTTCCATGCAACAACTGCACCTACTACACCGATTGGTTCGTGTTTAATAATACTGATGACATCTGCATCTACTTCTTTATTTGTTCCTTCATCAGCAAGTATGACACCTGCAAAATATCGGAAATGTTCAATTGCCATTGGAATATCAATATTTAATGATTCACGTATGGCTTTACCACTATTTAATGATTCAATTTTAGCAAGTTCTTCACGATGTTCTTCCATTTTGTCTGCAATTTGATTTAATAGTTTTGCTTTTTCGTTGTGAGAAGTGTGGCGCCATGTTTTAAAAGCTTCCTCAGCTGATTTCACAGCTACATCTACATCTTCTTCTGTTGCTTTTGCAATCTTAGCTAATACTTCTCCTGTGGCTGGATTTGTTACATCTAAGGTTTCTCCTGCAACACTATCTTTAAATTCACCATTAATAAATAATCCATATTGTTCTTTTAATAAGTTACTCATGATCTTCCTCCTAATAGTAAAATCGTATTGCTCCTATTTATTGTACATCTGTACGCTCTTCATAAGCAATAGAATTGCTTATATATTCAGAAGATTTTGCAAATACTCTGTATATACAACAAATAGATCGATTTTCTCAAATATTATATTTCAATGCTGTAATATTTTTGGATAATACTTACAATTACTATTTTCAAATATTAGTTACAATCATTGATACGACAATATTTATTAAGGAGATGAATTTATTACAGCTATATATAAAATATATCACTTAAGTAACAAATCATTAACAATGCTCAAAATCATGTTTAAACGTGATATAGTATTTTCAGTGCTCAAGAGCGCAGTAAAAATTAAAAACTAATCTAAAACTATTTTAATATAACGATTATATTACACGGAGGAATTTTAAATATGAAAAAGACAGCATTAACTTTAACAACACTTGCAACATTATCGACATTAGGTACAACTCAAGCTGATGCATCGGCGTACGGTAGAACAGATGTTGCTCAAACTTCATCTTCAGTAAGTTCAATTGATTCAAGTGCATATAACTATACATATAATAATGATGGTTCATACACTTATACTTATAACTACGACGCACCTACTTCAGTAGTTGCACAAACAGCTACACAAACAGCTACACAAACAGTTGCACAAACAGCAGCACCTGTAGTGTCACAAACTTCTACAACTTCAGAAGTGAAGAAAGCTCCTGCAACAACGGCAGTTAGCGGAAATGTTGCATCAGTAGCATTAAGTGTTGCAGTTGGTAAATCTTATGTATATGGTGCGAACTCTGCTTCAGCAGTAGATTGTTCATCATTTGCACAACAAGTATTAGCAGCAATGGGGAAATCAATTCCTCGTACTACTTATGCACAAGCTGCAGTAGGTACACAAGTGTCAGCACCACAACCAGGTGACTTAGTATTCTTCAATAACTACAGCCACGTTGGTGTATATATCGGTGGAGGACAAATGGTAGATGCATTAAATCCTTCTGAAGGTATCGGACAACGTTCAGTAAGCTATGTTAGTGGACATGTAGACGGATACTACCGTTTCTAAGATTAAACGCGTTAAGGCACAGTGCAGTTGCACTGTGCCTTTTTTATATTTAACTTTATTAATTCTATGTCGTATATTACAATCAAATAAATATGGTGCGGGAGGCGATATAATTGTGGGAATATAAGAAATTTGAAGCATTAACACACGATGAAATTTTTCAGATCTTTAAACTTAGAGTAGATACATTTGTAGTTGAACAGCAATGCTTTTATCCAGATATTGATGAAAGAGATTTAACTTGCATCCATTACTTCACTAAAGAAGATGATAAGATAGCGGCATATGCTAGAATTATCGTTGACGGACAAACGGTGAAACTGGGTAGAGTAATTGTGAATCCACAGTTTCGTGGTAGAGGATTAGCGAGAACACTTATCCAAAAAGGACTTGATTATATAAAAGATAATTATCCGGATAAAAATATTTCCTTAAGTGCACAAGCTCATCTAAAGGATTTCTATAGCAGTTTTAATCTATCACCAGTATCTGATATTTATTTTGAAGATCTAATCCCCCATATAGATATGGCGCGTAAACCTTATGCAATAGATACACAACTGGAAGGATGAATGATTTGAAAGTTTATATAAGTTGTTTTCTCGTGCAGGATATCGAATTTATTATAGCTTCTGATGAATGCGGTGTCATTTATTTAGCGAACGAACATACACATGAATATGTCAATCGCCATATTGAACGTTTCTTCAGTCAAGCGACAAAAGTTACTGGCTATGAAGCTGACCAGTATCATACGCATTATATTGAAGAGCTGAATCTTTATTTTGCGGGCAAGAAGCAGCAGTTAGAATGGCCGCTTAATCTTGCAGGGACAGACTTTCAAAAGTCGGTATGGCAGACCCTGCTTACGATTCCATACGGTGAAACACGATCGTATAGCGATATTGCATTGCAATCAGGTAATATGAAAGCTGTCCGTGCGGTAGGAGGTGCTATTGGTGCAAATCCCGTGATGATCGTTGTGCCTTGTCACCGTGTTATCGGCAAGGATGGAACGTTGACAGGATTTAGTGGTGGTTTAGATTTGAAGGATAAATTATTAAATATAGAGAAAATACAATTATAAAAATTAAAGGAGTAAGCTAATGACAATACCAGCATGTCCCAAATGTAATTCAGAATATACTTATGAAGATGGTTTAAACTATGTATGTCCAATGTGTGCACATGAGTGGCCGCAGCAAGAAATCATTGAAGAGATAATCGTAAGAGATGCGAACGGTAATATTTTAAGTGATGGGGACAGTGTAACAGTAATTAAAGACTTAAAGGTTAAAGGAAGCTCCTCTGTGATTAAACAAGGAACGAAGGTAAAGAACATTACACTAGTTGATCCTGATAATGGACATGATATCGACTGTAAGATAGATGGATTTGGTCAAATGAGCCTTAAAAGTGAGTTCGTAAAAAAATTATGACAAAACGTATAGAAAGTATCGATATTATGCGTGGAATCAGTGTCATGGGGATTTTATTTATGAATATCGTTGGTTTTCATATGAATGAAGTTTTTACAAATCCTCTAGATCACTTTCAGCTGCCTTTAGATAGAATGCTGTATTACCTTGATATGTTATTCGTGCACAATTCATTCTATCCTATTTTTTCATTTTTATTTGGGTTTGGCCTCGCCATTATGGCAACAAATATTAAGCAGCGCGGTGGGAATTTTATCCCGGTATTGTATAGAAGGGTATTCGCACTACTTGCGTTTGGCTACATTCATGGATTACTGATCTTTTATGGGGATATATTAAATGTATATGCAGTGCTCGGCATGATTGCAATCCTCTTCTTACTTATGCCGAATATCGTCAGTCTGATTGTTGCGCTCATGATATCTGTCATTTTTCTGCTGATAAATTTGATGGTGATCATTACTGTAATACTCTCACCAGATGCAATTCCTTCTGCATCTTCCAGCAATGCTGCACAGCGCTGGATACAAGTGATGCAAAGCGGAGACTTCAGTCAAATACTCGCACTGAACCAGCAATTCTTTCTGGAGAATTTCACGGCATTAAGTTTAACAGGGATATTTGGTTATGGATTATCGGTTCTGCCTTTTATCTTATTTGGAATGTATGCGATGCGTGCTGATATGATTGGCGCTATACTTAAACATAAACGTATGATGATGATAACGGCAGCAGTATCCCTTACCCTAGGATTACTGATTAAATATTATGTCATCTATGCACATCTGGATATGTATGCAGCTCAGTCGTTTATATTCTATGGCGGTACATTAGTAGCAGTTTGTTATTTTATCGTAGTTGTCCTGCTTACAGATAATAAACAGTTCTATAAGGTGATGCAGCCATTTTACTATGCGGGTAAGATGAGTTTCTCATTATATATATTGCAGAGTATCTGTATGTTCATCATATTTTATGTGCTACGTTTATATGCGAAGCTGGATCTGTATCAAGTATTCATGATCGCACTGTGTATTATAATTTTTGAACTGGTCATTGCTACATATTATATGAAAAGACATAAATATGGACCATTAGAATGGGTATGGAGGAAAATTACATACTTAAAATGAAGGCTTAAGCGATAGGAAATAAGGTGATATTATGGTACAATGCTAATCGAAAAGGTGGTGTATCAAATGCATAATATACAGGAACGCTTAGCTGAATCCATACTTAGCGGAAATTTTCATATTGCTGAAGATATAATGAATCAGACAGACTTTCTAGAGTTTGAAGAAATATTTATTAGTGCATGTCATAAAAGTGAATCTGTGATGTACTATACATTTATATTAGAACAGATGAAAAAAGAGGAGACAGTAGAACTCCATGACTTAGCTTTCTTGTTACTTGTCTATCCGCTTTGTGAAGTTAATGGAGCTTTTCATAGTGCATATTATCATGCTGAACGTGCTGTATATATGACTGATTCTAAAGAAATCAAGAATTTGTTACAGTTGCTTTTCTTGTACACTGTACCGAATCCAGTGCTTTCTGACAGAGAAGCATTTGATACAGCTCAGCAGATATTATCTATTGATTCGAATAATCAGGTCGCGAGAAAATTGATGAAAAAAGCCGCTAAGCAATTAGATCAAGTTGTTATTGATATTAAAGACTTTAATCACTATAAAAACGCCTAGACATATTAGATGCCAGGCGTATTTTTATTGTTCAAGCCATATCTCTATTGGAACGATTATTGGAAAGTGTCCTCTGTCTTCGGATAGCTTTGTAACGAGTGCCGATGCTTTTGCGTACAATGGAAGTGCGAACATGGTTTCATTTGCTTGAATTTCTTGTAATATATTAATTTCGGAATCAGCTTGAATCAGTAATGTAGATTCTATGACTCCATCAACCTGTGTGCCGAAATGACCAAACATAAAGGTGAGTTTAAAATCAAACATATGCGGATCTTCCTGGCTTATTTCATAATCTATTCGATGCATTACAGTAGGTTCTTCAGAATGACTTTCAAAATCACGTACATGTGCTTCGCGTACAAATGTCTGTAAGATTTGTTTGTTAAGTTCCATAATAAGCTCCTTTTATTAAGTTAGTTTCATAATGAAATAAAGTATTGAGAAATGCAAATAATTATCCTTTATAACATAAAGCATATAAAATAAATTTCAAGAGATATTGTTTTTACGTGAAACGTGCTATAAGATGTATAGACAACTATTGTTTTGGAGGAAATATGAAAAAATCTACTATAATCATGATTACATTTTTAATTGGCGCATTCTTTACCTTTTTAAATGAAACCTTACTGAATATCGCCTTGACAAAGATTATGACAGTCTTTCATGTCGATGCACCGACTGTTCAGTGGCTTGCTACTGGATTTATGCTTATCATGGGGGTGCTGATGCCATTATCTGCTACTATAATTCAGTGGTTTACGACGCGACAATTATTTATAGGATTGATGTCCGTCTTCCTTATTGGAACATTGGTAGCAGGGTGTGCAATCAATTTCCCTATGCTGCTGGCAGGAAGGATGATTCAGGCGGCAGGTACAGGATTGTTGATACCTGTTATTATGAATGCGATGCTGCTATTATTCCCGCCGCATGAACGTGGGAAAGTTATGGGTAATTTCGGCCTTGTTATGATGTTTGCACCTGCAATTGGGCCGACCCTTTCTGGTGTAATCGTTGATACATTAGGATGGAGATGGTTGTTTTTTGCGGTCGTACCATTCGTTTTATTTTCAATCGGATTTGCGTTTAAATATCTGGATAATGTCGGCGAAGTGACGAAACCGAAAGTCGATATATTCAGTGTTGTCTTATCAACAATAGGTGTTGCAGGTATTATATATGGCTTTAGTTCTGTCGGAAATATAGAAGGTGGATTTAGCAATAAAGCGGTATTCTTACCGATTCTTAGTGGACTTATTTCCCTGGTAATCTTTATTGTCCGTCAGAACCATCTGACATCACCACTACTTGATATGTCCGTTTTTAAGTATAGCAACTATAGTAAAGGGATGTTTATCTTTGTCGTTGTTGTGATGGCGATGTTCGCTTCTGAGATTGTGATGCCGATGTACTTACAAGGGCCGATGGGATTCAGTGCCAAAGTTGCAGGAATGATACTGTTGCCTGGTGCTTTATTAAATGGCGCGATGAGTCCAGTTATGGGACGAATATTTGATAAGATTGGTCCACGTAAGATGATCATTCCGGGCATGTTTGTTCTGATGCTCGTCATGATATTCTACTCGACGATTCACCCAGGAATACCACTATATATATTTATCATTGTTTATATGGTACTCATGGTATCTATTTCGATGATTATGATGCCAAGTCATACGAATGCAATCAATCAGTTACCAAAGCATTTGTATCCACATGGCACAGCAATCGGTAACATGATACAGCCGATTGCCGGTGCAATGGGGATTTCGGTCTTTGTAAGTATAATGACGCATGGTCAGCAACAAGCATTAGAAGGAATAAGTAATCCTACCCATTCACAGACTCAAGCAGCACTGACGTATGGCGTACATCACGCTTATTGGTTTGCAATAGCCCTTACAGTCATAGGGTTTATTACGGCATTATTTGTTACACGTTCTAAGGCACCTGAAGGTGAGACATTCGGACTGCCTGAAGAACAAAATTAAATTTA
Source organism: Macrococcus sp. CoH-51_TC_04 (assembly GCF_058188655.1). NCBI lineage: Bacteria > Bacillati > Bacillota > Bacilli > Caryophanales > Staphylococcaceae > Macrococcus > Macrococcus sp. CoH-51_TC_04. Next base: position 45,643 of record NZ_JBVGOY010000013.1, read on the forward strand.
ACGTTTATGACTTTTAATATCGGGTAATAAAGACATGTTGTGAAATATTCATAGCACGTCTTTTATTATATTAAGGGAGAGGTTGGATGTCTAAAGGTAATATAGAATCAATGAAAATCGGTGCAGCTTACGTGGGTGTTATTGTAGGTGCCGGCTTTTCAACAGGTCAGGAAGTTTTGAAATTTTTCACGAATTATGGTATTTACAGCTATTTTGCTATACTTATTTCTGGAATTATGTTGACGTTCTTTGGCCGTCAGATCAGTAAGGTTGGTTATGGATTAGATGTAGACAGCCATGAACCAACGATTACATACCTTTTTGGTGAAAAATTTGGTAAAATCATTGACTATATTTTAGTGTTTTTCTTATATGCAATATCGGTGATCATGGTCGCAGGATCAGGGAGTGCGTTTCATGAAAGCTTTGGGATACCGATATGGTTAGGTTCGTTACTTATGATTATTGCTGTAGTAGGTACGTTGCTGATGGACTTTAACAAGATTGTCAGAGCACTTGGAGTTGTAACGCCATTCTTGATTGTCGTTGTAACAATTATTGCAGTTTATTTCTTCTTTAAAGGGCATGTGCCATTAAGCGAAGTAGATAAATACATCGATCCTTCAAAGCAGCCATTTAAATCGAAGTTTCTTCCAGAAAGTTCACTTTGGTGGTTCTCCGGCTTAAACTATGGTGGCTTAGCATTTGCTACTGGCTATAGTATGTTAGCTGCAATTGGTAGCGATGCCTCGAAGAAACATATTGCAGGCCGTGGTGCCTTTATCGGTGGGATTACATTACTTGTACTATTATTGATGGTAAACTCTGGCTTACTGAGTGAACTGGAATTAGTTCAAGACTCAGCGATTCCAACTTTAGTGTTAGGACGTATGATTCATCCGGTGCTTGGTATAGCATTAAGCATTATTATGCTGATGGTAATGTATAATACGATTGTCGGTTTAATGTATTCGTTTACAGCACGCCTGACAACACCTTATTCAAAGCAGTATATTATATTGCTCATCGTATCGATGGTTATTGGTTATGCTTTAAGTTTTGTTGGCTTTGTAGAGCTTGTAGGAACAGTTTACCCAATAATGGGCTATGTAGGGTTATTACTATGCCTAGGACTATTACTTAAATATATTAAGCGTAAAAAGGCAGGGAAAAATCACATCGCGTAAGCGTTGTGTGTTCCCGGCTTTTATTTATATCGACGGATAATAATGTTACAATTAGCGTAGATTGAAGGGAATAACAATGAAGAAAAGATACTTATTAATTATAATTTTAGTTGCTTTAACTGTGATGGCGTTTGCATTAATATTTGGATGGTATAAAAAAGAAAATCCCGCATTAAATCATGATACGGTATTCGATGAACTTGGTGTGGCAATGAATGTTAAGCTGATTTCTGACGTCCAATATGGCAAAGATGCACCAAACTCACAAATGGATATTATTATGCCGAAGAAAATTAAATCAGGAGACAAATTACCGCTTATTATATGGACACATGGCGGGGGATATATCGCAGGTGATAAAAAACATAAAAATGCCTATCTTGCACGTATTGCAGAGCGGGGCTTTATTATTGCAAATATGAACTATGCGCTTGCACCTGCCCATAAATATCCCGTACCTTTAATTCAGGAAAAGCAAGCTGCACAGTTTATGAAGCGTAATACATTCCATCTTCCGATTGATTTTAATCAAATTATTATTGGCGGAGATTCAGCAGGAGCACAAATTGCAGCGCAGTTTGCAGCAATTCAAACGAATGAATTATTAAGAAAAGAAATGCAGGAAGAAGCGGTCTTTGCCCCGGACGATATTAAAGGGGTAATATTATTTGGTGGATTATATGATATGAATACGGTAAGAGCAACAAAATTTCCACGAATTGAAGATTTTATGGAAAGCTATACTGGAGAAAAATATTGGGAGCGCGAGTTTAAACAGATTGATCAGATGTCTATTACGCAGCAAGTAACAGGAAAGTACCCTCCAACATTTCTGACAGTAGGAGATGCAGACCCATTTGAAAGTCAGGCAATAGAACTGGTCAAAGTGTTGCAAGAAAATAAAGTACCGAATTCGACCTCATTTTTTGATGGCTCACATCGATTAAGACATCAATATCAATTTCATATGAATCTAAAGGAATCTCAAATAACATATGATAAAGTGATTAAGTTTCTGAGCACGTTTACTGATCAAGCATTGTACAATACGTTAGAAGAAGAACCGCTTACAACGAAAACGAAATAACAGGAGGAATGCACCTTGAAAGATAAAGTATTACTCACAGGCGCAACAGGATATATTGGTAAATATATATCAAGTCAATTGGCAGCACAGTATGATATTTATGCGATGAGTAAATATCCGAGCGAACCATTAGAAGGCGTCACCTGGCTTACTGGCGATATGTTCTCTTTGAATGACTGTATTGATGCGATGGCCCACGTAGATTTTGGAATATACTTTATTGATCCCAATAAACGTTCCAGCAGAATGAACGATACAAAGTTTCGTGATATCAATGCTATCAGTGCAGATAATTTTGCACGTGCTGCAGAGATTGCACAATTGAAAGCAATTTTCTATGTATCTGGTACAACAGAAGATCAAGAAACATTGAATATTCTGCGTAGCTACAAAACACCGGTTCATGCCTCAGTCACATCAGTTAAACGTAAAGGGATTGTTGCACAAACACAGAGTTCAGAAATCAATGATGTGAGAAGTATTCAACGTACGTTGATGCCGTCAAACTGGTCGATAGCTGACTTGAGTCATCATTATTTTAATTGGTTGAGTGATATGGCCTTTAATATTATTAACGTAAAACGTCAAGATAATGTATATACGATTTATGCAGCGGGCAAGCATGTACTTACGTTATCTGAGGATGAAGGAAAAAGTGATGAAAACAGAATGGTTTATAAGATAACAGACGGTGCATTATACAAAAATACACTAACAAGTCGTGCACGTATGGAGTTTAGAAGATTGAAGCACACTGACACCCTTATCATTGCACTTCATGATTACGAACCTACGATACCATGGCTCATCTATATATTGATACAATTACCGGTGTATCATCTTTCAATGAAAATCTTTGATGTTGAGATGCGTATTGCTCGCTTTCAGGAAGATAAAGCAAATGGTATAGAAAAACAGTATACAAAGTAACAAACGGCTGTATAATACAGTCGTTTTTTTGGAGGTTCATTTACATTTTTATATTACATTTTTGTAAAGAATGTAAAGAAGGTTTATTATATCAACGGTTTGCATACGCTTACTTTACAGACTTAATACATTTTTAACAAAACGCTATTAAAAGTTAACAATTTCCTTTAAAATAGCGATGTAGAGAACTATGGTGAAAATATTAGGAGGCAATATCATGTTTAATAAGAAGAAAGATAAATTTGCGGTTCAATTAGAAGCGATGGCAGAGAATCTAGATCGTGCTGCTGTAGCATTTGGTGACATGACATTTCACAATGCGTTTGATTTAAAGAAATATGCGGATACAATTAAAGCCTATGAAACAAATGGTGATGAACTGATGCACCAAATGATTTCAGATTTAAATCAAACATTCATCACACCGATTGAACGTGAAGATATTCTTGCTCTTTCAAATGCAATTGATGATGTTATGGATGCTATGGAAGAAACATCAGCAATGTTTGAAATGTATTCAATTGAATACTCAGATGAGTATATGGCTGAATTTGTTCAGAACATTCAAGGATGCGCAAAAGAAATTAAGATTGCAGTGACGCTCGTTGCTGAGAAGAAGTTATCCCATGTGCGCGTACATTCGATTAATATTAAGGAACATGAAACAAACTGTGACGGTATTTTAAGACAGTCAATTAAACATATCTTATCTGTAGAAACGGATCCGTTAACTGTGATGAAAGTAAAAGATATTTATCAGTCTTTAGAGGATATTGCTGATAAATGCCAGGCAGTTGCGAATATACTTGAATCTATCATTATGAAGAATAGTTAAGGAGCATTTTTATGGAACCGATTATTATTTTTACATTTGCGATTGTGTTCTTCGCGTTAGCTTTTGATTTTATCAACGGTTTTCACGATACGGCGAATGCAATTGCAACTGCAGTCTCAACGAAAGCTTTGAAGCCTCGTCATGCGATATTGATGGCAGCTGTACTGAACTTTGTAGGAGCAATTCTTTTTCATGGGGTAGCGAAGACGGTTACGAAAGATATTGTAGACCCATTTACGTTACAAAACGGTCAAGTGGTCATCCTTGCGGCATTAATCAGTGCGATTACATGGAACTTAATCACATGGTATTTTGGGATTCCGAGTTCGTCGTCACATACATTGATTGGATCAATTGCAGGCGCTGCAATTGCATCAGGTGGTTTTGGAATTCTGGAATATGCAGGATTTACGAAGATTATTGTAGGGTTATTGATTTCACCATTACTTGCATTTATCGTTGGTTATATCATGTATACAATTATTAAAACAGTATTTAAGAATGCAAACTTAACGAAAACAAATCGTAATTTCAGATTCCTGCAGATTTTCACAGCAGCAGCGCAAGCTTTTGCACACGGGTCTAATGATGCGCAAAAAGCGATGGGTATTATTACGATGGCATTAATCTCAGCCGGGATGCAGACCGGAAGTACTGAACCTCAGACATGGGTACAGCTTTCATGTGCAGCAGCGATGGGATTAGGTACAGCAGTAGGAGGATGGAAGATTATTAAAACAGTTGGTGGTAATATCATGAAGATTCGTCCAGCCAACGGTGTTGCAGCAGACTTATCATCTGCATTTATCATCTTTGGAGCAACACATTTTCATCTACCTGTATCCACAACGCACGTTGTATCCTCTTCAATTCTAGGTGTGGGATCAAGTCACCGTGTTAAAGGCGTGAAGTGGACGACAGCACAGCGTATGATTATTACATGGGTGATTACATTGCCGATTTCAGCCATCATTGCAGCGATTATCTATTTTGTTGTTAACTTCATTACACATATTTTTTAATTAAATCATACATATTCGGGTAAACTGTTAACAGTTTATCCGAATTTTTTTAGGAGGGATAAGGATGGAACATATAGTATTTGTACATAGTGCAAGTGAACAAACAAAAGAGAGTGGTAGTAATCCTTTGCTGAGAACGATTCCGCAAGGTGAGTACGTGTGGCATAAGCACCGCTATCCAAGAGACAAGGGACAGGTCTATGAATTATGGGTGGAACCATTCATTGAAAGTTTGAATGAAATTGATGATCATGAACCTGTCACCTTAATTGGGCACTCGTTCGGTGGCACTGTAATTATGAAGTACTTAACTGAAAATCAAGTGACACAAAAAATTAAACAAGTGATTCTTATCGGGTCCCCTTTGTTTGGCTGCGATGACAAGTTTAGCGATGAGCAGAATAAGTTAAGAGAAGATGCAGAGGACTATATCGATGTACCCATTACGCACATTCAGTCTGTTGATGATGATCGTGTAGACATCAAACACCAAATGTGCTGGCAACAACAATTTCCACAAATGAATATCATTACAAAACAATTCGGGCAGCACGAATTTCATGATGGTATAGATGAATTGAATCAATTACTTTAATTAGAGGAATAAAGATAAATAAAGTGCTAGCTTTATTTATCTTTATTTTTTATTTCAAACGAAAGCGTTTACAGTTTGTTAATTTTATATTACCATACTTGTATACAAGTAGACGGAGGTAAACCATGATACCTAAACAATGGATGGATCAACTTTCAACAGGAGAGCAGATAGCATTAGATTTGAGGTATAAGATTATTTCTAAGCAGATTAAGGATGGAGAGAAGCTTTCAGAGAATACATTAGCTCAGATGTACAAGGTGAGTCGTTCACCCGTAAGAGATGCGGTAAAAATTTTATCTAATGATAAATTGATTCGTTTAGAACGGATGGGTGCAGTGATAATGGCTTTATCAGAAAATGATATAAAAGAACTTTATGACATGAGACTGATGATTGAAAGTTTTAGTTTTGAAAAGATCAGAAAAAAGGATATATCTAAAGTCGTACTGGAACTCCATAAGAAACTTGAAATGATGAAAGTAGCGGTTAAATTTAATGATGCTGCGGAGTTTGCTATGCAGGATATTCTTTTCCATCAGACGATGATCGAAAGTATTCACCATAAGCAATTAGAAAAGTTATGGATGAGCATTAAACCGACAATGCTGATACTGAACCTAATTTCGATGGAGGAAAGAATGAAGTTTAATAAAGGTGATTTTGAACGCATCTTTAAGAATCATCATGAATATATCACGACTGTTGAACAAAGAGATAGAAAAGGTTATAAAAAAGTACTTCATATGAATTTTGATGATGTTCATGAAGAAATAGATGATTTATTCTATTCTCAAACGAAGGAGGAAAATTAATGTTTAAAATAGGTGTAGATATCGGTACGACGAGTACTAAAGCGGTAATCTATAAAAATCAAGGTGAGATAGTGGGTGTACATCATGTGGAGTATCCATTATTAACACCTACTACAGATACAGCGGAGCAACATCCGAATGACATCTTTGAAGCGGTTTTAGAAACCATCCGTATGGTTGTGAAAAAAGCAGAAGCCGCTAAAAATGAGATTGATTTTATTAGCTTTTCTAGTGCAATGCATAGTTTGATCTTGATGGATGAACATAATAAACCACTTACTAATAGTATTACGTGGGCAGATAATCGGAGTTATCAGTATGCAGAAAAGCTGAATCGTGAACATGATGGTCTTGCTATCTACCACCGTACAGGGACACCGATTCACCCGATGAGTCCGTTGACCAAAATGTTATGGCTGAAAGAAACGGAAACCAAGCTTTATCAGTCGACTAAAAAGTTTATTGGAATAAAAGGTTATGTGTTCTATCAACTCTTTAAGAGATATATCGAAGATTATTCAATATTAAGTGCCACGGGTATATTTAATATTCGCCAGCTTGATTATGATGATGCTGTGCTCAAGCTTTTAGAAATAGACAAAAGTCAGTTATCTGAAGCTGTAGATACGACGACACTGTTAACAGGAATAGATAAGCAATATGCGGATATCATGAATATTGATGTCAACACACCATTTGTTATCGGTGCGAGTGACGGTGTACTTAGTAATCTCGGTGTAGATGCATTTAAGCCTGGAGAAGTTGCAGTAACTATTGGCACAAGTGGAGCGATTCGCACAGTAATTGATCAACCGAAAACAGATAGTCAGGGGAGATTGTTCTGCTATGCTTTGACAAAGGACAAATGGGTCATTGGCGGTCCTGTGAATAATGGTGGTGTCGTCTTGCGCTGGATACGTGATGAATTTGCTTCAAGTGAGATTGAGACAGCAAAGCGTCTCGGTGTCGATAGCTATGAAGTATTGACTAAGATTGCTGAACGCGTGCCACCAGCGAGTAATGGCTTGATCTTTCATCCTTTTCTTGCAGGAGAACGTGCGCCACATTGGAATGCAAATGTGCGTGGCTCATTCTTTGGATTAACCCTCTCGCATAAAAAAGAGCATATGATTCGTGCGGCACTTGAAGGTGTCATCTTTAATCTCTATACGGTTTATATTGCGCTTTCCGTGTTGATGGATGAAGAAGTAAAGACATTAAAGGCAACAGGAGGATTTGCAAAAAGTGCACTATGGCGACAGATGATGTCCGATATTTTTGAACATGAAGTGATTGTACCGGAGAGTATCGAAAGTTCTTGTCTTGGTGCTTTTATTCTCGGTCAAATTGCAATTGGAGAAAAAGATAACTTTGACCATGTCAGTGCTATGGTTGGTGCAACAAAGCCACATCAACCGATTCAGCAAAACGTATACATCTATCGCGAGGTATTACCGATTTATATTAAGATGACACAACAATTGATGGAAACATATGATGACATTGCTGCGTTTCAAAGAAAATATGAAAAGAGGGAAGTATAATGGATTTTATCGTACAACAATGGCCGTTATTTACAGTCGCTATAGCTATTATTATTCTACTGGTCTTAATTATGGGACTCAAACTTAATACGTTTATATCATTAATCATCGTCGCTTTTTTAACGGCACTTATGCTAGGGATTCCTTTAGATAAAGTCGTCGCTACGATTGAAGCAGGAATGGGTGGGACACTTGGACATATTGCGCTCATCTTTGGTTTAGGTGCGATGCTTGGGAAGTTACTTGCTGATGGTGGGGGAGCAACGAGAATTGCACATACGCTCATCGATAAATTTGGACTAAAACATATTCAGTGGGCTGTAGTTGTGGCATCCTTCATTATTGGGATTGCGCTATTCTTTGAAGTCGGTCTTGTATTACTGATTCCGATTGTGTATACCATTGCGAAAGAAACGAAACTACCCGCACTTTATTTAGGTATTCCTATGGCTGCAGCACTTTCTGTAACGCATGGTTTCTTACCGCCACATCCTGGACCGGTCATGATTGCAAAAGAATATGACGCAAACCTTGGTGAAGTATTAATATATGGCTTTATCATTGCGATTCCTGTAGCAATCATTGCAGGCCCGTTATTTACAAAGTTTGCAAAGAAAATTACGCCGACAGCATTCACACGTGAAGGAGACATCTCGTCTTTAGGTAAAAACGTGAATTTCAAAATTGAGGAAACACCAGGATTTTTCATTAGTACACTTACAGCGTTATTTCCTGTATTATTAATGCTGATTTCCACAATTGTTAAATTAATGGTAGAAGCACAAGGAATAAATGTAAATGGATTGATCAAGGCCATTTACCTAATTGGTGATGCATCTACTGCCATGTTGATTTCAATATTGATTGCTGTAATCACAATGGGTCTCTCTAGAGGGCGCAAGATGAAAGATGTGATGCAGTCGGTTACAGATGCAATCTATCCAATTGGGATGATGATTCTGATAATCGGTGCAGGTGGCGCATTTAAACAGGTATTGATTGATGGTGGCGTAGGTAAGCATGTCGAAACATTATTTACGCATTCAGACTTTTCACCGATTCTGTTAGCTTGGCTTGTTGCAGCAGTACTTAGAATTGCATTAGGATCTGCGACAGTTGCTGCGATTTCTACGACAGGTATCGTTATTCCGTTGCTTGAAGCGTCTGATGTGAATTTAGCATTGGTTGTTCTTGCAACAGGTGCCGGGAGTGTCATCGCATCACATGTGAATGATGCAGGATTCTGGATGTTTAAAGAATATTTCGGGTTATCCATTAAAGAGACAGTGCTGACATGGACGCTTCTAGAGACGATCATATCTGTGAGTGGTCTCGTCTTTATTATGATTTTCAGCCTGTTTGTATAATCAAATCGCTCGTAAATGTAAGTTGTAAACTGTATAATCATTATATAACACTAATTAAATGAGGGATTATATGAACAATTATTATAATGCACAACCTGTGACACGCGCATCAGCGTATCGTCAAACGTTTTTATTCTTTATGTATTACTGGATTATCTTTGCGGTAGGAACATATTTAGGACAATTTGTGCCAGCGGGATTAAGATTTACGGTTTCTATGGCAATTTTTGCACTTGTAATGTTATCGTTATTCGTGCGTGCTTCACGTAAGTTTGGATTCTTAATTTCTAACTTAATGGCGTTTGGGATGGGGATTGTAAGTTACGGTACATTTATGTACTACATGTCAACGTTAGGTGAAGCTGCATTCTATCAAAACGTTGCACTTGCTGTAGGGGCATTCTTAGCCTTTGGTTTAGTTGGATACTTTGTAGTAGGAGATGCATCTAACTTAGGGCGTCTATTATTCCCAGCATTAATCGCATTAGTATTTGCAAGTTTCTTAGGCATATTCATTCAAATTCCAATGTTCCAGATGGTGATTACAATTGCAGGACTTGCAATCTTTTTCTTGTATACAGTATATGACTTTAACCGTTTAAAACAAGGAAACTTCTCACCACAGGAGATGGGATTTAGCTTATTTATCAACCTATTGAATATCATTTTAGATATTTTACGATTAGCAAGTATTTTAAAAGATTAAAGGCATGCGCCTTTAATCTTTTTTGTGTAATGAAGGATTAATGTGTATAATAATGACATAAATTATTGAAAGAGAAGTGTATATTATGGGTCGTAAATGGAACAACATTAAAGATAAGAAAGCTGCAAAGGACAAGGATACAAGTAGAATCTATGCGAAATTCGGTCGTGAAATCTATGTCGCAGCAAAGTCTGGAGAGCCAGATCCTGAATCGAACCAAAACTTGAAATTCGTTCTTGAACGTGCGAAAACATACTCTGTACCGAAACATATTATTGATCGTGCTATCGAGAAAGCTAAAGGCGGTGCAGAAGAGAACTACGATGAACTACGCTATGAGGGATTTGGTCCTGGTGGTTCGATGTTAATCGTAGACGCCCTTACAAATAACGTTAACCGTACAGCGAGTGACGTTCGTGCGGCGTTTGGTAAGAACGGGGGGAATATGGGGGTATCCGGTTCAGTAAGTTATATGTTTGATAATACTGCAGTGTTTGGATTTGATGGTAAGAGTGCAGATGAAACGCTGGAAATTCTGATGGAAGCAGATATTGATGTACGCGATGTAATAGAAGAGGACGGGCACGTTATTGTCTATGCAGAACCTGATCAATTTGCAGCAGTACAGAATACATTGAAAGAAGCAGGGATTGAAGAATTTACTATAGCCGAACTTTCAATGGTCCCTCAGACTGAATTAGACTTATCCGATTCGGACTTAGAAGTATTTGAAAAGTTAGTAGACGCGATTGAAGATTTAGAAGACGTACAGACTGTACACCATAATGTAAATGTATAATTTGTAAGCACTGAAGCGATTTCAGTGCTTTTTTAGGAGGAATTATGAATAAACAGGATTTTATAGAGACATTGCAATTACAACCACATCCAGAAGGGGGCTATTACTATGAGACATATCAATCTGAACTTAACATAGATGATAAAAGACTATATACAAGCATCTATTTCTTGCTAGAGTCAGGAAATATTTCACACTTTCATCGTATACAGTCGGATGAACTGTGGTATTTCCATGCAGGTGATTCACTGACGATTCATATGATTCATCCTGATGGGAGTTATCAGTCTGTTAAACTTGGGCTCGATGTGAAAAAGGGTGAAGTGCCACAATATCTAGTACCAAAGAACACGATATTTGCATCTACAGTTGAAGGAGAAGATAGATGGAGTCTCGTTGGCTGTATGGTCGCACCAGGATTTACATTCGAGAGCTTTGAACTGTTTACGCAAGATGAACTGATAGAGTGGTACCCGAGACACCAAACGATTATCGAAAAATATGCATTAAAGCACAAGGGGAATGTATAATGAAAAACAAAAAAATTACGCCATTTATGATGTTTAATGGAAAAGCAGAAGCGGCAATTGAATTTTATACCGCTGTATTTCGTAATAGTGAGATCATTTCTATGATTAAGTATGATGAACAAGGACCAGGTGCACCCGGGACGGTGAATCATGCAGTGTTTACAATTCATAACGAACAGTTTATGGCAATTGACAACGCGAATGGTACAGATATTCCTTTTACGCCGGCGCTAAGTTTTGCGGTTGAATGCGAATCTGCTGAAGAGATTGAATTCCTATATGATCAGTTAAAGGAGGATGGACAAGTGCTGATGGAACTTGCGCCGATGCATCCAGTGTCAGAGAAGTTTGCATGGGTAGCTGATCAGTTTGGTATCAACTGGCAATTAAACCTATCCATTGGATGATAGCACCTTATTGATAAGGTGCACAGACTGTAGACAAAGTCTCCTTCGGAGATGAAGTTTACAGTCTTTTTTTGATAAAATATAGGTATATCATTGAACG
>NZ_JBVGOY010000087.1:0-248 GCF_058188655.1 Macrococcus sp. CoH-51_TC_04
TTAAAACAGCACAGCTTAAAGGTGATCGGTTATGCTCACCTAAAACTTCAGACCATCGCAGATCATCTCGAAATCAGCAAGAAAACCGTCTATCGAACGCTAAAAAAACTTGATGCAAAAGGTTATATCACGAAGATTCACACTGTCAGTGGTAAACGTAAGAATAACGGTGCAATGGTCTTTAGAATCAATACCTATACACAGTATGAAATCATCCGAGAAAAAAATGTCCACGCTAAAATGTCCAC
>NZ_JBVGOY010000088.1:0-248 GCF_058188655.1 Macrococcus sp. CoH-51_TC_04
TATTCGGGCTTCTGTTGCAACGCGAGCCGCGCGCAAATCTCGTTGTTCCGGCGCACCATGTGTTCCAGATACACAGTCATCACGTCGCCCACAATCCAAGGTTCCGGGAGTGCGGGAATCTCGCGCGCATATACCCAGAAAAGTGGCATCGGCTTATCGAACCCGAGCAGGGCCGCGACGGCTTCGGCGGTCTGGGGCGTCAATTGGTCATGCAGGGTTTTCGCGTTCATATTCGTTACTCCTTATCC
>NZ_JBVGOY010000089.1:0-247 GCF_058188655.1 Macrococcus sp. CoH-51_TC_04
GGTGAAGGGCGCAAACTCCGTGTATTCGCTTGTCGCTCTTAATCAGGACTGACCATGATCGACCATGATGCTGAACATCGTCTATACGTGCCGATGGACCCGTACCTGTTCTACGAGCTTGGCGGCGGTTATGCTCTGAACAAGGGGCCGCACGCACTTCCCGATGACGCGGTGCTCAAGGTTGGGCCTGCTATTCCACTATCCCGCATGTTCGACTGCTACTGGCTACTGCACGAAGGACAAAAGG
>NZ_JBVGOY010000090.1:0-246 GCF_058188655.1 Macrococcus sp. CoH-51_TC_04
AGTCCCACAAATTACAGTGCAGTACGCATATAAACGCGTAAATAACCCCACTCTAGTAGCCAGCAACGTCTCATCTTCAGGTTTGGCTGCGGGCAATCCAACAATAGCTTCCCAGACCAATAACGGGGCGCGGCTGAATCTTCCGGCCGGTAACGTATTGCTAGGAGCATTTGGTACGTACAGTTTTGGATTAACTGTGAACGCAGAATTGCCGACGACGTAAAGACACACTGTCTCAATTTTAGT
>NZ_JBVGOY010000091.1:0-246 GCF_058188655.1 Macrococcus sp. CoH-51_TC_04
GCACGGAACCGTGCGAACGCTCGACTTCGGAGGCTGCTTCTACACACGAGTCGGAACCGTCGTCCACGAAGTGATGCAGCAGGCACTGTGCTTGAGTGGAAAGTTCCTTGCGAACTACGAGTGCAAAGAGTGTGGCACAATGCACGAGCTTTCGTACAAATACGAGTGTTGTGGTTTTCCGACCGTGTACCATGAGCTGAGCATCAACTACAAGGGCATCAGCGGCACATCGATGCGGTGTACCGT
>NZ_JBVGOY010000014.1:0-35583 GCF_058188655.1 Macrococcus sp. CoH-51_TC_04
AGCGAAGTGGCTAAACGCGGCGGACTGTAAATCCGCTCCTTCGGGTTCGGCAGTTCGAATCTGCCCCCCTCCACCATCTATTGGGCTATAGCCAAGCGGTAAGGCAACGGACTTTGACTCCGTCACTCGTTGGTTCGAATCCAGCTAGCCCAGCCATTTTTAGAGCCATTAGCTCAGTTGGTAGAGCATTTGACTTTTAATCAAAGGGTCAGAGGTTCGAATCCTCTATGGCTCATCTGAAAGCATCCTATACAGGATGCTTTTTTTGTTGTGTTTTTTATTTTTAATCAACTTTAATAGATTATTAATATTATACATAAATATCCATTTTATTCATTTATACATAAATATCCATTTTATTCATTTATACATAAAAATATTGAATATTCACTTTATAAACAGTAAAATATATTAGAGATAGATTTCTAAATAATCTGAAATTATTTTCGCTACTTTTGTGAGTTTTAATTTCGTTGATTTAGATATATTGATATATGAATTTTTTAAAGGGGAATGAATGATGAACAAGACAGTTGAAATTATTGGTGCGCCAAGTGCGTTCGGGCAACGTAAGTTAGGGGTAAATATGGGACCTGATGCAATGCGTTATGCTGGTTTAGTAGAGCGCATAGAAGCAATTGGACATAAGGTAGTAGACAATGGAAATATTGAATCACCTGTAATTGATATGAAAGTGTACACAAGTGAACAAGATGGGGCTTTAAGAAATTTACCAGAAGTTACTACTTTTTGTGAGACTTTATGTGATGTCGTTGATACATCAGTACAAAATGGACATTATCCTTTAGTGATTGGTGGCGATCATTCTATTGCGATGGGTACGATATCAGGGATTGCAAAGCATTATGATAATCTAGGAGTGATCTGGTATGATGCCCATGGTGATCTTAATGTTGCGGATTCTTCACCTTCTGGTAATATTCATGGAATGCCGTTACGCGCTTTAATTGGTGACGGTCATGAAGATTTAGTGAATATCGGTGGTTATGACAAGAAAGTTAAAGTTGAAAATATTGTTCTTATCGGTATGCGTGATCTTGACGAGGGAGAAAAGGGATACATTAAAGAGGTGGGTATTAAAACTTATACGATGGCAGCTATTGATCAGCTCGGTATGAAGACAGTGATCGAACAGACGTTAGAGCATTTATCAAATTGTGATGGTATCCATTTATCGCTTGATGTAGATGCACTGGATCCGAATGAAACGCCAGGGACAGGTACTACAGTTCCAGGTGGTATTACGTATCGCGAAAGTCACCTTGCAATGGAAATGTTGAATGATAGTGAGCGTATTACGTCATTTGAAATTGTTGAAGTGAATCCATTGATAGATATTAATAATCAAACAGCAGAACAAGCGGTGGGGCTAACGGGTTCATTTTTTGGAGAGAAGTTGTTATAAGTTGTGCTGTGAATTAAAATATTCAGATACCAGACTATTTTGGTCTGGTATTTTCTTTTTGCAATATCATTCATATTTTAAATTATATATTGATTTATAGTGTACAATACTTATATGAAAATAATTGATAGGAGAGATATTGTATGAGAAGAATAAATTCCCCAGAATATTTCCATCACGTAGAGCATTTAAAGAAACAGAATCAATCGAGAAGAACCTTATGGGCGTCATTGCTGATTACGTTATTCTTCACGGTTGTAGAGGTCGTAGGGGGAATCCTGTCAAATTCACTTGCATTGCTTTCTGATTCAATGCATATGTTAAGTGATGTTCTTGCTCTTGGGTTATCGATGATTGCGATATATTTTGCGAGTAAGAAACCAACTTCAAATCACACATTCGGCTTTTTAAGGCTGGAAATATTAGCTGCATTTCTAAATGGTCTTGCTTTAGTGGTCATTTCAATCGGCATCTGTTATGAAGGTATTATGCGTATGATTCATCCGCAAGCGGTAGATGTCAAGCTTATGCTTATCATCTCTACTATCGGTTTAATTGTCAATATCATCCTTACATTTATCTTGATGCGCTCACTTAAAGGTGAAGATAATATTAATGTGCAAAGTGCATTATGGCATTTTATTGGCGATCTACTGAATTCGGTAGGTGTGATTGTAGCTGTTGCAGTTATTTACTTTACAGGCTGGGTTTTGATAGACCCAATTTTAAGTATACTGATTTCGATCATCATCTTCCGTGGTGGATATAAGATTGTACGTAATGCCTGGGTCATCTTAATGGAGCGTGTCCCAGAAGGGTATGATTCAGATGCGATTATTGCAGATATTAAAGCTTTTGACGGTGTACTAGATGTGCACGAATTCCATCTATGGGCTATTACGACAGAACATTACTCGATTACAGCACACATTGTTGTAGATAATTTAGATGGTGTACGAAACTATGAACTGATCAATACAATCAGTAACATGCTTAAAGAGAAATACAAACTTGGCCATAGTACGTTGCAAGTAGAACATTTACAGAAGAATCATCTCGATGATCCTTACTTTGATGATATTAAGAAAGAGATGGAATAAGCATTGCTTATTCTATCTCCTTCTTAATTGTCACCCTATAATTTGTATTGCCATTTTTATCCGACGCATTCTTAATATATTTCTTAAGTTCTTTTTTGAATTCTGTGAAAGATTTTTGGTCAAGCTTTAGATTAAACGTGTGTTCTTTTGACTGCTTTAAAGAATAATCACTGAATTTAAGTAAATCAGGGGAGGGTATTAATGTCTTTGCTACCGGTGCATAGAACTTCTGAATGATGCTATGTTTTTGTTCTGTTTTAACGATTTCAATTATTCCGTTCTTTTCAAGTTCTGCGAGATGATAATGAATCTTTGCGCGGGGAATGTCCAGTTCATCAGCTAATTGCTGGCCTGTCTTAGGTTTAGTCGCGATCAGTTCAAGGAGTTTAATACGGAATGGGTCGCTTACACATTTCAACTGAGGCAAATTATCAATCATTAAAGTTTCTAACATACGGTTGCTCCTTCATATGAATTCTTTTTTTGAGATGATATCTTTTATTACATCATGCTGAAATCCATTACAAATGATGGTAAAATAATTAACTTTATTTTACCATCATTTATTTAATAAATAGCAACTTTATAACAATCTTTACATATACTTAATAGATTGTTTACAATAAATAATTTATACTAATAAACGTAGCTCCAGGTAAGAAATTAAAGATTTATCAGCTAAAAGGAAAAGTTCAATAATTAAATGAATATTGAAAAAATGTATTAAACTATACGAGGAAAAGCGCCTTAACATGATATAATATAGGTTAGTATGAATTATGGAGGAGATACAATGCAATTGACGCATGTTTTTGATAACTTGAGTACGATAAAAGTTATCACAGGCATCATTGACCTCTTAATTGTATGGTATGTTATCTACCTTATGATCAATGCAATCAAGGGTACGAAAGCAATACAATTATTAAAGGGTATCTTCTTTATTCTGATTGGTAAATTAATCAGTGACTCTTTAGGTTTAACAACCACTTCTAAGATATTTGATATGGTAATCGACTGGGGATTCCTGGCCATTATCGTTATTTTTCAGCCAGAATTAAGAAGAGCGCTCGAGCAGTTAGGTCGAGGAAGTTTGTTCAAACGTAATGCAGCAAATTTAAAGGTGAGTCAGGCTAAGCTGACAGATGCGATGGTGAAATCCATTCAATATATGGCAAAGCGTCGTATAGGTGCTTTAATTGTCTTTGAAAAGGAAACAGGGTTGCAAGATTACATAGAAACAGGGATACCGATTTATGCAGATATCTCTACAGAATTAATGATTAATATCTTTATTCCAAATACGCCGCTCCATGATGGTGCGATGATTATTCGAGGCGATAAGATTGCAGTTGCTGCGAGTTACCTGCCGTTATCAGATAGCTCTAAGATACAAAAGAGCCTTGGAACGAGACATCGTGCAGCTGTTGGTATATCAGAAGTATCTGATGCATTTACAGTTGTTGTCTCGGAGGAGACAGGCGATATATCTGTTACTTACAATGGCAGACTGCGCAAAGATGTATCACTTGAAGTGCTGGAGGCACTGCTTACAGAACATTGGTTCAGCGCCCACTTATCTAAGAAAGGTGTGGTGAAATAATGTTAGAGAATAAATGGGGATTAAGACTCGTTGCATTTTTACTTGCACTCGGCATCTTTTTACAAGTGAATAATGTGTTTGAAGTTATCGGCAATGATCAATTCTCACAGACACAGCAGACGGTTATTACCGATGTTCCCGTGAAGACGGTCTATGACGATGAAAACTTATATTTATCCGGAGCACCGAAGACCGTCAACGTTAAAATAAGTGGCCCTCAATCTATCGTTAAGAAGACTCAGAGCTTAATGGACTTTACGGTTGAGCTGGATTTGTCCAATTCTAAAGTTGGGGATTACAAGAAATCATTTAAAGTGACAGGCATCTCTGATAAATTAAAATACGAAGTTATTCCGAAAGAAGCAAACGTATCCTTATCTGAAAAGATAAAAGATACGAGAAAAGTAGAAGCAGAAATTAGTTCTTCACGTATTGCCTCAGGATATGAGCTTGTCGGACAGGAGGTTGACCCTTCACAAGTGACGATTATCGGAGGAGAAGATGAGATAAACAAGATTGCTTATGTAAAAGCAACGTTATCAGAATCTGAGAAATTAACAAAATCAACAACTTCTCAAGCTGAAGTTAACGTATTTGATGCAAGCTTGAATAAACTAGATGTTACTGTAAAACCTAGCAAGGTTAAAGTTAACACAAAAATTGTGCCGACATCAAAAGTAGTAGACATAGAAGCACAAGAGACAGGTAAGCTTTCTTCAGGACTTAAGTTAAAGTCGCTGAAGCTATCTGAAGATAAAGTAGAACTCTTTGGTAAACGTTCTGTGCTAGATGGGATAGGCAGTTTAACAATTGATGTAGACTTATCTAAAGTTACTGAAAGTACTACGATCAAGCAGAAACTAGCGTTACCTAAAGACGTTACAAGTTCTAATCCGGAAACTGTTGAAATTAATATTGAAGTAACTAAAAATTAAAGGAGATTTATTATGGGTAAATATTTTGGGACAGACGGTGTAAGAGGCGTTGCAAACAGCGAATTAACACCAGAGCTAGCATTTAAACTAGGACGTTTTGGGGGATATGTACTTGCGCATAACGGTACAGAAAAACCGACTGTCGTTGTCGGTAGAGATACACGTATCTCAGGAGTGATGTTAGAGTCAGCACTTGTTGCAGGACTATTATCAACAGGAGCTGAAGTCATGCGTTTAGGCATTATTACAACGCCTGGAGTTGCGTACTTAACACGTGAGATGAATGCACAAGCGGGTGTTATGATTTCAGCGAGCCATAACCCTGTACAAGATAATGGTATCAAGTTCTTCGGTGCAGATGGGTTTAAACTTAGTGATGCACAAGAAGCGGAGATTGAAGCATTGCTTGATGCTGAAGAAGACACGTTACCACGACCTGTCGGTGTAGAACTTGGACATACTTCAGATTACTTTGAAGGTGGACACCGTTATTTAAGCTACTTGAAATCAACGATTGAAGGTGACCTTGAAGGATTGAAGATTGCACTTGATGGTGCACATGGTTCTACGTATTCACTTGCACCATACTTATTTGGTGACCTTGAAGCGGATACAGCAACAATCGGATGTAATCCAGATGGTAATAATATCAATGACGACGTTGGCTCAACGCACCCAGAAAAACTTGCAGAATTAGTATTAGATACTGATAGCGACTTTGGACTGGCATTCGATGGTGATGGTGACCGTATTATTGCGGTCGATGAGCAAGGTCAAATCGTCGATGGTGACCAGATTATGTTTATCTTAGCACAGGATATGGATGCTAGAGGAGAACTTAAAGACCATATGGTCGTGTCTACAGTTATGAGTAACCTTGGATTCTATAAAGGATTAGAATCTTTAAATATTAAGTCTGATAAGACGAAAGTTGGCGACCGTTACGTAGTAGAAGAAATGCGTCGTAGTTCATACAACTTAGGTGGCGAGCAGTCAGGACATATCGTAATGATGGATCATAATACGACAGGAGATGGCCTGTTAACTGGAATTCATCTCGCAAGCATTGTGAAACGTTCTGGAAAGACTTTAAGTGAACTTGCAGGTCAAATGACAAAGTATCCACAACGACTTGTAAATATCAAAGTATCTGATAAGCATGCTGTTGAACAAAATGAACACGTAGCAGCAGTGATTAAGGAAGTTGAAGATGAAATGAACGGAGAAGGCCGTGTATTAGTACGTCCATCTGGAACTGAACCGTTAGTACGTGTAATGGTCGAAGCGAAGACAGATGAAGATGCAGAGCGCTTCGTTAATAAAATTAGTGATGTTGTAAGAGAACATATGGGGTTATAATATTTTACACTGAAGAAATTTTAATTTCTTCAGTGTTTTTTAGTATGAAGACGTATAAGTACTACATCAAGAACTGATGTGTCATAGTACTCTAAAATGAAAATAATAAATTACTTAACTATGTTTAATGCTAATGTGAGATAATATAAACAACTAAAATCAATAAGGGGTATTTCTATGAAGAAAATTTTAATTCCAGTAGTCACACTCACTTTAATATTAACTGCTTGTGATGAAAATTCACAAGATAATGAGAAAAAAGGCGTATCACAAATCACAACATCTTCTACAGAAACAAAAAATAATTCATCTACTAAGAATAAGGAACAAAATGTATCTCAACAAGAAAACCAGGAATCAACGACAAACAATGGAAATCAAGTTAAAAATGAAAACCAAGTGAATGATGATACAAATAAAGAAGATTTTATTTATCGGTTTACACAGGAACAAAAATCAGCAATGGAAGATGA
Organism: Macrococcus sp. CoH-51_TC_04; assembly: GCF_058188655.1. Classification (NCBI taxonomy): domain Bacteria; kingdom Bacillati; phylum Bacillota; class Bacilli; order Caryophanales; family Staphylococcaceae; genus Macrococcus; species Macrococcus sp. CoH-51_TC_04. The sequence goes on from NZ_JBVGOY010000014.1 coordinate 6,897, forward strand.
ATTTCTCAGATGGGCTGATGAGAGAGCAAAGACAGCCGGCTTAGCTGTTTCTAATTATTACTTTAATCATGGTGCGGGTGGACATGGAGACTGGTTTGCATCAAGTGAAGATGGAGATATACAAGTTCAGGATTTTGATAATCCTGGTCCAACGGGTTTTAAAATCAGAGGAATTGGTGGCGTTGTATTTTATACTTCTAAATCAGGAGAGACAGGTATAACTGAGGAACTAAAGGATGCAATTACAGCAGTAGGTTATTCTAAACATGCTGATTTAAGCAAGAATATCCATAAATATATACTTGCTGATAACGGTAAAGTTTACGAGCTTATAAAATCAGCTAAAGAGATGTGTTTCTCTTGTGGATTTGGAGAGTATAGTGACTCTGGCACTAGAGAAGGTGGCTTCGGTGGAGAAGATCAATTCAAAGTATCTCAAGATATCGACGCACAAAAGAAATGGCAGGAAATATTAAATAAATATAAGCCGAATGCAGAAAAAATTAGTGCAAAGCCGGAACAAAGTAAAACAACTGCTAATGGTAAATATTCGTTTATCAATGATAAAAATGAGATTGATTTCAGTAATCCTGCATTTAGACAATATTACTTCTTTGAATCACATCATGAAGAAGCGTTTGGTGTACGTGTAGGAATGATTGAAAACCAAGTGAAAGATATTTTAGGTGCACCGACAGGAGAAACAGTTTTAAGTGGTTAAGGTGCGGTATCTGCAAAGCTTTATGGAGATATTGCGATTGCGTACTCTAGTAGCGTCGTTAGTTCGATTGCAGTTCATCCACAACGTAAAATTACAGAAGCTGAGGCGTTACGTTATTTCCCTAACCCAACAATGAATAATGTAGAACGTATTCGTAATGGTGAGGCGAAAACGGGACCTGAAAAGTATCCGTTCTTCTTATACGACAGCAACCATGGAAATGGTTATCAAATCGTCGTTGACTTTGATGATGCAGGAAATATTAAAGAAATTAGGAATCAAAAAGAAACTATTGAGCCAATAAAACGTTAAGTGTACTATTTAAAATCATTTAAACCATTGGAAGTTATATAAATCCAATGGTTTAACTTTATATTATTTCCATCTAATGCATACATACTTGTTATACATTGATATTGATAGAATATTCTTGTATGAACTGATACCTATATAGTACAATAGTCTAAGTTTAGTAAACTATTTCATTCGAAAAGGAGGATTGTAACAACTTAATATACAGCGCCAGAACAGGAAACTGTTGACGAGGACGGATGGTTATCGAATTTTCGGCGGATGCCATCCCGGATAAAGCGATTCGATAGCTGATGAACAAACCACCTGGGCAACTGGGTGAACAAAACGCATCAGCACCGCATAATAAGACTACTAAACAAAAATACAAAATTGAATTGGAACTAGCAGGAGGAAATTATTATGTGTGGTATCGTAGGTTATATTGGAACAGAGGATGCAAAAGAGATCCTTTTAAAAGGTTTAGAAAAATTAGAATATCGTGGGTATGATTCAGCAGGTATCGCTGTACGTAACGGAGAAGATGTACGTGTCTACAAAGAGAAAGGCCGTATCGCAGAACTTCGTAAAGTTGTAGATTCAAACTTTGATACAACGACTGGTATTGGACATACGCGTTGGGCAACACATGGTGTACCAAATCACGAAAACTCTCATCCGCATCAATCTGAAAGCGAGCGTTTCACATTAGTGCATAACGGTGTGATTGAGAACTACGAGCAATTAAAGAATGAATATTTATCAGGTGTGACATTTAAATCAGATACTGATACAGAAATTATCGTTCAACTTATAGAACACTTCTCTAAACAAGGATTAGAAACAGAAGCAGCTTTCGTTCAAGTATTAAAATTATTACATGGTTCATATGCATTAGGTTTATTAGATACACAGAACCCAGACGTTATCTACGTTGCGAAGAACAAATCTCCTTTACTTGTAGGTTTAGGTGATGGATTCAACGTTATCGCATCAGACGCGATGGCGATGTTACAAGTAACAGACACTTATACAGAATTACACGATGGTGAAGTTGTTCTTGTAACGAAAGAAAGCATCGACATCAAAGACCTAGAAGGTAAGAAAGTGAAACGTAAACCTTACAAAGCTGAAATCGATGCATCAGATATCGAAAAAGGAACATATGCTCACTACATGCTTAAAGAAATTAACGAGCAGCCTGCTGCGATGCGTAATATCATCCAGGAATATCAAGATGAAAAAGGAAACTTAAAGATCGATAAAGATATCGTTAAAGCAGTACGTAAAGCGGACCGTATCCATATCATTGCCTGTGGTACATCTTATAATGCAGGTCTTGTTGGTAAAGAATACTTAGAGAAATGGGCAGGTATTCCAACAGAGGTACATGTCGCTTCTGAATTCGTCTACAACATGCCATTACTGTCTAAGAAACCATTGTTCATCTTTATCTCACAATCAGGCGAGACAGCGGATAGCCGTGCAGTATTAGTGGCAACGAAGAAATTAGGACACCCTGCACTGACAATTACAAACGTAGCTGGTTCAACATTATCACGTGAAGCGGATCATACATTGATTCTTCATGCAGGACCTGAGATTGCAGTTGCGTCTACAAAGGCTTACACTGCACAGATCGCGGTATTATCAATCTTAGCGCAAGTCGCTGCAGCAGATGCAGGTATTGATACGGGCATTGATCTATTACCAGAACTTGCGAAAGTGACTTCAGCGATTACAACAGTGATCGATGATGCTGAATTAATGGAGAAAATTGCAAAGGACTTCTTAGCAACTACACGTAACTGTTTCTTCATCGGACGTACGATGGATTATTACGTAGGTGTTGAGGGTGCGTTAAAGCTTAAAGAAATCTCTTACATCCAGACAGAAGGATTTGCAGGTGGGGAGTTAAAGCACGGTACAATCGCATTAATTGAAGAAGGAACACCAGTTATTGCATTAGCAACTCAAGAACGTGTGAACTTATCAATCCGCGGTAACGTGAAAGAAGTTGTAGCTCGTGGTGCACATCCATGTATCATTTCAATGGATGGATTAAACCAAGAAGGCGACACTTATGTGATTCCTCATGTTCATGAAATGCTAGCGCCATTAGTATCGGTTGTAACAACACAGTTAATCGCATACTATGCAGCGTTACACCGTGGAGCAGACGTAGATAAACCACGTAACTTAGCGAAATCTGTAACAGTTGAATAATTTAGAAATAGATAAGCATCTCATTTAATGAGATGCTTATTTTTGTAGGTATGTGTTTGATATAAGCATACTTGATAATACAATAGATATGTATTTAATCGTTGAGGCCATCTTCAAGAATTATGACTATTATGCACTGCTCGGGTTTTATTGAAGAGATATTATTCATATGGATTAGAACGATCGATCTCTTCTCCTGTTTCATCGTATTCAACCACTGTTCCATCTTCATACACATCAAATGACATCACAGGGTCGCCATCATCATCAAAGATACCAAAACCATATCCGAATGACTTAACCTCAGGTGTACGGACATCACCGTAGTCACTTAAATCAGATACGCCAAGATGATCTTCAGCTGCCTGTATTGCATCATCAGCTGTTTCGACCATAATAATATCAGATCCGCTGTCAGACTCAGTATCAGAATCTTCATCGTCATTTGAATTTCTTTTAGCACGTTCCTCGGCTGCTTTTGCGCGTGCCTCAGCAGCTTCTGCACGTTCTAATGCTGTCTTCGTTTCTTCTTTCTCTTGTTCTTTTTCTGCGATATAGGCATCGATATCATCTTCATCGAATGATAATGTCACGCTATTTGAACCTTCAGCTAAATCGATGTCTGTTAACGTTTCTGTAGGGGTCTTGAAATTCTTGCCATCAAGTTCACCTTCAGCATAGATGCTTAATGAATCACCTTTATATGGTCCGTAAGTTGTCTTATTACTATTGTAATCCACTTCGTTATCATTAACGAATACTTGTGTTTCTGAAGCATCAAGCTTACTATCACCTTCAACCTTAATATTGATGAAATGTTCATCGAATGCTAATTGGGCTTGTGGTTCTGACAAAACATCAATATCAAGCGTCCCGTCTGTAGACTTCCCGTCTATTATCTTCTTCGCATCTAATGCATATTTTCCAGCTACGAATGTACCGATTTCTGTTTCTTTGCCATCTGCTACAGCGATAGTGTGTTTCTTGCCATTGAACGTAAATTCGATCTCTGCATCTTCTTTACCGTCAATCGATACTTTATGGAGTACAGGTTCGAAGTTATACTTAGGGAACACACTGAAATATTTTCCGTTACGCTTTAAGTCTAAGACGTCACGTTCACCAATTTGAATCGTAGTTTCATTCTTACCCTGTGCAGCGCCATGAAGTTCATTCATAAACTCATCTTTCTTACCAGACTTTTCAATCACCGTTGCAAAGGCTTTCGCTTCTTCTTCAGCAATACCATCTTGACCGACTGTCAGCAAGTTGCTGAGTGATTGATAGTCTTTGTCATTGATGGCAGTTTCGATAGATTTGGCATGTGTTTCAGGGCTATATTTATGATTTAGGAAGAAGTATGCGCCGATGAGTGCAGCGAGTAATAGTCCGATGAGTAGGAATGGCCATATCGGTTTTTTCTTTTTATTTTCTTTTACTTTGACCTTCTCTTGTTTTTTCTCTTTCTGTCTGCTCTGAAGCGGTTCTGGTGTCGTACTGTTATGAGTAACTTCACTTTCTTGAGGAGGAAGTGGGGTACCACAGTTCGTGCATACTTTGTGTGATAGTGGTGCTTCCTGACCACAGTTTGTACAGAATTTCTTCATCGTCTGTCTCCTTTTATATAATGATATATTAATTCTAAAGTAAAAAAATACAATATACAATATAAATTAAACGAGAAGACAATATTTACAACTTATTAAAATAACCAACATTCTTATAGAATGATAAAGATGAAATTATGCATAAGAGCGATTATAATAATAATAAAAAGAAGGAGTTCGTTATGACTACAATAATGAAAGGTGCAGAAAGTTATTATCACCAGGGAAATAATATAGGGATATTGTTATCCCACGGTTTTACCGGGGCAACGTTCAGTATGATGCCACTTGCAGAAGCGTACAGTGAGGCAGGATATACGGTATGCTTACCTCGACTTGCCGGTCACGGTACAAACTTAGAGGATATGGCCGCTTCAACATATGAAGACTGGATTGAAAGCATTGAAGAAGGGCTAACAAAGCTTAAAGAAAAATGTGACACAATCATTATGTCAGGCTTATCCATGGGAGGGACGCTGACGCTTTATATGGCAGCAAAACATCCGGAGATTAAAGCGATTATTCCGATTAATGCAGCGGTTGTTATCCCGTATATGCACGCGGCAGCACATGTGGGTCTCAATATTATACCGGGAAGCGGTAGCGATATTAAAAAGCAGGGTGTACCTGAAATCGGTTATCAAGATACACCGGTGAAAAGTATATTAGAGATTCGTAAGTTAATGCGTACTGTAGAAGAAAGTTTATTCCAGATTAAATGTCCTGCACTGATTTTCGTAAGCCCTGAAGATCATACTGTACCTGCATTTAATGCGGATCTAATCTATACGTCAATTCACAGTGAGTGTAAACACATCATTGAAACCCCGAATAGTTATCATATGTCTACACTTGATAACGACAAGGAATTCATTATAGAGCAATCACTTTCATTTGTAGAAACAATGATAAACGGTTGATTACTCAGCTGTTTTTTTGTCTGGAAGATTCATCTGACTGATTACCGGGTAATTTCAAATAGGAGGTAATATATGAAACTTACAGTACAGGAACTTTATGATTGTTTATATGATAATCTGGGGCCACAAGGATGGTGGCCGGCAGAAGATAATTTTGAAATTATCATTGGTGCGATTTTAGTTCAGAATACAAATTGGCGCAATGTAGAGCGCTCCTTATCGAATTTAAGAAACGCGACACAGTTCGATCCAGAACGCATATTAAATCTGCATCTTTCTGAATTACAAAGTCTGATCAGACCAAGCGGTTTCTATACGAATAAATCTGCTGCAATTATAGCAGTATTAACTTGGCTGAAAAGTCATGAATATGATTTCAGGGCGATTGATAAGATATATACAACAGAGCTTCGTAACGAGCTGCTAAAACTTCGTGGTATTGGATTTGAAACGGCAGATGTGTTACTCGTATATGTATTCGAACGTGTCGTATTTATCGCTGACACATATACGAGACGCTTATTCAATGCGCTTGGTGTTCAAAGTAAAAGTTATATGGACCTATATAATAAGGTCACCTTACCTGACACATTTACACCGCTTCATGCGCAGGAATTTCACGGGCTACTGGATGAATTCGGTAAACGTTATTTAACCGCGAAAGGTGTGAAGGGTGCGACTTTTTTAGATGACTACTTCTTATGAGAATATCATCGTCTGCATATTACTTTGTACAACAATCACGGGCCAGTAGAACGGTGCGTCTTTCCAGCCGGAGTCACTGTGACCGTTCTGTCTGAGCAGTATAACACTTGGATGTGTTTTACCGAGCTTATATGCCGTCTGCAATTCATCGTGACCTGTGTCTGGTCTGTCAGCAAACCTTTCGTCACTACGTAATCTGCTTATATTACGATTCGTTCTGACGATGACCCATACGAGGTCATCTTCTGATAAGTATTCAATCATCTCAACGTAGCGTTCCATCTGAAATGGTAAATGAGTATAAATAAGTGTCTCATTGATCGCCATCAATATATCACGTACGTGGTGGACAGGGACGAGTACATTTTGGCCGGTATGACGTACAGCATGTTTTTCTAATGCACTGACCATTTTATCGATGCGTTTCATCGCCTGGTTTAACTTCGTTTTGTTGACCGTTTCAAAGCCAACAGGTAAGAATCGTTTACGAGGTCTCACTGTAATCAGTTCAGACATTAATAATTTATTAGGATTACAAGGGACGATCTCTCCTTGTGCATCTTTCGTTAAGAACTTCACGGTATGATCCTGTTTCATAATCGCTTCGCGTAACCCTTCATCAAAGAAATGCATACGCTGCATCGCACTATAAATTCGGGGTGTCGTATAGAAACGAGTGACCTCCATATCTTCCATCGGACGAGCACCATACATACGTGAATGCTGCAGCACAGTGTCCTGCTGGAACTTACGTGGATCACGGCCATAATAGAAACCGATTAAGTTGCCGACAGTGATACCGCGATCTAATATTTGACCGCCGATAAAGAAGGTCATCGGCGTACGTAGTCTCAGCTCACCATTATAATCGAGCAGTTGAGTGACATCTTGTTCAGAATTGACGATTTCAATTAACAGCTCTTCATCAATTATTGATGTCTTCACAGATTCCAGAACATCAGTGAAATCTGGCATATGATTTACAGAATGCTTTAAATCTTCATAAGCGGTATGAACTAAATCACGAAATAATTGAGGATTTTCTGTAATGCTTTCCTTTAACTTCGACTCCATACGACTGACGACATCATATTGCCACACGTGTGCTTTTTTCGTCGTAATCGTATGCATAATAAAGCTGTATTTCGTAATGTGATCATTACTTAGATGTCTGACTTTCGCACCGACGATAAAGTTCATCAGTGCATGACGCAAGCCTTCCAGGTTCTTAGACGTTAACAGATAATCATCTTTTACACGTCTATTATCAGACTTACGTAATATTTCAAGTTCACTTTCATCGATTGCATGATATAAACTGCGCGCTGCAGGTGATTGTTCCTCAAAGTAAAACTTGCCACCAACATACTTATCATGTGTCGGGACGAGGACTGTAAACGCCGGACGCTTCGGCTGATAGCCACGTTCTGCAAGCACGTCAGCATCCGGCTGTAAGTATAACGAGTAAGGCGTTGCTGTAACTTGTAAGTATGCAGCAGTCGGTAACATCGCTTTAATATCATCAAGCTTTGTCGCGATTTTCTTCAGCTCTATTAAATTACGCTCCTTATCTTCACTATAAACAACCGACGCATAATCCGCTTCATCATCGATAAACATTACTTTACGCATCTTCATCTCAGGATAATCGATAAAAAACTGTTCAAGTCGCGCGACATTCTTAATTTCTTTCTTCACGATGATGATCTGTTTCTGCTTCAGTTCATACTTACGTAGCTTCGGCATATGGATAATATCATGCACAATGACCTTATCCTCATCTATCGCACGTCGAAACTCTGCTGCGACACGCGCATATGTCTGACGGGCAAGCGCATTTGAATTCTTCGTTAATATCACGATGCAGTCGAACACATCATCCAGCGCAAGCGCCATCGTACCGATATAACTACGCGTCTTACCTGACTGGATACGCCCGAGCAGCATGCCCGGACGAAACGTCTCCGTAGAATGCACCTTTAACTGCACTTTTGTTTGCTGCATGACTTCAATTTCTTCTTCGCTGTAATGATTCAGCTGATTTACACACCCAAAAAAATACCCATCTAATTTCAACTGCACTCAATCTCCTGTTTATTGTATAATTGTATATTCTACTATAAACTTAAACTAAAGACATGAAAGGAGTGTAATTATGAACAGAAAACCATTTTTCTATATTATGATATTCTTCCTGACATTCATATTTGCGAATGTCATTCGAAATATTATAAGCGGTGAACCGTTAGAAAACTATTTAATCTATGCACTCGTCGGACTGTTCATATTAGCTTCAATCATCTCAGACTTCATTAAGATCTTTATGGATGGAACAACGCGCACGCTTACAATGGGCAGCAGGATAACGGCACTTATGTATGCAGTTATCATCGCACTATCAATTAAAAGACTCACAATGTCTCACGAATCATTCGACCGTGCAATTTATATTGCATATATTATCTTCAGTGCGATCCTGCTCGTCTTAACACTTTATATGGACCGTGTGAGAAGAAAGTCAGAAACACTTAAATAAGGAGAGAGGCTTATGATCATCATCGTTATATTATTCTTACTGATTGGTATTTATATGTTAACCGGACGTGGAGGGTTTCTTATTGCCGGATATAATACGTTACCTGCAGAACAAAAAGCGAAGTATGATGAGAAACGTCTATGTAGATTTGCAGGTGCTGTGTTCATTATAGCTACTATGTGCTTAGTACTTATCGAATATACAGAAGTCAATGAAGTGTTTGGTATCGCAGGATTTATCACTATAATATTGGCATTTGTCATCTTAGTGAATACATCTGATTATTTCAAAAAACGATAGTATGGTGGTTCAAATGAGATATTATTGGCACTGAAAATGGCACTCAAACTAGATTTGAGTGCCATTTTTTTAAGGATTCTTCGATTTGGCCATGAAATTGGCACTGAAACCTTAAGTCTTGAAATATTCTTTGGGCCATAATATTAACATTCATCTGCATCGTAGATTTCTTCGCTACTCATCTAGAGTGAGAAAACTCACTGTACATTAATTAAATACCATACCACCATCAATAATCAATGCTTGACCTGTCATATAATCACTGTCAGGCCCAGCTAAATATGAAACACAAGCAGCAACATCAGCTGATTCAGATAAACGTTTTAAAGCAATATTTTTCGCAAATTGTTCCATTCCCCATTCAAAAGGTTTTTCAGCTTCTTTAGCTGTTTGTTCAGCAATACCGTTCATCATCGGTGTTTTTACAATACCAGGGCAATACGCATTAACTGTTATCCCTTTATCAGCTAGTCTGCTTATCTTTATAAAGCAGTAGGAAAATTTCATAAAATATTTTTGTAGTAATACTCTAATAACAATTTATTACCGTTATAATAGAATTATATTATACAGACAGATGGTGAATGTGGATGAAGAAATTAATATTCGTAATAGTCTTGATACTAATATTATCTGCGTGTAGTCATCCTGAGCAGAAAAAGAGCGATTTAATTGTCTATTCTCCATATCCGGAGCGTTTTATAAATCCAATTATTCAGGATTTCGAACATGCAACAGGTCAACGCGTACAAGTGATTCATGACTCTACACGCAAATTAATAAAACGAATTGAACACACCCCTATGGAGAATCGGGGGCATGTGTTTGTTGGAGGTTCTTTAAGTGAACTTGAAGGCAGCAGAAGTATTATTCAAGGAGAAATCCAGCCATTCATTTATATGCCATCCGTATTTATTGTAAATAAGGATTTGATAGGAGACATACAAGTCAGCAAATATCATGATTTATTGAATCAAGATTTATATAAGCGGTTCAGTTATCCTAATCCGGAACTGACCAATACAGGTTATCAGCATAGAAGTGCTCTGGAGACAATCTATAATAAATCACAATCAGAGAAGTTATTAAAATGTGGTGTAAAGCTGGATAAGACTGCTGATGTAATGGAACATGTGATTTCCGGCAGAAGCTATGTAGGACTGACTTACGAATATACTGCGATGGATTATATTGATGCAGGGTATCCTCTAGAAATTGTCTATCCATCAGACGGCACCATTATCAATACAGATGGAATTGTCAGAATCAATGGCACTACCCATCCAAAGCGTGATGATTTTATTCAGTATATGCTAAGTAAAGAAGTTCAGCGTCATATTTCAGATGTATTTCATGTCAAATCAGCACGTAAAGACATACCATTCAAAGCGTATAAAGTATTGAAACCTCTGGAAGAAATTAATGTCCTTCAAAGGGGGGAGTAAGATGAACCATCAGCTATATAAGCGCAAAATTCGGCGCACGCTTATTTTGTTTGCGATTCTTCCCGTGTTCTTGCTTACAATGATAGGGCTATTTGCTTATTATGCGATATACATTATGAAGACCGATCATGAGCTGAATCAGGTCAATAAAGCGATGGTCAGTATGATTGAGAACGATAGGAAGCACATCCAGGAGCGATACCGCGACTTTACTAAAAATATCCCGGGAAATACTACGGATATATATCGCACTTTATACGAACGGAGTAATGATAGAAAACAGCACTACATCTTTAAGTTTGAATACGATAAGCTCTATACAAACAACTATGGCAATATCGCGACGATACCTATGTATGAGCAAGATGGGGAGCAATCCCGACTTACTATAAGTGTCCCTGCAAATGTACTTAAAGATGTGATGCATTATCATGACTATCATTATGTAGTTACAGACTTGTATGACAACATATATTACAGTAGTGATGATCATCCTGTAGGTGACAAATATTCATACGATGAACGCATGCAGATTACAGCATTTCATAAAGATGATCAGTTAAAGCTCTATGTATATCAGGATCTGACACAGACAATTGACAGGGGCATCATTTTAATCAGCATTTTACTTGGCACATTCTTTCTTTTGATTATGATTACCATGTATTCCAGCAAACGTCTTGCACATCGACAAACACAGGATATCGACGAAATAATTGCACATATCAGGCAAGCTCAAGTCAGAGCGTTGACCACATACGAGCCTTTAACTGCGCAAAGCGAACTCGAAATCATCAATCGCTATGTATTCGAATTGTCTCAGCTCAATGAACGATTATTAAAGTCGACGAAAGAATCGAACGAAGCATTAAGACAATCACAGCTTAAATCATTGGAGAACCAGTTCCAGCCTCACTTCATCTTTAATACGATGCAGACAATTAACTATATGATAGATACGGATAAGAAAGCTGCTAAGAAGATGATGATCAAGCTCTCCTCGATATTACGTTATGCCTTACGTGTGAAAGAATCTGAAGTAACTTTCAAAAAAGAAATCGATTACCTGGAAGACTATGTGTTTATACAGAATATTCGCTTTGATCAGGCCATCCATTATACGATTGATATTGATGAATCTCTTATGAACCTGCAGACTGATAAGCTGTTGATTCAGCCGCTTATCGAAAATGCAATTAAATATGGAGCGATTGAGAATGGATTGAATATTAAAGTGCGTATTAAACCACTCCGTAATGGCGATATATATATAGCGGTATATGATGACGGTATAGGCATGACCAAAGAAAGGCTAAAAGAAGTAAGGAGCATGATCAAACATTATAAACTCCGAAATATTCATATCGGAATGCAGAACATACATCAGACGTTACGCGTTAAGTATGGTGAACATTATGGTATGAAGGTGTATTCAGCATATAATAATGGCACATTGGTAACGTTACGTGTAAAGAAGGGAGGTACATATGTATAAAGTACTGATTGTTGATGATGAGCGGATGATACGTGAAGGATTAAAGTCATCCATTGACTGGCAGAAACTGATGTTTAGTGATGTATTTCTTGCAAAGGACGGCATAGAAGGTCAAGATATGATATTACAGTATGAACCAGATCTTGTCATTACAGATATTAAGATGCCGCGTATGAATGGTATTGAAATGATGGAAGCGACACGTCAAATTGATTATGAGAAGCTGATCCTATCAAGTTATGATGACTTTGAGTATGCTAAAGCAGCGATACAGTTCAAAGTCGTAGATTACCTGCTTAAACCGATCGATGAAGATGAGCTCAATACCTTGCTGCAAACCATCGTAAAAACATTCAAAACAACAAAGCGTACAGTGCCTGAAATATTGAGGCCGGTATTAATGACAGACTTTGATAATTACTACATTAATCAGGCAGTTCACTTTATCAAGGCTAATATACAAGCTGAACTTGATAACGAGATTATCGCGAACGAACTCGACATTAGTACATCATACTTAATGCGTACTTTTAAGCAGTTTACCGGAATAACGATTAATGATTTTATAAACCGTTATCGTGTATATCGCTCGCTTGATCTGCTTGAAAAACATCTTAAAATCTATGAAGTCTCTGAACAAGTAGGCTATAACGAATATAAAGCATTCAACTATAACTTCCATAAATACTTGAAGATGACACCAAATCAATATATGAAATCATAAAAAAAGTCGAGACGCTTGTCTCGACTTTCATTATTTCATCTTACTTTCTAACTTTCTAATCTTTTTTTCTTCCGCTACAGCAACGATACTTAGTAATATCATACCAAGAATCAGCGCCGCATAGAACACGATAAATACATCCGTCCAGCCATGTAATACATATCCAAAGACATTTAATCCCTTACTTTCTGGGTCAGCGATCATCGCTAAACCAATCTTTGCCATCGAGTCACCGAAGAGGTAACCGAATGTACCAGTCATACCGTTGGCTACACTGATCGCACGTTTCGGTACAAATCCTACGAGAGAGACACCGATCAACAGCTGAGGACCGAATATTAATGCACCAAGACCGAACAATGAGGCATTGACCATACCGACACTTGTCGCATTCTTGTAGAACATTACAACAAACACAATGAGAAACATACACATGATTGCAACGAGTGCACGACGACCTTTCAATAAATCAGAAACGTAACCCCACATCAAGCTTGCAATTAAAGCGCCAATTTCAAAGTAAAAAATAGTATTCACTGCATCTCCTGCATTGAATCCAAGATGCTCAGTCACATATAATGGTGCCCAGTTATCAATACCGATACGCACAATATATACGAATATATTAGAAACACATAGAATCCAGATGATCGGATTCTTAAGGATATATGTCTTGAATATCTCCCACTTCGTCATATCCTGAGATGCAATATTCTCCTCGTCCACAGGTTCTTCGAAGATATCTTCACAGCGATTCCATCCTAACTCTTCAGGATCATCCTTACCGATGAAGAGTGTGACGATACCGATGATTAAAGCGATGATACTAGGGAAGATGAACATCCCGATAACATTACCGTGGAAGAACATGTTCGCACCCCATAATGCAAGACCCCCTGCAATGGCACCACCAATATTATGTGAAGCATTCCAGAAACCGAGATAACGCCCACGCTTTGTTCTTGGTGCCCATCTAGAAATTGTAGAATAACTTGCCGGACCACCGACAGATTGGAACATACCGTTTAATCCCCATAACACAATCAAGAAACCAATCGCTGAACCGAAGTAACTCAGCGTGAAGCCCATAATCAGTACAATGATAGACGACATAATCAATAAGAACGAAATAATACGTTTCGTATTTCTACCATCGATCATATAACCGATTAATGATTTACCAAGGCCATAAGTGATACTGAATGCAAGACCGATGTAACCGAGCTGTAAAGTTGTGATACCAAGCTCTTCTTTTAACATAGGTTGTGCAGCTTTGAAGTTGTTTCGGATTAAATACATTGACATGTAAGCAAAGAATACAACGAAGAAAGCCTTTAAAAATTGTTTACGCCATTCTTTTCTCTGAACAGGAATAGGGATTCCTTTATTAGGAATCTTCTGGATATCAAAAAAGTTCATAAATACGCGCCTCCTTTTATTTGTCTTCAGTGTAATCAATTATGAAAACGTTTAATATACGATAAAATATTATTTTGTCTGAAGGAGTGAACGAAATGAGCCTTCGATGACATAAAATCCTGTAAATATAAAGGATGCCCTCCCTATAATGAAGTTAAATTTATAGGAGAGGTTGAGAGTAATGACATTAATGATACAACCAGTATTCAAAGAACGCATCTGGGGTGGCAGACATTTGAAGGAATTCGGATATGAGATTCCGAATGATAAAACAGGGGAGTGCTGGGGTATTTCAGCACATGAGAATGGTCCGAATATGATTGTGAACGGAGAACATGAAGGCAAGACATTAAAAGAGTTGTGGGAAGAAAACACAGGACTATTTGGCGTTCAAACGACAGATAAGTTCCCACTCCTTACAAAGATTCTTGATGCGAATGATGAATTATCTGTGCAGGTCCATCCAGATGATGCATATGCACAAGTACATGAGAACGGAGAACTCGGTAAGACAGAATGCTGGTATATCATCGACTGCGATGAAGACGCTGAAATCATCTACGGGCATAATGCGAAAGACAAAGCCGAGCTGGAGAACATGATACATGAGGGCAAATGGAATCAACTTTTTAATTCCATTAAAGTCAAACCAGGGGACTTCTTCTATGTACCTAGTGGAACAGTTCATGCAATCGGTAAAGGCATCCGTATATTAGAGACACAGCAGAATTCGGATACAACATACCGCATCTATGATTATGACCGTACGGATAAGGACGGTCATAAACGCGAGCTGCATATTGAGCAAAGTATTGATGTAATTTCTTTTAATGAAGATAATTCAGGCACAGAAGCGGAAGTTACTGAAGTACAGGGAAATGTCATTAGAACATATATCTCTAACAGTTTCTTTACAGTGAAACAGCTACTGATAGAAGACCATTATGAATATAGGAAACACCAAGACTATACATTGATGAGCGTGCTATCAGGTGAAGGAACGCTAACTGCTGACGGACAAGTCTATACAATCAGAAAAGGCGATCATTTTATTCTGACGACTGAAGATAAGGAAATTAAGCTCCAAGGTAAACTCGATATTATTGAGAGTTATGTATAGTATTTAGGCGTATAAATAATGCGTTGACCTTTTGAAAACACTAATGTATGATTAATATCAACTAAATAACTTATACAGAGAGATGGAGGGAATTGGCCCTGTGAAATCTCAGCAACCGGCGTTTGCACGGTGCTAAATCCAACAGGTGATTCCTGAAATATGAGTGTAGACTTTATACCCTTCTTTTTCAGAAGGGTATTTTTTTATGGAGGGATAGATATGTCAAATGGTTTCAGAAGAGGAATGGAAGCACGTCATGTGATGATGCTGAGTTTCGGAGGTGTGATCGGCACAGGGTTATTCTTAAGTACGGGGTACACATTACAGCAGGCAGGGCCTATCGGAACAGTGGTGAGCTACGTCATTGGTGCACTGCTTGTTTATATTGTGATGAAATGCATGGGTGCTCTAGCAGTAGCACACCCCGATGTTGGAGGATTTCATACGTATGCGAATATTTATATTCATCAGTCGATAGGGCATGTCGTTGCCTGGAGCTACTGGCTATGCTGGACGATTGCTCTGGGATCCGAAATAACTGCGGGTGGTATCTTATTTCAGAAATGGTTTCCGGATTTTCCGGTATGGTTGTTCAGTCTGGTATTCATCCTCGTGATTGTCGGGATAAACTTTACGACAAGTAAGATGTATGGTGAAACAGAGTTCTGGCTATCACTGATTAAAGTAATTGCCATCATTGCATTTATTATTATTGGCTTATTAATATTATTCAATGTCGTACCGTCTGACTTAAAGCCGGTCACTTCAAGTGAGAAGCTATTTGATGTACCGAATGGATTATTCGGCATCTTTATTACAATGCTTGCGGTAAACTATGCGTTCAGTGGGACGGAGCTCATTGCGATAGCAGCGGGAGAGACGAAGCATCCTGAGAACGTAATACCGAAAACCATTCGCTCGACAGTATGGAGACTCGGGTTACTATTTATCGGGACCATCGTGATCATGGTCTTACTCTTACCAACGGATCAAGCGAGCTTACTCGAAAGTCCATTTGTTTCGATATTGGATAGCGTCGGAATTCCTTATGCCGGAGATATTATGAACTTCGTTATATTGACGGCATTGCTGTCAGCAGCAAATTCAGGACTTTATGCATCCAGCAGAATGTTATGGAGCCTATCAGAGCAAGATAATGTATTACCAATCGCAAGAAAGCTGAATAAGAACGGTATGCCGGTTAACGCGACAATCATTAGTTTAGCTGGAGCATTACTCAGCCTGTTATCAAGTGTGATTGCACCGACGATTGTCTATTTAGTACTGGTCTCTGTTGCAGGATTTGCCGTAGTCGTTGTATGGATGAGCATCTGTGTGGCGAGGTTCAATCAATTAAGAAGAGAAGGTGTTACACAACGTACAGCATATATCCTACCGGTAGCAGGATTTGCATTATGTCTTATTTCTACAATCGGCGTACTCTTTGACCCGAACCAAAGACTTGCGACACTGATTGGATTACCATTCTGTATTATCGTCGGACTAATTCATTATTTCCTGAAGAAGAAAGGAGCACATATTCATGCAGCTACGAGATAAGTTACAGCAAGACATCGTAATATTAGACGGAGGCTTTGGAACGACTGTAGAACAATTCGGATACGATGTGAAACACGAACTATGGTCATCGAACTTAATTCAGTCCAATCCGGAAGCGGTGTATAAAGTCCATAAAGCATTCGTGGATAGCGGTGCAGAGATTATACTGACCAATACGTACCAGGCATCTGTACAATCATTCTTAAATATTGGCATTGATAAAGAAGCCGCACGCACATATTTAGCGACAGCAGTGGAACTCGCAACGCGTGCAGCAGGCAATCGAGCAATCGTTGCAGGATCACTTGGGCCGTATGGTGCAATGCTCGGTAATGGCTCAGAGTATACAGGGGACTATGAAGAAACTGAAGCTGATTATATTCAGTATCATAAAGAACGACTAGATATACTAATCGAAACAGGTATAAGTGTCTTTGCGTTTGAGACCATCCCTAATATAGAAGAAATTAAAGCAGTGAGAACACTGCTGCTTGATTATCCACATATTGAGGCATGGATTTCAGTGACACTGAAAGATCATGATCATCTGTCAGATGGCACACCACTTGAAGCAGTGATTGAAGTAGTGAATGAGATTGAAAATGTATTAGCATTCGGTGTGAACTGTACAAGCGTGAACGTCATCGATGCAGCAGTGGATAAGTTGATCGCACTAAGTGACAAGTCGTTAATACTCTACCCTAATAGTGGACGTCAATATGATGCAGTTCACAAAGTATGGATTGATCGGGAGGATGCATCGCTTGTTGAAGCGGCACCACGCTGGAAAGAAAAAGGAGTGAAGATCATCGGCGGATGCTGTCAGGTCGGACCGGGGGAGATAAAGGAACTCGGGACTGCTTTAAAATAGAAGTTAATATATAAACAATTAAATATAATAAAGAAACAATAATAGTGTATCTTGATAACCTTATTTTGTATATAATAATACAAAATATACAAAATAAGGAGAATGTCATGAAACGTTTGAGAAATTTATTCATTGCACTGATTGCTGTACTTTCAATAATCAGTATTTCAACACCGGCAAATGCTGCAGGATACTACTATAAGTACAATGGGTATAGTGGTAATAACTATCAATTTGTAAAGTCTAAGGCATTTATTAATGCGGTGAAGAAGGGGAAAGTCACTGTTAATGGAAAGACAGTTGTCAATAAGGTACCTATGGAATCAGTCGACAAATCATCAGAGACAATAATGACGTATAGTCTTGAGAACAAAAAGATTAAATCGAAATATATTCAAAGAAAGTATGATAGCGTATTCTTTCTGAATGATCATCTAAAGACATACGCAATTATAATGCCCGTTAAAAAAGGTAAGATTACGAAACAACAATTTATCAAAATGTATGGTAAAAACTATGCTGAAGTGCAAGTAATCGATAATGAAATAAGTGTATATTACAAATTCAAAAATCATTACTTTGAAGGTGCTTTTAATAAAAAGAATCAACTGATTGCTGTCTCGATGAGTTCGCATATTGGCGGACAATTCGGCAAAGAATTTGAACAAATGATATTTGGGAAATAATATGAAAATGCTGCAGTGTCTATGCTATAGATCTGCAGCATTTTCACTATATCATTTGTAGACACCATCTTAAAAGTTGATAAGTAGTATAATGAAAGAAAAACTTATGAGGTGTGCTATGGACAAATGCTTAATTATTGGATCAACAGTCTGTGACGTAGTGATTAATGTAGATCAGCTACCAACGACAGCAGGTGACGTACATATATCAAATCAGACGATGGCACTTGGTGGATGTGCATACAATGTAGTGTCAGTATTACATCATCTAGGTGTGCCTTATACATTTGTATCCCCTGTGGGCACAGGAATGTACGGGGAGTTTGTCGCACGTGAGCTGGAGAAGCAAGGGATACAAACTGAAGTACGCGTCGAGGGAGAGAACGGATGCTGCTATTGTTTCGTTGAACATCACGGCGAACGTACATTTATGTCACATCATGGTGTGGAGTATACGTTTAATCCACAGTGGTTAGATGGTTTGAATTTAGATGATTACAAGTATGTTTATATATGCGGGCTAGAAATTGAAGAACGTGATGGAGAACAGTTGATTGATACGTTAAGCAATGTTGATGCAACAATCATCTTCGCACCAGGACCACGCGGGAACTTGATTCCTCAAGAACGTATGGACCGCGTGTATCAACTGTCACCGATTATACACTTGAATGAACAGGAGATTAAGGAACAAACAGGGTGTGCTACGGTTGAAGCGGCACTTGAAATGTTGTATGAGAAAACTCATAACAAGATTGTCGTAACACAAGGAGCGCAAGGTGCAATGATATATGACGGTATGGTTACGCATGTACCGGGAGAAATCGTGAGAGTTAAAGATACGATTGGTGCTGGAGACAGCCATGCAGGTGCATTTATATCGAGCCTTGCTAAAGGAATGGATGACACATCTGCACTGACATTCGCAAACAAAGTAGCAGGAGAAGTTGTACAGGTGAGTGGGGTTAATTTAAGTTCAAATAAGTGGGCACTGTTGAAACAGCTATGACTTAGGCAAATTTAACTAAAAAATAAAAAGGTTAAAATAAACCAAATTCATTGACATTCAAAATATGCTGTATTATAGTTGTATTATAAAAGGTTAAAGTTAACCAAAAAGGAGTGTCTTATTTGAAATACGTAAATGAAGTTTGGTCTATATTGGACAGTGCTAGAGGGGCTTCATCTATTAATTCGCTTGATATTATTGATATTTACGATAGATGGCTAAGCGATGGAGTATTTGATGTATCTAATCTCAATATTCGTGATGAAGCGATGAAAGAGAAACTCATCGGATTATTAAAACAAATGTCTAACCAAGAGTTAATTGACTTATTCTATATTGTTAAACAAAATGAACGCGTTTCTGATACGTACGAGTTTAGAGCAGGAGATAGATTAGCACTTGCTATTTTTAAACGATATGCGAATACAAAAGGGACTGTATTAGACATTGCTTCAGGGAGTGCGCAATTTATACGTACCCTGTATCAAGAAGAGGTTGGTAAATCTTATAGTGGCGAAGAGATAAATCCACATGTCGTCAAGATGGCCAGAGTTCTAACACAACTCAGTGGAATTAATAATATAGAGCTTCAGACGATGGACTCGCTTATTAACTGGAATAGCAAGAAGTATGACATGGTCTATTGTAATATGCCGTTTCTTGGCAACATCAAAAGAGAGCTACGTCAAAATTTAAATATTAAAACCGAATATAATCTTGAACGTATCTCGATTTCTGACTGGATCTTCACTTTGCGAGTATTGGAAGCACTGAAAGAAGATGGCGTCGGTATCAGCATTGTCAGAGGAGCGGCATTGAATGCCATACGTGATAAAGAGATTAGAAAGCAACTTGTTCATAAGAAGTGTTTGAAGGCCGTTATTCAATTACCAGCTGGGTTGATGGAACATATACAGATGCCGACATACATGTTAGTGATGACGACAGAACAAAACGAAAAAATTCGTATTATAGATGCCAGCGAAGAATATATTGAAGGTACGAAGCGTAACAAAAAATCACTTAGTAACGATAATATCAATGGTATTGTTGAAGCTTTGGAGACCCATTCAGATATTGGGATTGATATTACAGAACAAGATTTAGAAAAAGTGGAATATAACCTGCACCCGCTTATACATTTAAAAAATGGAGAAAATATGCTTATTAATCCACAGCCTCTTTCTAAGTTAACATCTACATTATTGCGTGGAAGAGATATCAATAAGACAACACTTGATGAAGATAAAGACAAAGTTCCTGCAGGATACTTGTTAAACTTAAGTGATCTAAATGATATCTATATTGATGAGTTAAACCAACCGATCAGCCAGGAACTCTTAGATACTCATAGTAAGATGCTCGTACAAGAAAATGACCTTGTAATTACAAGCCGTGGATCTAAGATTAAAGTTGCTATTATTGAAAAAGCAGTTGCTGAGAAACAAGTCATTGTAAGCTCAAATATTACGATTATCAGACCAAATATGAATAAAATCAATCCTTACTATCTGTTAGCGTATATGAATAGTGAAACGGGAATGAACATGATTGAACGTATGAATACAGGAAGTGTCATCTTTACTATTACTAATAAGAAACTTGCAGATTACCTCATTCCAGTATTATCAGATGATGAGATGGAAATGATTGCAGATGAGATGAAATTAGAGTTAGCTGACTATAAAAGAATGGTAAAAAATATAAAGCGATTTAAAGAAAAACTGCCGACTATCTTTAATAAATTTAATAAGGAGGAATATTAATGCAACTGGAATATGACATGCTGATGGATATGCTGGATGGACTCTTCGAGAGAATTAAGCGTGAAGCCATCATGGAGAACCGTATTGGGAATATAGAATCATTCAAAATGAAATATGAACTTGAAACTGAGAAGGCACGAAATATCAGCTTTAATGAAAAATCTAAGATACTCATTATAGGTCTTAGCAATGGCTCCATTAAGAAGAAGGACATTGATGGTATATTCAAGGCAGCAAGTATTCCAGGACAATTTGAAGTCGTGGCATATGAAGAAGCTACAAACTTTGACCTAAGATTATTGGAGTATTCAACAAAATACTCCGATATCTTTATAGGTGCGATGCCGCATTCAGTTAAAGGCATGGGGAATGAGAGTAGTGGATTGAAGAAATTAAAGGATGGATCGGAAGTTATATATCCTAAGGTACATATCTTAAGAAAAGAAAATAAAGAGCTCGGTATCAATAAAACAAATCTAAAAACAGCGATACAAAAATCAGCATTATTTGAACTGGTGAATGTTGGATAACTTATTATAAATGCGCCAATTTTCTGGATAAAAAAGTGTATAATCAATGTAAGCGGATACACAAAAGGATTAATTGAATCGAGGAATATGATATGAATAAACATGAACTGAAATTGATTGAATTCTTAAATGGTAAATTTCCTGAAAAAAGTATTGATTTAACTTACGAAGAACTGAAAGCTGACTTGGATAAAAACGTTGTTGTAACTGCCCCCTATCTTTATGATAAATTATTCTCTGATTATGATAAAGGTAAGGAATTTATTAACAAATTTGGGTTTCAATTTATCGTTACGGATAATTGTGATATAGAGGAATATGATACTAAGGAATTATACGTCGAAAAGCCAAATAAAGATCAAAATGAGAATTTTGATTTAGCTGCTGCGTTATTAGCAGAAGGTTATATCGCTGAAGATAGCGCTGAATTTATACATAGTAAAACCTTTGAAGACGATTTTAATAAACATAGTATTATATCTTTTGAAAATAATGAAGAATATTTTTCTCAACTTAAAGAGGATGGTGACGATGAAGCATTCGAAAGAATTGTCATCGCCAATCAGCAACTCGTAAAAAAGATAGCACTACAATATTATAATGCTAAGCCTAAAGGAGGACTTGAACTAGATGATTTTATTTCGTTTGGACAGAAAGGACTTCTGAAGGCGATAGAGAGATTTGATATAGAGAGAGGCTATCAATTTTCAACGTACGCAACGCACTGGATTAAACAAGCGATTAGCCGCGGCTATGCAGATGAGAGTCGTATTATCCGTTTACCGGTACATGTCCAAGAGTCTTTGAATAAGATACGTAAAGTGATACGTAATAAAGACTATGATTCTATGCAGCTAATGATAGCAGATATTAAAGCACATAGTGACTTGTCAGAAGAACAAATAGAAAAGCTTTTATTATATGACCATCTATTTAATAAAGCGCAAGTGTCTTTATCTACATATATAGGTGAAGATCAGGATTCTGAAATAGGGGATTTTATAATAGAACCTACTGAAGAAAATCATGCAATGTTTGGTGATGATTTAGTAGAAAATGAAGTCTTTAAAAAGACATTGACTCAATATATCAATGAGTTACTTAATAGTGATTTTAAACCACGTGAAGCAGATGTTATTATCAAGAGATTTGGACTTAATGGAACGAACGTCATGACGCTAGAAGAAATCGGCGAAGAACATGGGGTTACACGTGAAAGAATAAGACAAATTGAGAAAAATGTTCTGAGAAAATTGAGCAGACATCAAGTGATAAATAATTTTAGAGATTATTGGGAGGCAAATTAATGATTAACCACGATTCTAGTTTAAAAAGTTTATACATATTAGAAGGATTTAGTATAAGTGATTTAGAGAAAGAAAGTAATAAGTTATTTGATTTTGAACTCAATGGTTTTTTAGATGAGCATTACGCGGTAGGTAGTGCTGAGAAAAGAAAAATCGTCAGAGAAGTTAGAAACTACGATAAAGAATATGCTTGGGTAACGCCAGAGGAATTCTTTATCTATGGAGAAGTAATACAATATGAATTTGATGAAATCATCATCTTAAAAAATAATATTTATCCTGGAATATATCCACATAACTACGCACTTAAAGATATACATAAGTTCTATGAAAATAATTTTACCAATCCTAAATATAGCGCCACAGATTTTGATGAATTTATTAATGCAATCTATGGTATGGTAATCGAGTTTAACCATCAATACTACGTAATCTATAACGAATTTCTAAGCGAGATTGAAGAGATGACAATTCGCACGGTCTATCATGGTCAACACCCCCTTGAAGTTACAGAAGATGTTAATGCAATCGAATCAAATCAACTCATTGATATTAGTACGGAGCAGTCGAAAGTAATAGAATTAATTGAGAAACTAAGAAATACTACACCAAATTATTATATCATGTTCGCAAATATGGATGAGTATAGTCAAATCCAAGATTACCTTGAAACATTGAATAATGAATTCGATGGACGTATTAAAGTTGTGATCAGTTCTTCTCAAAAGAGAATTATTGCGAGAGAAAATGATTATACACGAATCCTGAAACAATACTGGGGTTATGATGGATTCAAAGAACTGCCATTCTATAAAAACACTACAGCATCTAGAGAAGTAGTTAACATAAGCCAGGCTCAAATTATCGATGATATCGTGAGCCAAGCAGAAAAGGGCATGAATGGAGAACTGCCACGCGACATCTTTATTACGGCATCTACCGGAGCAGGAAAATCATTGATGTTCCAGATTCCAGCTCTGTATTTAGCCGAGCAGTATAAAGATAAAAATCCGATTACAATCGTCATTTCACCACTCATTGGTTTAATGAATGATCAGACAGAAAGCTTAAAGCGAAGAAATATCAAGAATGCTAAGACGATTAATTCTGGCATTTCTCCATTAGAAAAAGAAAAAATTAAAGCAGAAATTAAAGCGGGTAGTATTGACCTTCTTTACATCTCTTCTGAAACATTATTAAGTCGTGGTGATATCGCAAATTTAATAGGTGAACGACCAATTGGACTATTTATTGTAGATGAAGCGCATATTGTAACGACATGGGGTAAAAGTTTTAGACCTGATTATTGGTATATGGGTAGCTATGTATCAAAACTGAGAGCGAATCAGACCTTTCCGATTGTAACGTTTACTGCAACAGCGATAGTCGAAGGTAAAAACAGTATGTTAGATGAAATTAAATCTACATTAAACCTTACATCTGTCATTAAATATATCGGAAGCGTTAAGAAGGATAACCTGCTATTGCAGATATCGAACGTTGAAAAAGAAGATAAGACGAAATTTAAAAATGATGCAATGAAGATAAAAACAGAGTTAACACTTAAAACAGTTAAGGACGCTTTAAAAAAGAATGAAAAACTACTTATTTACTTCCCAACGATTAAACAAATTCACAGCTTCTTAAAATATGTAGATACGAATGCCGAAAGAACAAAAGATAAGATAGCAGTTTATTATGGAAGACTTGCACCTCATGAAAAGGAACTGAATTTCAATGCTTTCTTAAATGGTGAAAAACCCGTTATTTTAGCGACCAAAGCATTTGGTATGGGAATTGATGTACCTGATATTAAAAGAGTCTATCATTATGGTATGACGGGAAATGTGCTAGATTTCGTACAAGAAATAGGTCGTGCAGCGCGTGATCCTAAGATGATAGGTCATGCTAAAGTAGATTATCTGCAAAAAGACTTCAATGAAGTGAAGAAGATGTATGCCATGTCCTCAATCAAAAAATCAGAATTACTCGCAGTGATGGATAAATTAATTAAAATTTATAAAGCGAATCGTTATAAGCGTAACTTAGTAATCAATCCGAAAGAATTTGCACATATATTTGCTAAAGGTGAGACAGAATCATCTAACGATGACCCAGAGAACAAAGTGAAGCTCGCACTTCTTACAATCGAGAATGATTTTAAGAATAACATTAAATATCCACCTATTGTAACACGTCCTGGAGAAGTAAATGGTGAAGATTATATCCTCGTAAACGAGGACTTATTATCTACCATAGAACTTAAGAAGTATGCACCATTCTTTGAATTTGTAGAACATACAAGCGGTGAGTACTATAAACAAGTATATAAATTTAAGACAGGAGAATACTGGAAAAAATATTATGCGGATAGATATTCATATCCTCAGTTTAAGTTCTTTATGGCAATCGGTGATGATGAACTTCAATTTGATAAACTACTTAAGAAACTACCGATTGCATACAACATTACGATTAAAGAAGAAGACGTAAGCGATCTTCAGAAAGAAATACTTGAGATATTAAATCAATGTGAAGAGGCGTTTAGAACATTTGCTGTTAAAGGGAATCATTTTGACGAAAAACAACTCGCTTATCAATTAAGAACAATACTAAAATCCAAATTTAACGAGCAATTCAGCATGTTACTGATAAATAGTTTGTTAAAAGCAAGTGAAGTAAATAAAGTAAGCGGCATCACAGTATTAGCTGATGATAAGTTCAAGATATCGAATACTTATAACGATATATTTGATAAATTACGCTACTATGTAGACAAATTATTCAATAAAGAAATATCAGTTGCAATGCCGCCACAACAATATAGTTATTACATAGTAAGGAATCAGCAAGAAGAGATTAATAACTATACTATTATTCTTGGTTTACTAGAAGGCCTCGGAAAATTAAGCTATCACCTTTCAAGTGGAGAAACACCGACATTATCACTTCGTATCAACTCAGTGTATCCGCTTGAAAACGCCGTAGCTAAGCCGAAGAAGTATACGAATGAAATTTTGAATCATCAATACACTTCTCATAAAATAGGGTTAGCAATGTTGAAATATTTATTTACTAAAGAATTTGATGGAGATAATCTTCAAGATAAGCAGTTGAAACATACACAATGGTTCTGGGAGCAGATAGAGAATTATTTCTTTGGCATCATTCCAGATGAAGTGAGAAATGAAGTGTTTGTGAAGAAAGTAGATTAAAAATAAAGCAGTAATGGTTAATATAGAAACTTGAAGCATCGCTTAGTTTTAGGCGATGCTCTTTTATAAAAACGCTTTTAAAACTATATGTTTTCAGTAGCTATTATTATGCTATATTTATTAATGACAGGATAATTATGTAAGAATGGAGATTATAAAATGTCAGAACAATTAAGAACAAATCAAACAAATATTAATGTACAAAAACAAGCTAATCTTATTTGGAACGTAGCAGATATTTTAAGAGGGCTTTATAAACCCCATGAATACGGAAAAGTTATTATTCCGATGACGGTTATTAAAAGATTACATGACACTTTACTTCCGACAAAAGAAAAAGTATTAGAGGTTAACGAGCAATTTAAAAATGCCAATCAGTCATTTAAAGAAAGTTTCTTAAAAGAAGCATCTGGTTATCAGTTTTATAATACAAGTCTGTATTCATTTGACACACTACTTGCTGATCCAGCCAATATTGAAACAAACTTCCGAGCGTATCTTAATGGATTTTCAGATAATATGCAGGATATTTTAGCGAACTTTAAATTTGATATCGAAATTTCAAACTTAGCGAGCAATGATAAATTATTCTATGTTATTCAGGAATTCAACAAAAAAGAATCATATTTAGGACCAGATAAAGTAACGAGTACAGACATGGGTTATATCTTTGAAGAATTAGTACGTAAGTTCTCAGAAAGCTATAACGAAGAAGCGGGAGCGCATTTTACAAGTAGAGATATCATTTATTTAATGACTGATTTACTATTATCTGAAGATATTGATACTTTGACAAAAGATGATTCGGTAAAAACAGTATATGACCAGACAATGGGAACATCACAGATGTTGTCAGCTATGCAGGAGCGTATTAAAGACTTCAATAAAGAGGCGACTGTAAGAACGTTTGGTCAAGAACTTAACCCTGAGACTTATGCTATCGCTAAATCAGATACGATGATACGTGGTGGGAACCCTGATGATATGGTACTCGGTAGTACATTATCTAAAGATGGTTTCCCAGGTTATAAATTCGATTATTGTATCTCGAACCCTCCATTTGGTATTGACTGGAAATCGGATCAAAATGCCGTTAAAGCAGAACATGAGGAAGGTGAGAATGGTCGTTTCAGTGTGGGATTACCAAAGATTAGTGATGGTCAATTATTATTCCAACTTAATGGTATCTCAAAATTAAAAGAAACAGGGCGTATGGCAATTATACATAACGGATCAGCGTTGTTCTCAGGAAATGCAGGCGGTGGAGAAAGTGCGATTCGTCAATATGTTATTGAAAATGATTGGTTAGAAGCAATTATTCAATTACCAACTGACTTATTCTATAACACAGGGATTTCAACATATATTTGGATTATTACGAAGGATAAATCGCTAGAAAGACAAGGGAAAGTGCAATTAATCGATGCTTCTCATATGTATGAAAAGAGAAGAAAGAACATCGGTAATAAACGTGTAGAGATTAAAGAGTATTGTCGTGAGATGATTGTTAAAGCTTATGGTGAATTTGAAAACAAAGAATATCATTTAGATGACAAGAGAGTGGAATCAAAAATCTTTGATAACGAAGAGTTTGGTTATACAAAGGTAACGATAGAGTCGCCAGAGAAAGATGAAGAAGGTAATATCATCTTGAAAAAAGGAAAGCCTGTAGCAGATAAAAATGCGAGAGATACAGAAGATATTCCGTTAAAAGAAGATATTCAAGAATACTTTGAGAGAGAAGTTATCCCGTTCAATCCAGACGCATGGATGGATCGCAAGAAAGATAAAGTAGGATATGAGATACCATTCACTCGATTGTTCTATAAATACATAGCACCAGAACCTTCAGAAGTAATCGCAGAAAGAATAAAACAATTAGAAGAATCAATTGTTGCTAACTTCGAAGCATTATCTGGCAAAGAGGTGAGTAATGTTGAGTAGAGAAATGAAAGATAGTGGAGTTGAGTGGATTGGAGAAATACCGTCTGGTTGGAAAGTGACCAAACTCAGAAATTGTCTATCACGACCAATTACTGATGGACCTCATGAAACTCCAAAATATACAGAAGAGGGAGTACCATTTCTTTCAGTAAATGCTATTACATCTGATGGGAAAATTAATAGAAATATAGCTAATAAAATATCGAAAGTTGATTCTAAATTGCAATTACAAGTTAGCCACCCTGACAAATCTAGTTCATATAGAATCCTAGGGATTCACTCAGTATGTT